>JAEYXM010000159.1 GCA_023428465.1 Actinomycetes bacterium
TACCCGAGCCGGTCCCACGCCCGCAGGACGTCGGCGACCGGGGCGTCCGCGAGGTCCGCGGGTGCCGGCCACCGGTCCATCCACTCGAGCCACCGCGGGAGCACGCGCACGACCGGCGTCTGCTGCAGCATGACCTCGCTCACCAGGACGCCCCAGGGCGTGCGGTCGGGGGCCCGCCACGGCAGGTCGCGCGCGGCGGTGTCGTACCAGGCGACGACGGGCGCGACGAGCGGATCCACGCCCTCATCGTCGCCCATCGGCGTGTTGTCGCCTGCTTGCCGGGTCGCGGGTGGCTGCGGCCGTACCGTGATGTATGGAGAGGAGGCGGCGATGAGCTCCATCCTGCGGCCCGTGGGTCCGCAGCCCGCGCGGGTCTACTGGATCCGGCGCGCTGTGGTGCTGGGCGCCCTCCTGCTCGTCATCCTGCTGCTGTGGTCGATGACCCGCGGCGGCGGTGGCGGCGACGCGGCCGCGGACCAGACCGACGACGCCGCTGCGACCGAGACCGACGAGGCCGCCGGGCAGGCAGGCGAGCAGCCGGTCGACCCGGCAGGCGACTCCGGCGCGGCGCGCACGTGCACGGCCGCCGACCTCACGCTCGTCGTCACCGCGGACGCCGCGAGCTACGCGGCCGGGGTCAACCCCACGTTCACCGTCCGCATCACCAACACCGGCGACTCCAGCTGTACCGTCGACGCGGGCGACAAGTCCCGCGAGCTGCTCGTCACGTCGGGCTCGGACCGCATCTGGTCCTCGCTCGACTGCCTGGCCGAGGACGCCCCCGACCGCGTGTTGCTCCTGCCGGCGGGCACGTCGGACGAGCCGGTCGCCGTGAACTGGGGCCGCATCCGGTCGAACGAGCAGTGCGGTGAAGGCCTGCCCGAGCCGCGGCCCGGCACGTACCGGGTGGTCGCGAAGCTCGTCGGCGCGGAGAGCGAACCGGCGACGTTCAACCTCGGCTGACGCCGCCGGGGCGGTCAGACGTACCGAGCCGGAACGGTCAGACGTACCGCTCGAGGATGCTCGACTCCGCGAGCCGCGACAGGCCCTCGCGCACGGCGCGGGCCCGCTGCTCGCCGACGCCCTCGACCGCCATGAGCTCGTCGATGCCGGCCGCGAGGAGCTTCTGCAGGCCACCGAAGTGCCCGACGAGCCGCTCGACGATGGTGCCGGGCAGGCGCGGGACCCGTGAGAGCAGGCGGTAGCCGCGGGGTGCGACCGCACCGTCGAGGGAGTCCTCCGGGCCGACGATGCCGAGGATGCGCGCGATGCGCGCGTGGTCGAGCAGCTCGGTGGAGTCCAGCGCGGACAGCGCGGCCTGGACGTCGGCGTGGTTGCGGCCGCCCTTGCCGGGGTCGACGTAGTCCCGGACGACGAGCTGGCGGTCGGAGCCGATGCCGCCCACCAGCTCGTCGAGCTGCAGCGACATGAGGCGCCCGTCCGTGCCGAGCTCGACGACGTAGCCCTCGATCTCCTCGGAGATGCGGCGGACCATCTCGAGGCGCTGCACGACGGCGGCGACGTCACGCACGGTGACGAGGTCCTCGATCTCGAGGGCGGACAGCGTGCCGCTGACCTCGTCGAGGCGGGCCTTGTAGCGCTCGAGCGTCGCGAGCGCCTGGTTGGCGCGCGACAGGATGACGTCGGACTCCTCGAGGACGTACCGGAGTCCGCCCACGTAGAGCGCGACGATGCGCATGGACTGGCTCACCGAGATGACGGGGAAGCTGGACTGCTTGGCGACGCGCTCGGCGGTGCGGTGGCGTGTGCCGGACTCGGTCGTCTCGATGGTCGGGTCGGGGAGCAGCTGCACCGCCGCACGGACGATGCGGCTCGCGTCCCGGTCGACGATGACGGCGCCGTCCATCTTGCAGAGCTCGCGCAGGCGCGTGGCGGAGAACCCGACGTCGAGGATGAAGCCACCCGAGCACATCGAGTCCACGACCCTGTCGTGGCCCAAGACGATGAGCGCGCCGGTGCGGCCGCGCAGGATGCGCTCGAGGCCGTCGCGCAGCTCGGTGCCCGGTGCGACGGCGGCGAGCGTCGCTCGCAGCGTCTCCTCGGGGGTGCGCTCGGTGGTGACCACGGCCAAAGCGTACGCGCGTACGTCACCCGGACGGGTCGTCTGACCGGCGGGTGTCGCCTGCCAGAGCCGATGACCATGGTCCGATCGGGTGAAAAGCGCTCAGGCGCCGGCTGTTCGCGTCCCGCTCGCGCCCGGCGGTGGCCCGTCGGGCTCTCGCGGAACCGAGGCCCCTCCGGGGGTTGCGTGCAGGCCGCCGGCGAGGTCGATGGCGTGCCGGACGTCGCGCGCCGGGAGCACGGTCATGCCGTCCGGGGTGTCGCCCGGCTCGAGCGACCCCGCGGGCACGATGGCGCTGGTGAACCCGAGCCGCCGGGCTTCGGCGAGCCGACGGCGCAGGCCGTGCACCGCCCGGACCTCGCCGGCGAGCCCGACCTCGCCGAACGCGACGAGGCCCGACGTGACGAGGCCGCCCGACCGGGAGTCGGCGGCGCTGCCGGTGACCGCGAGCGCGAGCGCCAGGTCCGCTGCCGGCTCGACCACGCGCGCCCCACCGACGGTGGACGCGTAGACATCCGCGTCGCCGAGGCGGACCCCGCCGCGGCGCTGGAGCACCGCGAGGACCATGGCGAGGCGGCTGGAGTCGAGGCCGCTCGTCGTCCGGCGCGGGTTGCTCAGCATGGATGGCGCGACGAGCGCCTGGATCTCGGCTGCGAGCGGGCGGCGGCCCTCGAGGGTGACCGTGACGCACGTGCCCGGCACGTCGTGGACCGACGCGGACAGGAACAGGCCGCTCGGGTCCGTGAGCTCGACGACGCCCGCGTCCGTGAGGTCGAAGCAGCCGACCTCGTCCGTGGGGCCGTAGCGGTTCTTGGTGGCGCGGATGAGGCGCAGGCGGGAGTGCCGGTCGCCCTCCACCTGGCACACGACGTCAACGAGGTGCTCGAGCGTGCGCGGCCCGGCGACGCTGCCGTCCTTGGTGACGTGCCCGACGAGGAGCGCCGGGATGTCCCGCTCCTTGGCGGCTGCGATGAGGGCCGCGGCGACCTCCCGGACCTGTGCGACGCCGCCCGGCGCGCCGTCGACCTGCGCGGACGCGACGGTCTGTACCGAGTCGACGACGAGCAGCGCGGGCTCCGTCGCCGCGAGGTGCCCGAGGACCGCGCCGAGGTCCGTCTCGGCTGCCAGCAGCAGGCCGGGCGCGAGCGCGCCGATGCGCTCCGCGCGCAACCGAACCTGCCCTGCCGACTCCTCGCCGGTCACGTACAGGACGGTGCCCTCGCGCGCGACGCTCGCCGCGACGTCGAGCAGCAGGGTCGACTTGCCCACGCCGGGCTCGCCCGCCATGAGCACGACGGCGCCCGGCACCAGCCCGCCGCCGAGCACGCGGTCGAGCTCGCCGACGCCCGTGGGCCGCGCCCGCGCGGCCTCCACGTCGATGGTGCCGATGGGGCGGGCGGGGCCGCGCGTCGGCGCCGTGGCGACCGTGCGGGGGCCGGCGGACGGCCCCGCGTCCTCCAGGACCGTGCCCCACGCCTGGCACTCGCCGCACCGGCCCACCCACTTGCCGGCCGTCCACCCGCACTCCGTGCAGACGTAGCCCGGACGGGTGTTGCGCGACGTGCTGCGCGAGCCCGCGGTGCCGGACGCGGCCGAACGCGCGGAGGTGGTGGACATGCGGCGACGGTACCGGCGCCGTCCGACACGGCCCGCCCGACATCCCCGACCCGCCGACCGCGCGTCGGGCCGCCCTACGCTGGCGGGATGGAGGAACGGGGCGCTGACACCGCGCCGCGCCGGCGGGGGCGCCGGGCCGGCGGGGAGGACACGCGCGAGCAGATCCTCGCCGCGGCCCGCGCGGAGTTCGCCGCCCGGGGGTACGCGAAGGCGAGCGTGCGCGGTATCGCGCGACGCGCGGGCGTCGACCCGGGGCTGGTGCGCTACTGGTACCCGGACGGCAAGTCGGAGCTGCTCTCCGCGAGCCTCATGCATCCGCTCGTGAACCCGGCGCGCATGGTGGACCGGGTGCTGGACGGCCCGCCGGAGGGGATCGCGGCGCGCCTGCTCACCGTGGTCCTGACGGTCTGGGACATCCCGGGGGGACCGGAACGGCTCCAGATGGTCCTGTCGGCGGCGGTGTCCGGGGAGGACGGCGGCGCCATCCGTGACTACCTGGCCGCGGAGGTCTTCGAGCGGATCGCCGCGCGGGTCGGTGGTCCCGACGCCGGGCTGCGGGCGACGTTCATGGCGTCGCAGGTCGTGGGGCTCCTGGTGGCGCGGCACGTCGTCCGGATCGAGCCGCTCGCGTCGGCGCCCGTCGAGCAGGTCGTCGCGTGGATGGCGCCGTCGCTGCAGCGGTACGTCGACGGCCCCGCGCCCGACGCCGCGTCCCCGGCGCACCTGCCGGACGCCTTCCGCGAGGCGCTCCGCTCGTACGGCAGGCCGCCGGGCGGGGCGGTCGGCGAGGCGCCCGGGCCGTCCGCCGGACCGCCCGCCGGACCGCCGGAGATCTCCGGGCCCTAGGCCCTTGCGCGTCCCGGCACCCCCGGGAGTAGATTTCCTCATGTGGAGAAAAAGATGCCCGCCGTCACCATCCAGGGCCTGCACGTCATGCGCGGGCGCAACCACGTGATCCGCGGGGTCGACCTGCAGGTCGACCCCGGGGAGGTCGTCGGCCTCCTCGGCCCCAGCGGCAGCGGCAAGACCACGGTGATGCGCGCCGTCGTCGGCGTGCAGCAGAACGTGACCGGCACGGTCGAGGTCCTCGGCCTTCCCGCCGGCCACCCGCGCCTGCGCGACCGCGTCGGTTACGTCACGCAGGACCCGAGCGTCTACGACGACCTCACGATCGAGGAGAACCTGCGCTACTTCGCCCGACTCCTCGGCGCGGCGGACGGCGACGTCGCCCAGGCGCTGCACGACGTCGACCTCCATCGCATCGCCGACCGCCGCGTGGGCGTCCTGTCCGGTGGCGAGCGCTCGCGCGTCTCCCTCGCGGCGGCGCTCCTCGGCACCCCCGAGGTGCTCGTCCTCGACGAGCCCACCGTGGGCCTGGACCCCGTCCTGCGCCGCGACCTGTGGGCCCTGTTCCACCGGCTCGCCGACCGGGGTATCGCGATGCTCGTCTCGAGCCACGTCATGGACGAGGCGCAGCGCTGCGACCGCCTCATCCTCATGCGCGAGGGCGTCGTTCTCGCCGACGACGCGCTGGCCCCCCTCCTCGAGCGCACCGGGACGCCCGACGTCGAGGCCGCGTTCCTGCAGCTCGTCGACGCCGCGAACGCGGCCGACGCCCACGACCAGGAGACCACCCGATGAACGCCCGCCTGACCTACGTCACCGCCGTGCGCGTGCTGCAGCAGATCCGCACGGACAAGCGGCTCATCGCGATCCTGCTGGTCGTCCCGTGCGTGCTCATGGGGATCGTGGCCTGGATGTACGAGGGGACCCCGGTCATCGACCAGTTCGGGCCCCTGCTGCTCGGGATCTTCCCGCTGTTCATCATGTTCCTCGTCACGAGCGTGGCCACGCTGCGCGAGCGCCAGTCCGGCACGCTCGAGCGGCTCATGACGACCCCGATCCGGCGCGCCGACTTCGTCCTCGGTTACGCGCTCGCGTTCGCCGCGCTCGCGACGGTCCAGGCGCTCGTCCTCACCGCGTGGGCCGTGTGGGTGTGCGGCATGGACGTGCAGGGCTCGCTGGGGCTCGTCGTCGTCGTGGCGGTGCTCGACGCCGTGCTCGGGACCGCGCTCGGGCTGGCCGCGTCGTCGCTCGCGCGCACCGAGTTCCAGGCCGTCCAGATGATGCCCGTGGTGATCCTGCCCCAGCTGCTCACCGGCGGGTTCATCATGCCGCGCGAGCTCATGCCGACCGCGCTCGAGTGGTTCTCGCGCGCGATGCCGCTGACCTACGGCATGGAGGCCCAGCAGCACCTCGCGGCCGGTGCCGACTTCGCGGGCGTGCAGGGCGCGATCGGCGCCATCGTCCTGTTCATCGTGGGGTCGCTCGTCCTGGGCTCGCTCACCCTGCACCGGCGCACACCCTGACGGCGTCGCGGGGCCGCACGTCCCGACGCGCGGCCCCGCCATGCCGCACGCGCCGCACCAGGCCCTAGGCTGACGCGCAGGACGCGCGCAGGGAGGGTGCATGACCAGCAGCACGGGCGGGGGCGGCAACTGGCCGTTCGAGCGAGTCGCCGACGGGACGTCCGGCGTGGGCGGCGGGGTGGTCGGCAGGTCCGGCTCGGACCCCGAGCGCCCCGTGGCGCCGACCGGCTTCTCGGGTCGGTCCGCGGGCACCGGCTTCGGCTCCGCGGGCGGCTTCGGTGCCGCCGACGGTGGCGTCGGGTCCGGTTCGGGCTCCGGTTCGGACTCGGGCTCAGGCTCCGGTTCGGGCGCTGGGTCCGGCTCGGGCGGCCGGGAGACCGCGGGTCGGCGTCGGCCCCCGTTGTGGCTGCTCATCGTCATCGGCGTCGTCGTGATCGGCGGCGCGGTCACCGCGATCGTGCTCATGACGGGCAAGGACGAGGCCGAGGCTCCCCAGACGCCGGCGGCGGTGACCGTGACGCTCCCGGTGCCGACGCCCACGGTGGAGCCCGTCGCCCGCGAGGGCGGGACCGCGTTCCAGCAGGCGCTCCCGTCGACCGTGCTCGCCTTCGCGCTGAGCGAGGTCGTCGAGCACCAGCCGCTGCTGGTCGGTGGCGCGGTCGAGGCCTGGCAGGCCACGTACACCGACGGCGCGCAGACGGTCGTCCTCCACGCGGGCCAGTACCGTGACGCGGCCGCGGCGGACGCGGTCTTCGAGCAGGTCCTCGCGCAGAACCCGATCGGTGCGGACAGCGGCGCGACGGAGACGGACACCGAGGACGCCGAGGCCACGGAGGACACCGAGGGCACCGAGGGTGCCGACGACGCGACCGACGCCCCCCCGACGCTCGAGCCCGAGCAGGGCACGGTCGAGGTCGACGGCGCGCAGGTCGGCCGCTTCCTGTTCATCCCCCGCGAGGACGGCACCGCGTCGCTGTGGTGGACCAACACCACGGTGCTCCTGCAGCTCGAGGGCCCCGCGGCCGCGGTCCGCGACCTCTACACCGCCTTCCCCCTGTGACGGAGGGTTCGATGGATCCGCAGCGCGTCGCCGTCCTGGGGGGCGGTGTCATGGGCGAGGCCCTGGTCGTCGCCATCGTGCGCGGCGGGGTGCCTGCGGCGGCGGTCGTCGTCGCCGAGAAGTCCCGGGCCCGTGCCGAGGCGCTCGCGGCCTCGCACGCGGTGCGCACGACGTCGTCCCTCACGGAGGCGGTGCGCGGCGCGGACGTCGTGCTGGTCGCGCTCAAGCCGAACGACGTCGCGGCCGCGCTCGCCGAGGTGACGCCCGTCCTGTCGGGCGGGGTGCTCGTGGTGTCGGTCGCGGCGGGCCTGCCGCTGGCGTTCTACGAGAAGCGGCTCCCGCTCGGCACGCCGGTGGTCCGGGTCATGCCGAACACGCCCGCGGTCATCGGCTCGGGTGCGAGCGGGATGAGCGCCGGGCGCTCCGCGGGTCCTGGGCACCTGGCCCTCGCGCGGCGTCTGCTCGAGGCGACGGGTGTGCTCATCGAGGTGCCGGAGGCGCACCTCGACGCGGTGACCGCGGTGAGCGGGTCGGGTCCGGCGTACGTCTTCTACCTCGTGGACGCGCTCGCGGAGGCCGGCGTGCTGCTGGGCCTGCCGCGCCCGCAGGCCCTCGAGCTGGCGATCGCGACGTTCCGCGGCTCGGCGGAGCTGCTCGCCCGCACGGGCGACCACCCCGTCGTCCTGCGCGAGCGGGTGTCCTCCCCGGGCGGGACGACCGTCGCGGGCCTCGAGCAGCTCGACGCGCACGGCGCGCGTGCGGCGGTCCTCGCGGCGGCGCGGGCGGCCCGTGACCGGTCGCGCGAGCTCGCAGCCGAGGCGGAGCGCGCGGAGCAGCAGCGATGAACGTCCCGCGGCCGCCGGCGATGAGCGACGTCGCGCAGCTCGCGGGCGTCTCCCACCAGACGGTCTCGCGCGTCCTCAACGACCACCCGAGCGTGCGCCCCGAGACCCGCCAGCGCGTCCTGGACGCCATCGCCCAGCTCGGCTACCGCCGCAACACCGCGGCGCGCGCCCTGGTCACCCGCCGCACGGGCACGATCGGCGTGGTCAGCTCGGGCTCGGCCCTGTTCGGCCCGACGAGCACGCTCATCGCTCTCGAGGGCGCGGCGCGCGACGCCGGGCTGTTCGTGAGCCTCGCGACCGTCCCGCGCTGGTCCGCGGAACGGGTCGCCGGCGTCCTCGAGCACTTCATGTCGCAGGGCGTGGACGGCGTCGTCGTCATCGCCGCGCACGACGACGCGGTCGAGGCCGTGCAGGCGTTCGACGAGCCCGTGCCGATCGTCATGGTCGGCCCGAAGGACCTGCCCGGCTCGCTGCACACGGTCGGCGTCGACCAGTACGCGGGTGCGCGCATGGCCGTGCGGCACCTGCTCGACCTGGGTCACACCGACGTCGTGCACCTCGCCGGCCCGGTGGACTGGCTGGACGCGCGCTGGCGCATCCAGGGCTGGCGCGAGGAGCTCGCCGCGGCCGGCGTCACGGCGCACGAGCCCATCCCGGGCGACTGGAGCGCGGCGCGCGGGTACGCCGTCGGCCGCTCGCTCACCGCGGGGGACCTCCCGACGGCGGTGTTCGCCGCGAACGACCAGCTCGCCCTCGGTCTGCTGCGCGCGTTCGCGGAGGCGGGCGTGCGCGTGCCCGACGACGTGTCGGTGGTCGGGTTCGACGACGTGGACGGCTCGGCGAACTTCTTCCCGCCGCTGACGACGGTGCGCCAGGAGTTCGGGGCGCTCGGGCGCACGTGCATCGAGCTGCTCGTCGAGGCGATCGCCGGGCGAACGGTGACGTCCGCGCTCATCGAGCCGAGCGTCGTCGTGCGGGCGAGCAGCGGGCCGCCCCGCGCGTGACGCGCCACGCCTGACGACGAGCGCCTGACGCGCTGCGTCCCGCGACGTCGTCCGACCGCCGCGGCGCGTCGTCTCACGCCCCGATGGCGAGGTCCCGACGCCGGAACGCGGCGAACCCGAGCCCGCCGAGCGCGAGGGCGGCCACGGTGAGCCACACGACCGGCGTGGCCGAGAACGGCTCGGCCGGGATGGTCGGGACGTGCGTGTACGGCGAGACGTCGAGCATCCACTGCGGCAGCTCGAAGAGCTCGCCGAGCTGACCCATGACGAGCGCCGCCGCGAGCGCGAACCACGTGACCGGGCCCGCCCAGCGGGGGAGCAGGGCGAACGCGGCGACGACGAACCCGCCGAGCGCGAGCACCGCCGGGATCTGCACGAGCGCGGCGACGACGAGGTCGCGTGGCCCCGTCCCGGGGTCGGCCGCGGCCACGGCGAGCGCGCCGCCCGCGACGAGCCCCGCGACGCCGAGCACCAGGACCGTGCCCGCGGCGACGATCCCCACGTGCCCGCCGAGCCAGCGGTGGCGCCCGGTGGCGGTCGCGAGGAGCGGCTCGACCCGCCCGGACACCTCCTCGGTCCGCATCCGCAGGAGCGCCTGGACGACGTACCCGCCGGTCGCGATGCCGAGCAGGGCCATGACGAACACCGTGTAGAGCTCCACGGCGTCGCTCCCGGGGCTGAGTGCGGCGAGCATGTCCGCCATCTCGGGGTTCTCGTCGAGGTAGGTCTTGACGCTGTCGCCCATCGACCCGAAGACGCCGGCGAAGACCGCGATCCCGAGGGTCCAGGTCACCAGGATGCCGCGCTGGAGGCGCCACGCCAGGCCCAGGGTGGACCGCAGCGACGCGTCGGCGCGGGCCGGCCCGGTGCGCTGGGGCACCATGCCCAGCCCGACGTCGCGCCGGCCGGCGAGGTGGAAGGCGACGGCGACCAGGACGGCGGCGAGGGCGACGAACAGCAGCCCGATCCACCAGTTGTTCTCGTAGTAGGGCCGCACCTGCTGGCCCCATCCGTACGGTGACAGCCAGGACGGCCAGCGGCTCCGGACGACGACGCCGCCGTCGGTGACCTCACCGGCGACGTCACCCGTGGCGCGCAGGACGAACGCGAGCCCGAGGACGCCGCCCGCGACGGCGTTGGCCCCGCGCGCGGTGCTGAACACCTGCGCGGCGACCGCCGCGACGCCGGCGAACACGATGCCCATGCCCGCACCGGCCATGCCCTCCGCCCACGCGCCCGCCCAGCCGAGCCCGCTGGGCGCGGCGATCGCGACCGCCGCCGCGACGCCCACCGCGAGGCTCGCGCCGACGGCGACGACGAGCGCCGCGACGAGGCGTGCGTGCCGACCGACGACGGCGGACCCGATCAGCTCGGCGCGCCCGGCCTCCTCGTCCTGGCGCGTGTGCCGGACGACCGCCTGCGCGGCCATGAGCGCGGTGAGGACCGCGAGGACCTTCCAGCCCTCGACGAGCGCCATGGCGCCCAGCTCGGTGCCGGACGCCGGGCCGTCGAAGACCCGCGCGAGGGGGTTGCCGGCGGAGAACGTGGCCGTCGAGATGCGGGCCTCGGGGGTCGCGACGGTGCCCTGGTAGCTGGCTACGATCGCCCACGCGAGCAGGGCGATCGACGCGATCCAGATCGGCAGGATGATGCGGTCGCGGCGCAGGGCGAGGCGCACCAGGCGCCAGGTCCCCACGAGGGGCTGGGTCGTCGTCATCGGGCGGCCCCCGCGCCGTTGCCGTTGCCGTTTCCGTTTCCGCCGAGCGTGGCGAGCTCGTCGCCGTAGTGCCGCAGGAACAGCTCCTCGAGCGTCGGCGGGGTGCTCGTGAGCGCGAGGACTCCGTGCGCGGCGAGGTGCGCGACGACGTGGCCCAGCTGGTCGGACTCGACCTCGAACGCGGCGGTGCGGCCGTCGTCGGACAGCTGGACGTCGTGGAGGCCGGGCGTGGTGGCCAGGCCGTCGACGGGCTCGCGCGTGGTGACGTGCAGGGACGTGCGGGTCAGGTGCCGCAGCTGGGCGAGCGTGCCGGACTCGACGACCCGGCCGGCGCGGATGATCGACACGGTGTCGCACAGGGCCTCGGCCTCGGCGAGGATGTGGCTCGACAGGAGGACGGTGCCGCCGCGCGCGGTGATCTCCCGGACGACGTCCTGGAAGACGCTCTCCATGAGCGGGTCGAGGCCGGACGTGGGCTCGTCGAGGAGGAAGAGCTCGACGTCGGCGGCGAGGCCCGCGACGATCGCGACCTTCTGCCGGTTGCCCTTGGAGTAGGCGGAGCACTTCTTGGTCGGGTCGAGCTGGAACCGCTCGACGAGCTCGTCGCGGCGAGCGAGGTCCTGCGAGCCGCGCAGCGAGCCGAGCAGGTCGATCGCCTCGCCACCGCTGAGGTTGGGCCACAGGTTCACGTCGCCGGGCACGTACGCGAGGCGGCGGTGCAGCTGCACGGCGTCGCGCCACGGGTCGCCGCCGAGCAGGCTGACGTCGCCGGCGTCCTTGCGCAGCAGGCCTAGGAGCACGCGGATGGTCGTGGACTTGCCCGCGCCGTTGGGTCCGAGGAACCCGTGCACCTCGCCGCGACCGACGGTCAGGTCGAGGCCGTCGAGGGCGGTGGTGCGGCCGAAGGACTTGGTCAGGCCGCGGGTGCGGATCACGTGCTCCACGGGGTCCCCTTCCGGTGGGCGTGGATGAGACTCAATTCTGAGAGTCACTGTCAGGAGCGAGTGAACCGCGACTGATAGTCACTGTCAAGTGAGAGCGTGACGCGACTTTGCTACGGTGGTGCCCGTGACCGGTGGGCTGCGTGAGCGCAAGCGGACGGCGGCGATGTACCGCATCCAGTCCGTGGCCCTCGACCTGTTCGAGGAGCGCGGCTTCGAGGCCGTCACCGTCGAGGAGATCGCCGAGGCCTCCGATGTCTCGCCCAGCAGCGTGTACCGGTACTTCGGCACCAAGGAGCAGCTCGTCTTCTGGGACGAGTGGGACCCGGAGCTGGAGCGCTACCTCGCCGAGGGCTTCGCCGCGCCGGTGCCGCTCGAGGGCGTGCGGCGCGTCCTGGTCGGCATGCTGGGCGCGCTGGAGCCCGAGGACGAGCAGCGGATCGTCCGGCGCCTGCGGCTGGCGTTCTCGAGCCCGGAGCTCGAGCAGGCCGCCGTCACCGCGACGTACGCGATCGTCGAGGTCGTCGAGCAGCTCCTCGCCGCGCAGCTGCGCCGACCGGAGACCGACCTCGAGGTCCAGGTGTTCTCGCACGCCTTCGTCGGCGGGCTGCTCGGCATGTTCCACCACTGGCAGGGGACGGACTACGCGGCGCCGTTCGCCGAGGTGATCGAGCGCACGTTCGAGATCTTCACCGAAGGCCTCGACATCGTCACGGCGTCGGGCGACCGGGCGAACGTCGTGGCCTCGGGTCCGTCGTCGTGACCGGTCCGATCTGCCGCCTTGACACCTGCGTCCATGTGAGCGCTAACATGACGACGACGCGGCGGAGGCCGCCCTGCACGCGACGACGCGACGGAGGGTCATGATGACGACGGACGACCACCGGCCCCACGCCGAGGACGTCACCGCGGGTCGCACGGCGCTCGGCATCGAGCTCGGGTCCACGCGCATCAAGGCCGTCCTCGTCGGCCCCGATGGCACGCCGCTCGCCAGCGGCAGCCACGACTGGGAGAACCGGTTCGTCGACCGCACCTGGACCTACGCGCTCGAGGACGTCTGGGCCGGCCTGCAGGGGTGCGTCGCCGCGCTCCGCGCCGACGTCGAGCAGAAGTACGGCGTGCCACTGACCACCGTCGGCGCCATGGGCGTCTCCGCGATGATGCACGGCTACCTCGCGTTCGACGCCGCCGGTGAGCTCCTGGTGCCCTTCCGCACCTGGCGCAACACCACGACCGGCCCGGCCGCTGCCGAGCTCAGCGAGCTGCTCGGGTTCAACATCCCGCTGCGGTGGTCCATCGCGCACCTCTACCAGGCGATCCTCGACGACGAGCCCCACGTGGAGCGCCTCGCCGCCGTCACGACGCTCGCGGGCTACGTGCACCAGCGACTCACCGGCCGGGCCGTGCTCGGCGTCGGGGACGCGTCCGGCATGGTCCCGATCGACCCGGCCACGCGCGACTACGACGCCGCGATGCTCGCCAAGGTCCAGGCGCTCGTCGGCGCCAGGCGCCCGGGGCTGCGCGTGGCGGACCTGCTGCCCGAGGTGCTCGTCGCCGGCCAGGAGGCCGGCCGGCTCACCGCGGAGGGCGCGGCCCTGCTCGACCCGAGCGGCACCCTGCAGCCCGGCATCCCGCTGTGCCCGCCCGAGGGCGACGCCGGCACCGGCATGGTGGCGACCAACGCGGTCGCGCCGCGCACCGGCAACGTCAGCGTCGGGACCTCGGTGTTCGCGATGGTCGTCCTCGAACGGCCCCTCGCCCAGGTCCACCACGAGCTCGACGTCGTGACGACCCCCGCAGGCGACCTCGTCGCGATGGTGCACTGCAACAACGGCGCGAGCGAGCTCGGCGCGTGGGCCGAGGTGTTCGGGCAGTTCGCCGCGGCCCTCGGGCACCCCGTCGCACCCGACGCCGTCTTCGGCGCGCTGCTCGGTGCGGCGCTCGACGCGGACGCCGACGGCGGCGGCCTGGTCGCCTACAACTACCTGTCGGGCGAGCCGATCGTCGGCCTCGAGGAGGGCCGGCCGCTGATCGTGCGGACCCCGGACAGCCGGCTCACGCTCGGCACGTTCGCGCGCACCCAGGTGTACGCCGTCTTCGGCACCCTGAGCCTGGGCATGCGCGTGCTCGCCGCGGAGGGTGTCGAGCTCGACACCCTCTACGCGCACGGCGGCATGTTCCGTACGGCCGGTGTCGCCCAGCGACTCCTGGCGGCGGCGGTCGGCGCCCCGGTCGCCGTCGCCAGGACCGCGGGCGAGGGCGGGCCGTGGGGCATGGCCGCGCTCGCCGGCTACCTCACCGCCACGGGCGGGGACCCCGCCGCGCTCGACCTGCAGACGTACCTGACCACGCGGCTCTTCGCGGACGCCCAGGTCGACGTCGCAGAGCCCGATGCCGCGGACGTCGCCGGCTTCACGCGGTACCTCGAGCGGTACGAGGCCGGTGTCGTGGTCGCACGCGCCGCGGCCGAGGCGATCCAGATCCCAGGAGGAGACGCATGACGACGCTGGACGACTACGCCGACGAGGTGCTCCTCGAGGTCGAGCGCGTGCGGCGCGTGGTGTGCGACCTGCACGCCGAGCTGCCGCGCTGGGGCCTCGTGGTCTGGACGGCGGGCAACGTCTCGCAGCGGCTGACGACGGCGGACCTGTTCGTCATCAAGCCGAGCGGCGTGTCCTACGACGACCTCACGCCGGAGGACATGGTGGTCTGCGACCTCGACGGCACGCTCGTCGACGGCACGCGGGCCCCGTCGTCGGACACCGCGGCGCACGCGTACGTGTACCGCCACATGCCCGAGGTCGGCGGCGTCGTGCACACCCACTCCACGTACGCGACCGCGTGGGCGGCGCGCGGCGAGGCCGTGCCGTGCGTCCTGACGATGATGGCCGACGAGTTCGGCGGGCCGGTCCCCGTGGGCCCGTTCGCGCTCATCGGCGACGACTCGATCGGCCGGGGCATCGTCGAGACGCTGCGCGGGTCGCGCAGCCCCGCGGTGCTCATGCGCAACCACGGCCCGTTCACGATCGGCAAGGACGCCCGTGCGGCGGTCAAGGCCGCCGTGATGTGCGAGGAGGTCGCGCGGACCGTGCACATCTCGCGTCAGCTCGGCGAGCCGCTGCCCATCGACACCGGCGACATCGACCGCCTCTACGACCGGTACCAGAACGTCTACGGGCAGTAGCCCCTCCTCACTCAGCCCCAACTCAGCCCCCACGCAGCCCGCCGCACCACCCGAGAACGAAGGAGTTCCGATGAGCAAGCCGTACGCCGAGCGCGAGGTCTGGTTCGCGACGGGTAGCCAGGGCCTGTACGGCGAGGACACGCTGCGCCAGGTCGCGGAGCAGTCGCAGGCCATCGCCGCCGCGCTCGACGCGTCCGGCGACGTGCCGGTGCGCGTGGTCTGGAAGCCCGTCCTGACGGACTCGGCGGCGATCCGCCGCCTCGCGCTCGAGGCGAACGCCGACGACGCGTGCATCGGTGTCATCGCGTGGATGCACACGTTCTCGCCCGCGAAGATGTGGATCGCCGGCCTCGACGCGCTGCGCACACCGCTGCTGCACCTGCACACGCAGGCGAACGTCGAGCTGCCGTGGGCGACCATCGACATGGACTTCATGAACCTCAACCAGGCCGCGCACGGCGACCGGGAGTTCGGGTTCGTCCAGACCCGGCTCGGGGTGGCCCGCAAGACCGTCGCCGGCCACGTCACCGACCCGCGCGTCGTCGGCCGGGTCGCGGCCTGGGCCCGGGCGGCCGTCGGCTGGTCGGCGCTGCGGACGCTGCGGCTGGCGCGCTTCGGCGACAACATGCGCGACGTCGCGGTCACCGAGGGGGACAAGGTCGAGGCGGAGCTGCGCTTCGGCGTATCGGTGAACACCTACGGCGTCAACGACCTCGTCGCGGCCGTCGACCAGGTGGCGGACGCGCAGGTGGACGACCTGGTCAAGGAGTACGACGACACCTTCCGGGTGGCGCCGGAGCTGCGGCCCGGCGGGGACCGGCACGACTCGCTGCGGTACGCGGCGCGCCAGGAGCTGGGCCTGCGCGCGTTCCTGGAGGCCGGCGGGTTCCGGGCGTTCACCACGAACTTCGAGGACCTCGGCGGGCTGCGCCAGCTTCCCGGGATCGCGGTGCAGCGCCTGATGGCCGACGGCTACGGCTTCGGCGGCGAGGGCGACTGGAAGACCTCGGTGCTGGTGCACACGCTCAAGGCGATGGCCGTCGGGGTGCCGGGCGGCACCTCGTTCATGGAGGACTACACCTACGACCTGACGTTCGGCCAGGAGCTGATCCTCGGCGCGCACATGCTGGAGGTGTGCCCGAGCATCGCCGCCGACGTGCCGAGCGCGCAGGTGCATCCGCTGAGCATCGGCGGGCGGGAGGACCCGGTGCGCCTGGTCTTCGACGCCGCCCCCGGCCCGGCCGTGGTCCTGGGCATGGCAGACATGGGGGAGCGGTTCCGGCTGGTCGCCAACGCGGTGGACGTGGTGCCGCCGCCGCACCCGCTGCGCCGGCTGCCGGTGGCGCGCGCGGTCTGGCGTCCGCAGCCCGACCTGGCCGGCTCGGCGGAGGCGTGGATCACCGCGGGCGCGCCGCACCACACCGTGCTGTCCCAGGCCGTCGGCGTGGAGGAACTGCGCGACCTGGCCGAGATGGCCCGCACCGAGCTGGTGGTCATCGACGCCGAGACGCGTCCGCACCGCTTCGCCGACGAGCTGCGCTGGAACCAGGCGTACTACCGGCTCGCCCGGGGCTTCTGAACCCCCTCGCCGCCCGCCGCGCCGACCCCGCGTGGCGGGCGGCGTGTTACGCCTTGACGAACGCCATGTTATCGCTCACAGTCGATGGATAGGGTCACCGGCACCGCTCGCGGGCCGTTCCGGGCGCGATCTGCGCCGCAGTTGCCAGGGATCCGACTCCCGCCTGGGTGGGCATCGCTGTTAGCGATAACGCCGACGTCGTCGGCGCGCGTCGCCGTGCCCGGGCTCCGGTCGACGAAGGAGGATCATGGTGACGGCTCGACTGTCCCGTGGACGTGGACGCCTGTCCCGGCTGCTGGCCGGGATGGTGGCGCTGCTTGTCGGTGGCGTGGTGGTGGGCGCCGTGCCCGCGCCCGTCTCCGCGGCCACCGTGGACACCAGCGCGTACTACGTGCTGGTGAACCGCAACAGCGGCAAGGCGCTGGACCTGTACAACCAGGCGACGAACGACGGCGCGCGGATCACCCAGTGGACGCGCAACGACGGCGCCTGGCAGCAGTGGCAGTTCGTGGACTCCGGCGGTGGCTACTACCGGCTGCGCTCCCGGCACTCGGGCAAGGTGCTGGACGTGACCGGCGCGTCCACCGCCAACGGGGCCGCGGTGGTCCAGTGGACCGACCACGGCGGCACCAACCAGCAGTTCCGGCTGGCCGACTCCGACAGCGGGTACGTCCGGCTGATCAACCGGAACTCGAACAAGGTGATGGAGGTGCAGAACGCCTCCACCGCCGACGGCGGCAACATCGTCCAGTACGACGACTGGAACGGCGCGAACCAGCAGTGGCAGCTGGTGCGGGTCGGCGGCAACCCGGGTGACCCGGGCACGCCGAGCGGCAACTTCACCAACCCGGCGGTCTGGCAGGACTTCGCCGACGTCGACATCATCCGGGTCGGCGACGTCTACTACATGTCCGCCTCCACCATGCACTACTCGCCCGGCGCGCCGGTGCTGCGCTCCTGGGACCTGGTGAACTGGGAGTTCGCCGGGCACTCGGTGCCGCGGCTGGAGTTCGGCACCAAGTACGACCTGAGCGCCAGCGAGCAGGCGTACGTGGACGGCATCTGGGCGTCGACGCTGAACTACCGGCCGAGCAACCGCACGTTCTACTGGGCCGGGTGCATCGATTTCGCGCAGACCCACATCTACACCGCCACCGCCGTGGACGGCGCGTGGAGCCGCCTTGCCACCATCCCCAACTGCTACTACGACGCCGGCATGCTGATCGACGACAACGACACCATGTACGTCGCGTACGGCAACGGCACGATCAGCGTGGCCCAGCTCTCCGCCGACGGGCGCAGCCAGGTGCGGGCGCAGCAGGTCTACCAGACGCCGTCGAGCATCGGCACGCTGGAGGGGGCGCGCTTCTACAAGCGCAACGGCGCGTACTACATCTGGCTGACCCGGCCGGCCAACGGCCAGTACGTGCTGAAGTCCACGAACGGCCCGTTCGGCCCGTACGAGCAGCGGCAGGTGCTGCTGAACCTGCCCGGCCCGATCTCCGGTGGCGGCGTGCCGCACCAGGGCGGGCTGGTGCAGACGCAGACCGGCGCCTGGTACTACATGGCATTCACCGACGCCTACCCGGGCGGCCGGATGCCGACGCTGGCGCCGATCACCTGGACCTCCGACGGCTGGCCGCAGCTGCAGACCGTCAACGGGGCCTGGGGCGCGAGCTACCCCAACCCGCTGCCGACCCGCCCGGTCAAGCCGCTCACCGGCACCGACACGTTCTCCGGCACCACGCTCGGCCCGCAGTACGAGTGGAACCACAACCCGGACAACAGCAGGTGGTCGGTGAACAACGGCCTGCGCCTGCAGACCGCCAGCGTCACGAACGACCTGTACCGGGCCCGCAACACGCTCACCCACCGCATCCAGGGTCCGACCTC
>JAEYXM010000244.1 GCA_023428465.1 Actinomycetes bacterium
GCGGCGTCGTCGAGCTCCTCCTCGATGCGGAGCAGCTGGTTGTACTTGTTGATGCGCTCGCCACGGGCCGGCGCGCCGGTCTTGATCTGGCCGGCGTTGGTGGCCACGGACAGGTCCGCGATCGTGACGTCCTCGGTCTCGCCGGAGCGGTGCGAGGTCATCGTCATGAAGCCCGCGCGCTGGGCGAGGGTCACGGCGTCGAGCGTCTCGGTCAGGGTGCCGATCTGGTTCAGCTTGACCAGGAGGGCGTTCGCGTTCTTGCCCGCGATGCCCTGGGCGAGGCGCGTCGGGTTGGTGACGAACAGGTCGTCACCAACGATCTGCACCTTGTCGCCCACGACGTTCATCAGACCGGCCCAGTCGGCCCACTCGTCCTCGGACAGCGGGTCCTCGATGGAGACCAGCGGGTAGTCGGCGACCAGCTTCGTGTAGAAGTCGATCATCTCCTCGCCCGACATGGCCTTGCCCTCGAACTGGTAGGCGCCGTCCTTGAAGAACTCGGTCGCCGCGACGTCGAGCGCGAGGCAGACGTCCTCGCCCGGCTTGAAGCCGGCCTTCTCGATCGCCGAGAGGATCAGGTCGAGCGCGGCCCGGTTGCTGGGCAGGTTGGGGGCGAAGCCACCCTCGTCGCCAAGGCCGGTGGACAGGCCCTGGGCCTTCAGCACCGACTTCAGCGAGTGGTAGACCTCGACGCCCGTGCGCAGGGCCTCGCGGTAGGTCGACGGCCCGATCGGAGCGATCATGAACTCCTGGATGTCGACGTTGGAGTCGGCGTGCGACCCACCGTTGAGGATGTTCATCATCGGGACGGGCAGGACGTGCGCGTTCGGGCCACCGACGTAGCGGAACAGCGGCAGGTCGGCGCTGTCAGCAGCGGCCTTCGCCACGGCGAGGGAGACGCCGAGGATGGCGTTCGCGCCGAGCTTGCCCTTGTTCGGGGTGCCGTCGAGGTCGATCAGGGCCTGGTCCACCAGGCGCTGCTCCGACGCCTCGAAGCCGATCAGCTCGGGGGCGATCTCGTCCATGACGGCGGTCACCGCGTCCTGGACACCCTTGCCCAGGTAGCGGCCCTTGTCGCCGTCGCGGCGCTCGACGGCCTCGAACGCGCCGGTCGACGCACCCGAGGGCACGGCGGCGCGGGCGATCGTGCCGTCGTCGAGGGCGACCTCGACCTCAACAGTGGGGTTGCCGCGCGAGTCGAGGATCTCGCGGGCGCCTACGGCCTCGATTGTGGCCACGGAAGCTCCTTCTTGGGCGTTCGGGTGACGGTTCCGGGTTGACTACGGCGCTGGGCTGGCCAGCGGCCGGGAGAACCCGCCGCCGGTCCACATCAACCGGCCGCGGTCCAGCCTAGCCACGACCGCCGCCGACGCGTCAGGACGTTCGACCACGCGCGCCGACGGCCAGCCCACCGCGGGGTGGACCGGCCGTCGGGATCGAGCGTGTGCGCAGGTCAGG
Organism: Actinomycetes bacterium; assembly: GCA_023428465.1. Classification (GTDB taxonomy): domain Bacteria; phylum Actinomycetota; class Actinomycetes; order Actinomycetales; family Cellulomonadaceae; genus Actinotalea. The sequence continues at coordinate 1,459 of JAEYXM010000244.1, forward strand.
CGTTCGCGGGCTCGCGCGAGCGGAGCGCGGCGAGGATCTCCTCCACCTGGACCTTCGCGTCGCCGAAGAGCATCGCCGAGTTCTCCTTGAAGAACAGCGGGTTCTGCACGCCGGCGTAACCGGTGGCCATCGACCGCTTGAAGACGATGCACTGCTTGGCGTTCCACACCTCGAGCACCGGCATGCCGGCGATCGGGGAGTTCGGGTCGTCGAGCGCCGACGGGTTCACGACGTCGTTCGCGCCGATGACGAGCACGACGTCCGTCGAGGGGAAGTCGTCGTTGATCTCGTCCATCTCGAGCACGATGTCGTACGGCACCTTGGCCTCGGCGAGCAGGACGTTCATGTGGCCGGGCAGACGACCCGCCACGGGGTGCACGCCGAACCGCACGTCGACCCCGGCGGCCCGCAGGCGGGACACGAGGTCCGCGATCGGGTACTGGGCCTTGGCGACGGCCATGCCGTAGCCGGGGACGATGACGACGGAGCTTGCCTCGCTCAGCAGCTCGGCGACCTCGGGCGCCTTCACCTCGCGGTGCTCGCCGTGGTCGGTCTCGCCCGAGACGACCGTGCCGCCCTCCGCACCGAACCCGCCGAGGATCACGGAGATGAACGAGCGGTTCATCGCCTTGCACATGATGTACGACAGGATCGCACCGGAGGACCCGACGAGAGATCCGGTGATGATGAGCAGGCTGTTGCCGAGCATGAAGCCGGCGGCCGCGGCCGCCCAGCCGGAGTACGAGTTCAGCATGGAGACGACGACGGGCATGTCGCCGCCGCCGATCGCGGCGACCATGTGCCAGCCGAGCAGGAACCCGATGACCGACATCGCAGCGACGAGCGCGAGCCCGAAGCCCACCTGGTCGTGGTCCAGGGTGATCAGCCAGATCATCAGGCCGAGGAAGACGACAAACCCGGTGATGTTGAGCACGTGCCGACCGGGCAGGACGAGCGGCGCCGAGCCCATCTTGGCGGAGAGCTTCAGGTAGGCGACGACGGACCCGGTGAACGTGTACGCGCCGATGAGCACGCCGAGGGCGACCTCGACGGTGTGCACCGCGCCGGACTGCCCCTCGGGGGCCAGCCACGAGTTGAACCCGACGAGGACCGCCGCCATGCCGACGAACGAGTGGAACGCCGCGATCAGCTCGGGCATCTGCGTCATCTCGACCTTGCGCGCGATCGGGGTACCGATCAGGGCGCCGAGGCCGAGCACGGCGAGGATGAGGAGCGCGGTGACGAGGACCGACTGGCGGTTCTCCGGGTCCTCGTTGGACATGTAGAGCGAGTGCGCGACGGTCGCCCCGAGGGCCAGCACCATGCCGACCATGCCGGCGATGCTGCCGGTGCGCGCCGTCGTCTGCTTGGACAGACCGGCGAGCGACAGGATGAACAGGACACCGGCGACGATGTACAGACCCTGGATGAGGTGGAGGAACATCCTCATGCCTCCTTCCGGAACATGGAGAGCATCCGGTACGACACCAGGAACCCGCCGAAGATGTTGATCGACGCAATGGTCGCGGCCACGAACGACATGCTCATGATCCACAGGTCCGACGAGCCCAGCTGGAGCAGGGCGCCGACCAGGATGATCCCGGAGATCGCGTTCGTCTGAGCCATGAGCGGCGTGTGCAGCGAGTGCGCGACGCCGCTGATGACGTAGAACCCGACGATCACGGCGAGCGCGAACACGGTGAACGCCGTCACGAAGCTCGCGGGCGAGAACGTCACCGCGAGGATCACGGCGAGCGCCGCGACGCCGGCGCCGATGAGGCGGCGCCGGGCCTTGGACGCGGCGGCCAGCGCGTCGAGGCGCGCCTTCTCCTCCGGGTCGACGACGGGTGCGGCAGCGACCGTTGCGGACGGGGCCGCGGACACCGCGACCGGTGGTGGCGGCCACAGCACCTCGCCCTCGCGCGTGACGGTCATGCCGCGCTGCACCGGGTCCTCCATGTCGAGGGTGAGCTCGCCGTTCTTCTCCGGCGTCACGAGCTTCATGAGGTGCACGATGTTGGTGCCGAACAGCTGCGAGGTGTGCCGCGGCATCCGGCTCGTCAGGTCCGTGTAGCCGACGATGACGACGCCGTTGTCCGAGACGACGCGCTTGCCGGGCACGGTGAGCTCGCAGTTGCCGCCGCCGGGGGCGCCGAGGTCGACGATCACGCTGCCGGGCCGCATCGACGCGACCATCTCGGCGGTGATCGTGATCGGTGCCTTGCCACGCACGAGCGCGGTCGTGACGATCACGTCCGCCCGCTTCGCCTCGACGGCGTAGACGCGCATCGCGGCCGCCTGCTGCTCCTCGGTCAGCGGCTTGGCGTAACCGTCCGCGCTGACCTCCTGCTGGGCCTCGGGCGCGTCGACGAACGTGCCGCCCATCGACTCGATCTGCTCCGCCACCTCGGGGCGGACGTCGAAGGCCCGCACCTGGGCGCCGAGGCTGTTGGCCGCACCGATCGCGGCGAGCCCGGCGACACCGGCACCGATGACGAAGACGTTCGCGGGCGCCGTCTTGCCGGCCGCGGTGACCTGGCCGGTGAACATGCCGCCGTACTCCTCGGCAGCCTCGATGACGGCGCGGTAGCCGGCGACGTTGGACAGCGTGCTGAGCACGTCCAGCGCCTGCGCGCGCGAGATGCGCGGGACGGCGTCGAGCGCGAGCGCGGTGACGCCCTTCTTCGCGAGGGTCTCGACGAACTCCGGGTTGGCGGCCGGGCCGAGCATCGCGACGAGGGTCTGGCCCTTCTTCAGGGTGCGCAGGTGCTTGTCCGCGGGCGTGTTGACGACCGTCACGATGTCGGCCGACCACGCGGCCTTCGCCGGTACGACGGTCGCACCCGCCTCGGTGAACGCCTCGTCCGGGTACGCGGCCTCGACACCGGCGCCCGCCTCGACGACCACCTCATAACCCAGCTTGATCAGCTGCGCCACCGTCGTGGGGGTTGCGGCCACCAGCCGCTCGCCGGGACGCGACTCCCGGGGAATCCCGATCTTCATGCCACCTGCTCCTCGTCTGGGCGACGCCGCCGGCACCCGGTCGACGGTAACCGCGCCGTGGGAAATACGGACGGGACGTTGGGCTCACCGCGCCGCGGGCGCCCGCCGATTGTGCGCCACAGCATCCCAGACACCCGAGGCCGAACCGGACGGCGTCCGCGGTCGCGGGCGCCCGGGCCGGGCGGCGCGCGTCCTGGCCCGCGCGTCAGGCCGGGCGGGACTCCGTCGCGCGGAGCGCGGACTCCAGCTCGCGGACGACGCCGCGCAGCGCCGCCTCGGCGTCGATCCCGGCGGCCTGGGCCTCCAGCGCGACCGAGAGCAGCGCGAGCCCGACCCCCCGTGACGGCTCGTCCGGGCGGGCACCGGTCCCCGCAGACCCGGCGACGGGCACCGCCGTGAGCGCCGCGGCGACGTCGGCGACCGGGAGGCCGGCGCGCGACGCGCGACCGGCGACCTTCTCCGCTCGGGCCAGGGCGGGCATGCCGGCGGGGATCCCGTCGAGCGCGGACTCGCGGGCCTTCTCGGCCTTCTTGATGCGCTCCCAGTTGGCGTGCACCTCGTGTGCGCCGGAGACCTCGACGTCACCGAAGACGTGCGGGTGCCGGCGCCGCAGCTTCGCGGTGATGCCCGCCGCGACCTCGCCGATGCCGAAGGGCTCGTCCGGGTCCTCGGCGGCCACGCGCGCGTGGAACACGACCTGCAGCAGCAGGTCGCCGAGCTCCTCACGCAGGGCCGCGCGGTCCCCCGTCTCGACGGCCTCCACGACCTCGAAGACCTCCTCCACCGCGTACGGCAGGAGCGAGGTGTGGGTCTGCTCCGCGTCCCACGGGCACCCGCCCGGGGAGCGCAGCCGGTCCATCACCGCGACGAGGTCCGCCAGGGCGGCCACCGCGGCGTCGCCCGCACGCCCCGTACCGGCGGGGTCGTCCGCCGGAGCCGGCCCGACGGCGTCGTCCGGGCGCGGGCCCGTCACTGGGCGACCGGGACCCCGAGCAGGTCCGCGCCCACGAGCCATTCGGGGACGACGTCGACGATCGTGCCCGTCTCGATGTCGAAGGCCCCGTACCGGGGGTTGACCTGGATGTCGGCGGCGCGGCGCGCGTCGTCCATCTCCTGGGCGATCTGCTCCACGTCGTCGTGGTTGCCCGCGACGTTGACCATGGCGAGGTAGCGGGCGACCTCGATGCCGCCTGCACTGAACCCGCTCGTGTCGACGCCCGCGGCCTCGAGCGCGGCGAGCGCCTCCGAGCCGGGGACCGCGATGTCGTACTCGACCGCGACGTCCTCGCCCGCGCGGACCGCGACGAGCACGTTGAGCAGCTGGCCGGGGGTGGCGCTGCCCAGGTCGCGGAAGTCCTCGTAGGCGCCCTGCAGGTACGCTTCGCTGATCTCGTGGCCGTCGACGACGGCCGCAGCACCCGGGTGCGCGGAGCACCCCGCGGTCACCGCCGCCAGTCCTGCCACCACGACGGCCGCAACCGCTCGCCTCGTCCGCACCGGGAACCTCCTGCGTCGCATCGGTCAGGCACCGCCGCCCATGCTAGGCGAACCGCCGGACGCCGACGTCGCCTGCCCGGCCGTCGCCGCTGGACGTGGCGGTGCGATGACGGCACCGATGAGCTCGCGCACCCAGTCGAGCACCGGAGTCCCGGACAGCGGCTGCCCGCCGATGCGCGACGTCGTCGGGAAGGGCACGAGGATCGCGCGGACGCCGGGCTTGAGGACGGTCCCCGGGTACAGCCGCATGAGGCGCAGCTGCGCGGACTCGGCGAGCTCGACGGGCGCGAGCCGGACGTACTTGCCCTGCACGGTCACGTCGGTGAGCCCGACGCCGCGCGCGAGGTTGCGCACGTCCGCGACGGCGATGAGGTTCTCCACGGCCTCCGGCGGCGTGCCGTACCGGTCGTCGAGCTCGGTGCGCACCTCGGCGAGCGCCTCGGGCGTGGCCGCGTCGGCGATCTTGCGGTACGCCTCGAGCCGCAGGCGCTCGTGCCCGATGTACTCGTGCGGGACGTGCGCGTCCAGCGGCAGCTCGATCGTCACCTCCGCGGGCCGCTCCTGTGCCTCCCCGCGGAAGGCCGCGACGGCGTCGGCCACCATGCGCACGTACAGGTCGAAGCCGACGCCCGCGATGTGCCCGGACTGCTCGCCACCCAGCAGGTTGCCGGCGCCGCGGATCTCGAGGTCCTTGAGCGCGATCTGCATGCCCGAGCCCAGGTCGGTGTTCGCGGCCATGGTCGCCAGGCGGTCGTGCGCGGTCTCCGTGAGGGGCTTGTCCGTCGGGTACATGAAGTACGCGTAGGCCCGGTCGCGGCCCCGGCCGACGCGGCCGCGCAGCTGGTGCAGCTGGGACAGGCCCAGGAGGTCGGCGCGCTCCAGGATCAGGGTGTTGGCGTTGGAGATGTCCAGGCCGGTCTCGACGATCGTCGTGCAGACGAGCACGTCGAAGCGCTTCTCCCAGAAGTCGACGATGACCTGCTCGAGCTGGTGCTCGCCCATCTGGCCGTGCGCGACGGCGATGCGCGCCTCGGGCACGAGCTCGGCGAGCCGGGCGGCGGTGCGCCCGATCGTGCTCACCTTGTTGTGCACGAAGAACACCTGGCCCTCGCGCAGCAGCTCGCGCCGGATCGCGGCGACGACCTGCTTCTCGTCGTAGCCGCCGACGAACGTCAGGACCGGGTGACGCTCCTCGGGGGGCGTCGTGAGCGTGGACATCTCGCGGATGCCGGTGACCGCCATCTCGAGCGTGCGCGGGATGGGCGTGGCGCTCATCGCGAGGACGTCCACGTCCGTACGCAGCTGCTTGAGCGTCTCCTTGTGCTCGACGCCGAACCGCTGCTCCTCGTCGACCACCACGAGCCCGAGGTCCTTGAACCGCACCTGCCCCGTGATGAGGCGGTGGGTGCCGATGACGACGTCGACGGTCCCGTCGGCGAGGCCCTCGATCACGGCCTTCGCCTCGGCGTCGGTCTGGAACCGCGAGAGCGCCTTCACGGTCACGGGGAAGGGCGCGTACCGCTCGGTGAACGTGTCGAGGTGCTGCTGGACGAGGAGCGTCGTGGGGACGAGCACGGCGACCTGCTTGCCGTCCTGCACGGCCTTGAAGGCGGCGCGCACGGCGATCTCCGTCTTGCCGTAGCCGACGTCGCCGCAGATGAGCCGGTCCATCGGCACCGGCTTGGCCATGTCGGCCTTGACCTCCTCGATGGTCGCGAGCTGGTCCGGCGTCTCGACGTGGGCGAAGGCGTCCTCGAGCTCGGCCTGCCAGGGAGTGTCCGGGCCGAAGGCGTGGCCCTGCGTGGCCATGCGCGCCGAGTAGAGGCGGATCAGCTCGGCGGCGATCTCCTTGACCGCCTTGCGCGCCCGGCCCTTGGTCTTCGCCCAGTCCGACCCGCCCATCTTGTTCAGCGCGGGCGCCTCGCCACCGGTGTACTTGGTGACCTGGTCGAGCTGGTCGGTCGGCACGTAGAGACGGTCGCCCGGCTGGCCGCGCTTGGAGCTCGCGTACTCGATGACGAGGTACTCGCGCGTGCCCGGCGCCGGTCCGGCCTTGATGGTGCGCTGGACGAGCTCGACGAAGCGCCCGACGCCGTGCTGCTCGTGCACCACGTAGTCACCGGCGCGCAGCTGGAGCGGGTCGACGGAGTTGCGGCGCCGCGCCGGGAGGGCACGCATGTCGCGCGTGCTGGCGCCCGCGCGACCCGTCAGGTCGGCCTCGGTGAAGAGCGCGAGCTGCAGGCCCTCCGCGACGAAGCCGCGCCCGACCGGCGCTGGCACGACGTGCACCACCCCGGCCTCGGGGGCGTCCGGCAGGTCGCCGACCGCGCGGGCCGGGACGTCGTGGCCGGCCAGCTGCTCGACCATGCGCTGGGCGGGGCCCGGCCCGTCCGTGGCGAGGACGAGGCGCCAGCCCGACCGGGCGAGGTCCGTCAGGTCGGCGAGCGCGCGCGCGACGTCGCCGTGGTAGACGCGGACGTCGCGTGCGGCCACCGTGAGCGCCGTCCCGTCGTCACCGGCCTCGGCGTCGGACGTGGCCGGACCGGCGTCGGCCGCGGCGCTCCCCGTGCCGCCGTCGTCCGGGCCGACGTCCGGGCCGACGCCGTCGCCCGCGCCGTCGAGCGCGAAGGCGCTGAGCGTCCACCAGCCGAAGCCGCGCGTGATCGCGTCCTCCCGAGTGGGCCCGTACCCGGCGAACGACGCCGCACGCAGGTCGATCGGCGTCCGGCCGCCTGCGGCCGCGGCGGTCCAGGCGGCCTCGAGGAACTCCTGCGTGGTCGCCGTCAGGTCGTGCGCGCGGCGGCGCACGCGCTCGGGCTCGGCGACGACGACGAGCGAGCGGGCGGGCAGCAGGTCGAGCACGGGCACCATCGCGTCGACGAGGGCCGGCGCGAGCGACTCCATGCCCTCGACGGCGACGCCGCCGGCGATCTTGTCCAGCATCTCGGCGGCACCGGGCAGGCGCTCGCGCAGGTCCGCGGCGCGGGCGCGCACGGCGTCGGTGAGCAGGATCTCGCGGCACGGCGGGGCCCACAGCGACGTGGCGCTGTCCAGGCTGCGCTGGTCGGCGACCGCGAAGGTGCGGATCTCGTCGACCGTGTCGCCCCAGAGCTCGAGGCGCAGCGGGTGCTCCTCGGTCGGCGGGAAGACGTCGAGGATGCCGCCGCGGACCGCGAACTCGCCGCGCCGTTCGACCATGTCCACGCGCGTGTAGGCCGCGGCGACGAGCCGTTCCGCGACGTCGCTCAGGTCCACCTGGTCCCCGACCGCCGCGGCGACGGGCTCGAGCTCACCGAGCCCGGCGACGACCGGCTGCAGCAGGGCGCGCACGGGCACGACGAGGACGCCGATCGGCCCGCGGTGCGGGGCGTCCTCGGGGTGCGCGAGGCGGCGGAACACGGCCAGCCGCCGGGCCACGGTGTCCGAGCGGGGCGAGAGCCGCTCGTGCGGCAGCGTCTCCCAGGCGGGCAGGACGGCGACCTGGTCGGCGGGGACGTAGCTGCGCAGGGCGAGCGCGAGGTCGTCGGCCTCGCGCCCCGTGGCGGTGACGACGACGAGGGGCGCCTGCGCGCCGTCGGCGGCGGCCGTGGCGCCCGAGAGCGCGGCGACGAGCGGGGGCCGCGCGCCCACGGGCACGACGACGTCGAGCTCGCCGCGGGCGACGGACCGGGACGCGAGGTCGATGGCCTCACGGACGCCGGGGTCGCCGGTGAGCACGGACAGCACGCCGGTGAGGTTCATGGTCTCCACGCAGGTCGAGGCCCGGGCGCGAGGGGCCCGGGCAGCACGAGAACCCCGGCACCGGGCGGTGACGGGGGGTGCGGACAGTCTAGGTTCGCCCACCGACACCCGCAGCGCTCGCCTGCGCCGACCTGCGCGGGCCTCGCGGGCCCCACATCGGGCCCGCGGGGGCCGGCGTGGGCCCGCGCGGGTCCCCACGCGGCAGCGGCCGAACGGGTGATCATGGCCGGGGATATGTCCGGCGCGCCCCGTGTGTGTTTGTGTGTGCCCATGGACCTCGACCCGATGGACGTCCTGGCCGCGCG
>JAEYXM010000250.1 GCA_023428465.1 Actinomycetes bacterium
CGAGGTCGTCGGTGCTGATGACGATCGGCGGCGAGAGACGCACGGTGCGCCCGTGGGTGTCCTTGACGAGGACCCGCCGGGCGAGCATCCGCTCGGCCAGGTCGCGGCCCGTGCCCCAGCCGGGGCGCACGTCGACGCCCGTCCACAGCCCGACGCCGCGCACGGCCTCGAGCAGGCCCTCGGCGACGAGGGCTGCGGCACGCTCCTGCAGCCGCGCGCCGAGGGCGCAGGCGCGGGCCTGGTACTCGCCCGTCTCGAGCAGGTCGAGGACCGCGAGCCCGACGGCGCACGCGAGCGGGTTGCCGCCGAACGTCGAGCCATGCGTGCCGGCGGTCAGGACGCCGAGCACGTCGCCGCGCCCGACGACCGCGGACACGGGCACGATGCCGCCGCCCAGGGCCTTGCCGAGGAGGACGAGGTCCGGGCGCACGCCCACGAGCTCGCACGCGAGCGTGGACCCGGTGCGCCCGAGGCCCGACTGGATCTCGTCCGCCACGAGCAGCACGCCGGCGCCGTCACACAGCTCCCGCAGCGCGGGCAGGTAGCCGGCCGGGGGCACGACGACACCCGCCTCGCCCTGCACGGGCTCGACCAGCACCGCGACGGTCGTCCCGTCGATCGCGGCGGCCACCGCCGCGGCATCGCCGTAGGGGACCACGCGGAAGCCGGGTGTGTACGGGCCGAAGCCGCGCCGCGCGTCGTCGTCGGTGGAGAAGGACACGATGGTCGTGGTGCGGCCGTGGAAGTTGCCCGCCGCGACGACGATCGTCGCGTGGTCCGTGGGCACGCCGCGCACGTCGTACCCCCACTTCCGGGTCGCCTTGATGGCGGTCTCGACGGCCTCGGCGCCGGTGTTCATGGGCAGGACGAGCGTGGGCTCGCCGCCCGGCGCGGGTGCGGTGAGTGGGCCCACGAGGCCGGCGAGACGGTCCGCGAACGGGCCGAGCAGGTCGTGCTCTAACGCTCGGGACGTGAGCGTGAGCCGGTCGAGCTGGGCCTGCGCCGCCGCGACCAGCGTGGGGTGCCGGTGCCCGAAATTCAGTGCCGAGTAGCCCGCGAGCAGGTCGAGGTACTCGACGCCGTCGACGTCGCGGACCCACGCACCCTCCGCACCCGCGATGCGGACGGGCAGCGGGTGGTAGTTCGCGGCGAGGTGCGCGCCGACGGCAGCCATGTCAGGCGTCCGGGGCCGGGCGGATCTCGAGGGTGCAGCACTTCGCGCCGCCGCCGCCCTTGAGCAGCTCGGACGTGTCGATCCCGACGGGCTCGAAGCCGTGCTCGCGCAGCTGGGCCGGGAAGTCGACCGCGGCGGGGGAGTGCACGACGTGGTACCCGTCGGACACCGAGTTCAGGCCGAGGACGAGGGCGTCGCGCTCGGTCGCGATGATCGCGTCCGGGAAGCGCTCGCGGAGCAGGGCCTGGGAGGCGGACGAGAACGCGCCGGGGAAGTAGGCGATGAGCGGCTGGTCCGGGGTGCCGTTGAGCGCGGTCAGGGCGGTGTCCAGGTGGTACCAGCGTGGGTCCACGAGCTCGAGCGTGAGCACCTCGCGGCCGGTCAGCTCGGCGAGCTCGCGGTGCGCGGCCGGGTCGGTGCGGAAGCCCGAGCCGCCGAGGATGACGTCCCCGGCCATGAGGATGTCGCCCTCGCCCTCGTTGACCTCGGCGGCGGTGTGCGTGACGTAGCCACGGTCCGCGAACCACTTCTGGTACGCGGGGGCCTCGGCGGCGCGCTCGGGGAAGCGGAACCTCGCCGAGTACACGAGGCCGTCGACGATCATCGCGCCGTTCGCCGCGTAGACCATGTCCGGCAGCCCGGGGATCGGGTCGATGAGCTCGACACGGTGCCCCCACTGCAGGTACTGGGCGTACAGCTGCTCCCACTGCCGGACGGCGAGCGCCGTGTCCGTGTGCCGCGTGACGTCCATCCACGGGTTGATCTCGTAGGTGACGTCGAAGTGGTCGGGACGGCACATCAGGTAGTGCCGGGGCGTGGGCGTGCGGGTCACAGGCGTCCTCCGGTGGACGGGCCGGGGTGGGGCCCTGGGGCGGGGTCGGACGGCGCCGGGTCGCCCGGGTTGCCGCGCGGGTCCGTGCGTCGTCCCTTCGAGGTTAAGTGCCGCCACGTGTGGACGGAGAGGTGCTTCGATGCGTGTCGGCGGCGCGTCGTTGCGCGGGAGGGGGCCGTCGCGGCGCATCGTTGCGCGGCCGGGTCGGGGCACGTCGCAGCCGGGCTCGGACCGGTCCGAGATGATCCGGTTCGGTCGGGTACGGTCCGACCCGACCACAGAGGAGGGCCGGATGGACGACGCACGGTACGAGACGCAGCTGCGTGAGCTGCGCCGGGAGCTGGGGCGCGTGCAGAGCGACACCGAGCGGGCGCGGAAGGCGACCGCGGGTCTCGTCGTGGCGCTCGTCGGCCTCCTGGGGAGCCTCTGCCTCCCGTGGTTCATGGTCCGGGAGCCCCTGGACCGCGAGTCGGACGGCATGTCCTGGGAGGGCGGCATCCAGTCGTGGTTCGACGGCTGGCTGGTCCTGGGCGAGGCCGTGGACGGGATCGAGGAGGGTGGCTGGCTCTTCGTCATCCCGGTCCTCGGCGTCGTGCTGCTCGCCGTGCTCGTCGGGGTGCTGCTCGTCAACCTCGGGTCGTCGCTCGCGAAGGCCGTCACCCGGGTGGGGTGGGTCGGCGTCGTCGGACTCACCGGCCTGTGGCTCTTCAGCCGGATGGGCGACGCCGACGGCGTGGGGACGGGCCTGCCCGTCGCCGTCGTCGCGTCCTTGGTCGCCGCGCTCAGCGCACACGCGGTGCGTGACCTGCGGCCGCGGCAGGACAGGGCGGTGCCGTCGGCCGGGGCGCTGCTCGGCACGCCCACGATCCGCGCGACGCCGCCGCCGGAGGACTGAGCGCGTCGGGTGAGCTTCCTCAGCCCTCGACGCGCACCGTGATGGTGTGGTGGCCGGTGGCGCCGTCGGGCGCGGGCGGGGCCTCGCGCGCGGTCTGGGTGGCGCCCGTGCCGTCGGTCGCGCGGACCGTGATCGTGTGCTCGCCGGGCGTCGCGTCCCAGTCCAGGACCCACTGCCGCCAGGCGTCGACGCCGAGCGCGGGGGCGAGGCGGGCCGCCTGCCACGGGCCGCCGTCCACGCGCACCTCGACGCGCTCGACGCCGCGGCTCGGCGCCCACGCGACGCCCGCCACGGGCTGCCGACCGGCGGCGACCGTGCCGGTGCGCGGCACGTCGATGCGCGACTGCGTCTTGACCGGCCCCTCACGCGCCCACCCGCGCGGGATCCAGAACCCGACCTCCGCCTCGAAGGTCGTCACCTCGATGGCCCGCAGCCACTTCGTCGCCGAGACGTAGCCGTACAGGCCGGGCACGACGAGGCGCGCCGGGAAGCCGTGCGCCGCCGGCAGGGGCTCACCGTTCATCCCGACGGCGACGAGGGCGTCCGCAGCGCGCTCGATCGGGAAGCCCGCCGTGAAGTTGTCGACCGACCGGCCGAGGAGCTGCGTGGCGCCGTCCTGCACGCCGGCGCGCTCGAGGAGGTCCCGCAGCGGGACACCCTGCCAGCGCGCGTTGCCCACGAGGTCCCCGCCGACCGTGTTCGACACGCAGGCCAGCGTGATGTCGGCCTCGACCTGGGGGAGGGCGAGGAGCTCGTCGAACGTGAGCGTGAACGGTTCGTCCACGAGGCCGTCGACCTCCAGGCGCCAGCTCGCCGGGTCGACCTGCGGCACGACCAGGGCGGTGTCGATCCGGAAGAAGTCCGCGTTCGCCACGAACAGCGGGGAGACGCCCGTGACGTCGAGCGCCGCACCCGCCGGGACCGCGGGCCCGGGGGCCGCGGGCCTGGGGAGGCGGACGGCGTCGCGCAGGCGGTCCAGGCGTGGGCTGTCCAGGAGCCGCGCGCCCGCGGTCCCGACGACGGCGATCGCCGCAGCGGCCGCCGCGAGGCCGAGGAAGCGCCGCCGGCCGATGTCGGTCGGTCCGGGCGTGGGGGTGGGGGTGGGGGCAGGCTCGGGGTCGCGTGCGGCCCAGAACCCG
>JAEYXM010000288.1 GCA_023428465.1 Actinomycetes bacterium
CGTCGTGCCCGTGCCGCGGCGCCGCGACGTCCCGGCGGCCGCCGCGCTCATCGACGCGCTCGCCGCAGCCGCGCCCGGGATCCGCGTCGCCGTCGGCGGTGGCGAGCAGGACCGCCTCGGTGGCGACGTGCACCACCTGGGCCACCACATCGGCCACGCCGCCCAGGAGCTCGCGGCACTCGCCCGCGCCTGAGGCCCGCCGACCACGACCGGGCGTGGGCAGGGTGCGGGCCGGGTGCGGACAGGGCGTGGGCAAGGCGTGGGCCGGCGGTGGGCAGGGCGTGGGCAGGGCGGAGCGCGGGGCGCCGCGGATCTGGCACAATGGCCCGCTGTACCCGGCTCGTACGGCCCCTCTACCCGTGCGCCGCCGCGTCCATTCGGACTCCACGAGCGCCTCGCCCCACGGGACTGCTCACGGGGACCATCCCGCCAGAACCAGGAGAGCCCACCACAGTGGCCGTCAAGATCCGCCTCAAGCGCCTCGGCAAGATGCGCGCGCCGTACTACCGCATCGTCGTGGCCGACTCGCGCACCAAGCGCGACGGTCGCGTCATCGAGGAGATCGGAAAGTACCACCCGACCGAGGAGCCCTCGCTCATCGAGATCGACCGTGAGCGTGCCCAGTACTGGCTCGGTGTGGGCGCGCAGCCCAGCGAGCAGGTCCTGAACCTCCTCAAGATCACGGGCGACTGGCAGACCTTCAAGGGTCTGCCCGGCGCCGAGGGCACCCTGCGCACCAAGGCCGGCGCCGCCGACACCTCGGCTGCGATCAAGGCCGCCGCCGACGCCGCCGAGAAGGCCAAGGCGAAGGCCGCCGAGGCGCGCGAGAAGGCCGCTGCCGCTGCCGCCGCGCCCGCCGAGGAGCCGGCCGAGGCCGACGCCGAGGCCACCGAGGCCGCCGAGGCGCCCGCGGAGGACCAGGCCTGATGCTCGCCGACGCCCTCGACCACCTGGTCCGCGGCATCGTCGACCACCCGGACGACGTGCGGGTCACCGCCCGGCCGCTCCGTCGTGGCCACCTGCTGCAGGTCCGGGTGAACCCCGAGGACCTCGGTCGCGTCATCGGCAGGGGCGGTCGCACCGCCCGCGCCCTGCGCACCGTGATGGGCGCCCTGTCCACCACGCCCGTGCGGGTCGACGTCGTGGACGCCGACCACCGCTGAACCAACGGCCCGTGGCCCGGTCCCCCTACGCTGGGACCGGGCCACGGTCGTGTCAGGAGGACCCATGGAGCTGGTCGTCGCGGCCATCGGACGCGCCCACGGGCTGCGCGGTGAGGTGTCGCTCGACGTCCGCACCGACAGCCCCGAGCAGCGACTCGTCGTCGGTGCCGTGCTGCGCACCGACCCGCCGTCGGCCGGGCCCCTGACGATCGCGCGCACGCGCGACCAGTCCGGGCGCTGGGTCGTCGCGTTCGACGAGGTGGCGGACCGGACGGCCGCCGAGGGCCTGCGTGGCGTGCTCCTCGTCGTCGACGCCGAGCCCTCCGACGACGCCGAGGACGCCTGGTACCCGCACGAGCTGGCGGGGCTGCGCGTGGAGCTCGTCGACGGCACCGTCGTCGGCGAGGTCGTGGGCTACGAGGCGCTCCCGGCCCAGGACGCGCTCGTCATCCGGGAGACCGCCGGTGAGCGCACGCTCGTGCCGTTCGTCCGGCAGATCGTGCCCGTGGTCGACGTCGCGGGTGGCCGCGTCGTGCTGGACCCGCCGGGCGGCCTGCTGGCGCGCGACGCGCAGGAGTGACGATGCGCATCGACGTCGTCTCGATCTTCCCGGACTACCTCGCGCCCCTGGACCTGTCCCTCGTCGGCAAGGCGCGTGAGGCCGGTCTCGTCGACGTCGCCGTCCACGACCTGCGCGCGTGGGCGACCGACCGGCACCGCACCGTCGACGACACCCCGATGGGCGGCGGCGCCGGCATGGTCATGCGCCCCGACGTGTGGGGTGCCGCACTCGACGACGTGCTGGGCGCGTCCGACCCGGCGGACGTCGAGCTGTGCATCCCGACGCCCTCGGGCGAGTCGTTCACCCAGCGCACGGCCGAGCGCCTGGCCGGCGGCCGGCACCTCGTCGTGGCGTGCGGCCGCTACGAGGGCATCGACGCACGCGTCCCCGAGCACTACCGCGCGCGCGGCGTGCGGGTCACCGAGTACTCGATCGGCGACTACGTGCTCGCCGGGGGAGAGGTCGCCGCGCTCGTCCTCGTGGAGGCCGTGACGCGTCTCCTCCCGGGCGTGCTGGGCAACCCCGAGTCCCTGGTCGAGGAGTCGCACGGTGCCGCCGGGTTGCTCGAGTACCCGGTCTACACGCGCCCTCCGTCGTGGCGCGACCTCGACGTCCCCGAGGTGCTCCTGTCCGGCCACCACGCGCGCATCGCCCGGTGGCGGCGCGACCGCGCGCTCGAGCGCACCGCGCGTCGTCGGCCCGACCTGATCGAGCGCCTCGGCCCGGACGGTCTGGACGCGCGCGACCACGAGGTGCTCGACGCGCTCGGCGAGGCGGGGACCGACGGCGTCACCCCGGCCTGACCAGCGCGAATCGTCCGTAGCGGCTCGCGTGTGGCAGACTTGCCGACCGGTGTGCGTCAGCCGCGCCTCTGCCACAGGGGAGACGACGACCGGCCCCGAGCGCACCCGATCCGACGTCCGAACGGCAGCCACGCTGCCCACAGCACGCGCCTGACCTGTGGCAGGGCGGGGAAGCGACCCAGAATGAACATCATCGACTCCGTCGACGCAGCATCGCTGCGCGACGACGTTCCCGCCTTCCGTCCCGGCGACACCGTCAAGGTGAACGTCAAGGTCGTCGAGGGCAACCGGTCCCGGATCCAGGCGTTCCAGGGCGTCGTGATCGCCCGCGCCGGCGGCGGCGTCCGCGAGACCTTCACGGTCCGCAAGGTGAGCTTCGGCGTCGGCGTGGAGCGGACGTTCCCGGTGCACTCCCCGTCGCTCGACTCGATCGAGGTCGTGACGCGTGGTGACGTGCGCCGCGCGAAGCTGTACTACCTGCGCAACCTCCGCGGCAAGAAGGCCAAGATCAAGGAGAAGCGCGACACGGTCGCCCGCTGACCTGGCGCGCCGCGTCCAGCGCGGCTGCGCACCCGACGCGTGGCACAGTGGAAGGCGTGACGTTGCCTGCAGTCCCGGACGAGGCCGCCCCGGCGGCGCCCGACGACGAGCCCGAGACCCCGGTCCGGGCCGACGCCGACGAGACCCCGGTCCGGCGCGGGCGGCTGGCGTCGTGGCTCAGGGAGACGGCGATCATCGTCGTCAGCGCGCTCGTGCTGTCGATGCTGATCAAGACGTTCCTCGTGCAGTCCTTCTACATCCCGTCCGGGTCGATGGAGGATACGCTCGCGGTCGGTGACCGGGTGCTGGTGTCGAAGCTGGCACCCGGTCCCCTCGACGTGCACCGCGGCGACATCGTCGTGTTCAAGGACCCGGGGGGCTGGCTCCCCCCGCCGGACGACGAGCCGACCGGGTTCAGCGCCGCCGTCGGAGAGGCGCTCACGTTCGTCGGGCTGCTGCCGCAGGACTCGGGGGAGCACCTCATCAAGCGGGTCATCGGCCTGCCGGGCGACGAGGTGGCCTGCTGCGATGAGCAGGGGCGCGTCACCGTGAACGGCGTGCCCATCGACGAGCCCTACCTCAAGGACGGGTCCGAGCCCAGCGAGATGTCCTTCTCCGTCACGGTGCCCGAGGGCTACCTGTGGGTCATGGGGGACAACCGCCAGAACTCCCAGGACTCGCGGTTCAAGCAGGGCAACCCGGGTGGTGGCGCGATCCCCGTCGAGAACGTGGTCGGGGTGGCGTTCGTGACCCTCTGGCCGGCCGACCGCTGGGGGCTGCTCCGCAACCCTGGGGACACCTTCGCCGACGTCCCGTGACGACGCCCCGCCCCGACCTCAGGCATGAGCGCTCGCTGCTCCGGTCGGGCGCACGGATCGTCGTCGGCATGGACGAGGTGGGGCGCGGTGCGCTCGCGGGTCCGGTGAGCGTGGGCGCCGTCGCGGTGGACCTGCGGACGCGGGCCTGCCCGCCCGGGGTCGCGGACTCCAAGCTCCTGACGCCGGCCGCCCGCGAGCGGCTGCTGCCCGCGCTCGGGCGATGGGGCCTCGCGCGCGCCGTCGGGCACGCCGGGCCGGAGGAGATCGACGCACTCGGGATCATCGCGGCCCTGCGGCTGGCCGGGAGCCGCGCGCTCGCCGCGCTCGGGGTCCCCGTCGACGTCGTGCTGCTCGACGGCTCCCACGACTGGCTGACCGCACCCGCCCAGGGGGAGCTCGACCTTCTCGGTGGTCCGCCCGAGGGCACGGGCGCCCAGGCGGTCGCCGCCGGCCCCGCGGTCCGGACGCGCGTCAAGGCCGACCGCTCGTGCGCGAGTGTCGCCGCGGCGAGCGTCCTGGCCAAGTGCGAGCGCGACGCGCTCATGATCGCTCTTGCGGGTGGCCACCCGGCGTACGGCTGGGCGGAGAACAAGGGCTATGGCGCGCCCGAGCACCTGGCCGCCCTGCGCGGTCTCGGGCCGACGCCGGTGCACCGGCGCAGCTGGCGGTTGCCGTGCGGGGACCCGGCGCACACGGACGTGACGGAGCCTGCGGACGCGAGGGGCCCGATGGGCTCGACGGGCTCGGCCGGGGCGGCGGACGCCGTGGACGTCGTGCTCGCGGATGACGCCGCGTGCCCGGCGGTGGCTCCCGGCGACGAGGCGGTCCCCGGATGGTCCATGATGGACGCGTGAGCGCGGAGGACCTGGAGAACTACGAGACCGACATGGAGCTCGCGCTCTACCGCGAGTACCGGGACGTCGTCGGCCTCTTCGCGTACGTCGTCGAGACGGAGCGTCGCTTCTACCTGGCGAACCAGGTCGACCTCCAGGTGCGCTCCGCGGCGGGCGAGGTCTACTTCGAGCTGCAGCTGAACGACGCGTGGGTCTGGGACGTCTACCGGTCGGCCCGGTTCGTCAAGAGCGTGCGCGTGGTGACGTTCAAGGACGTCAACGTCGAGGAGCTCGCCAAGGCCGAGCTCGACCTGCCCGACGGCGGCGGTTTCCGCCGCTGACGCGTCGCCTCCGCGTGGGCTGAGCCGTCCCCCCGGGGGTGGGGTCGTCCACAGGGCATGACCGTCCACAGCCGGGACGGCCCCGATGCGCGGCGTGTGCCGGATCGGCGCGAGGGTGCCACCCGGAGGTGGTGGCGCATGCGTGCCAAGGATGCGGTGGGACGGTACGGCGAACGGGTGGCGGCCGCCTACCTGGCGGACGCCGGGTGGCAGGTCCTCGACCGGAACTGGCGGTGCCGGGCCGGCGAGCTGGACATCGTCGCGCTGCACGGGACCGAGCTCGTGGTGGTCGAGGTCAAGACGCGCACGGGAGACGGCTTCGGGCACCCCGCGGAGGCCGTGACGGCCCGCAAGCTCGCGAGGCTGCGCCGGCTCGCGGCCCAGTGGCTCGCCGCCCACGACCTGCGGCCCACCGGTGTGCGCGTGGACGTCATCGCCGTGCGCACCGCGCGGAGCGGCCCTGCGCGCGTCGAGCACCTCGCGGGGGTGCTGTGATGGGGCTCGGTCGTACCGCCGCCGTGTGTCTCGTCGGGCTCACGGGTCACATCGTCGAGGTCGAGGCCCACCTCGCGGCTTCGTTGCCCGGGTTCACGCTCGTCGGCTTGCCCGACGCGTCGCTCGCCGAGGCACGCGACCGCGTGCGGGCTGCGATGACGTCGTCGGGCATCGCCTGGCCGCAGCGCCGGATCACCGTCAACCTGTCGCCGGCCTCCCTGCCGAAGGCGGGCTCGGGGTTCGACCTGGCCATCGCGCTCGCCGTACTCGCGGGTGCCGGGGCCTGCGACCCGACCCTGGGGGGCGCGGTGCACATCGGCGAGCTGGGGCTCGACGGGCGGCTGCGGCCGGTCCGGGGCGTGCTCCCGGCCGTCGTGGCCGCAGTCGCGGCGGGCTTGCCGCGCGTCGTCGTGCCGGTCGCCAACGCGGCCGAGGCGGCGCTCGTGCCGGGTGCCGACGTCCGCGCCGCGACGCACCTGGCGGAGGTTGCCGGCTGGTACGGCGCGGACCTGGAGGTGCCGGACCTGCCGCCCGTCGCGGCGGAGGGGGTGGCGACTGCCACCCGCACGGTGCCGGACCTGGCGGACGTGCTCGGACAACGGCAGGCGCGCTGGGCGCTCGAGGTCGCGGCCGCCGGTGGTCACCACATGCTCATGGTCGGGCCGCCCGGGGCGGGCAAGACGATGCTCGCGGCGCGGCTGCCCGGCCTGCTGCCGGACCTGGCCGAGCCCGACGCCGTCGAGGTGACGGCCGTGCACTCGGTCGCGGGGACGTTCCGCCCCTCCGACGGGTTGCTGCGGCGGCCACCGTTCGAGGACCCGCACCACACGGCCACGCCCGCGTCCGTCATCGGCGGAGGCTCCGGCCTGCCCCGCCCGGGAGCCGCCTCACGCGCCCATCGCGGCGTCCTCTTCATGGACGAGGCGCCGGAGTTCTCCTCACAGGTGCTGCAGACGCTGCGCCAGCCGCTCGAGAGCGGCGAGCTCGTCATCCACCGCGCCGCCGGGACGGCCCGCTACCCGGCTCGGTTCCAGCTGCTCCTGGCGGCCAACCCCTGCCCCTGCGGACGCGCCGTCGGCAAGGGGCTGGACTGCTCGTGCACGCCACTGGCACGTCGGCGGTACTTCTCGCGGCTGTCCGGGCCGCTGCTGGACCGGGTCGACCTCCAGGTCGAGGTGCTGCCGGTGACGCGGGCCGACCGCGCGTCGGCCACCGCGCCGGAGAGTACTGCGGTCGTCGCCGCGCGGGTGGCGCAGGCGCGGAACCGGGCGCGGGCGCGACTCGAGGGCACGCCGTGGACGACGAACGCCGAGGTCCCCGGCAGCTGGCTGCGTCGGCACACACCCCTCGGCTCGGCGCACCGGGACCTCGAGCGGGCCCTGGACACCGGGTCGCTGAGCCTGCGCGGGGTGGACCGGGTGCTGCGCGTCGCGTGGACGCTCGCGGACCTGGCGGGCGCGTCGGCGCCCGACGCCGAGCACGTCGGCCGGGCGCTCCTCCTGCGCACGCGCGGCAGGAGCGTGCGATGAGCGCCGACGACCTGGTCCTCGCCCGCGCCTCCTGGAGCAGGCTCGTCGAGCCCGGGGATGTCGCGGCGCACGCCGTCGTGACCGCCCTCGGGCCGACGGGCGCCCTCGCCTGGCT
The DNA here is from genome assembly GCA_023428465.1 of Actinomycetes bacterium. Lineage (GTDB taxonomy): Bacteria > Actinomycetota > Actinomycetes > Actinomycetales > Cellulomonadaceae > Actinotalea. Next base: position 7,200 of record JAEYXM010000288.1, read on the forward strand.
GCGCGAGGCCGCCGCACGCGACGGTGCGCCACCTGACCTCGAAGGGTTCGCCGGTCCCGCCCGCACGCGCCTGACCGCCGCCGTCGCCCGGTGGGCGCCCCGGCTGGCGAACCTCGACATTCGCCGGGAGCTGCGCGTGCTCGACCGGCTCGGTGGCGCGGTGCTCGTCCCGGAGGACCCCCGCTGGCCCTCCGGACTCGACGACCTCGGCACCGGCGCGCCCATGTGCCTGTGGGTGCGGGGGTGCGGGGACCTCGCCCGGCTGCTCGACCGGTCGATCGCGGTGATCGGCGCCCGCGCGAGCACCGCGTACGGGGAGCACGTGGGCGCCGAGCTCGCCGCCGGAGTCGCCGACGCCGGCTGGACCGTCGCCTCGGGCGGCGCCTACGGCATTGACGCGGTGGCCCACCGGGCTGCGCTCGCCGCGGACGGCCCGACCGTCGCGTTCCTCGCCGGCGGTGTCGACCGGCTGTACCCGGCCGGGAACGCCCGGCTCCTGCAGCAGATCTGCGACGGCGGCGGCGCGCTCGTCAGCGAGGTCCCGCCGGGCAGCGTCCCGAGCCGATCGCGCTTCCTCCTGCGCAACCGCCTCATCGCGGCGGCGTCTCGCGCGACCGTGGTGGTCGAGGCCGCGTGGCGGTCGGGTGCCCTGAGCACCGCGGCGCACGCGGCGGGCCTGCTCCGGCCTCTCGGCGCGGTCCCCGGCCCGGTGACGTCGGCAGCCTCCGCCGGATGCCACCGGCTGCTCCGGGAGGGCGCGGCCGCGTGCGTGACGGACACGGCCGAGGTCCTCGAGCTCGTCGGGCGTGTCGGGAGTGACCTCGCGCCCGAGCCGGACGTCGAGGCCCGCCCCGGGGACGATCTCGACCCTGTGCTCCGCCGCACGCTCGACGCGCTCCCGCTGCGGCGCCCGGCGCCCCCGGAGGCCGTGGCACGCGCGGCCGGCCTGGCCGTCGGGGAGGTGGCGGGGGCGCTCGGCCGCCTCGAGCTCGCCGGGCTGGCGGTGCACCGGGGCGGTTCGTGGTCTCGTGCGGCGTGGCAGCCGGGGCAAGGCAGCTGAATCGGACAGACTGCGGCGGTGCGAGGCGTCGAAGCGGGTGAAGTCTGCGCGTCTCGTCTTGTGACGTGACCGGTGAAGCGCAACGGTAGAGCAGTGCACGCCGCGTCGACCGACTCCGCGGCCATGACCGAAGAGGTCGTGGCCGCGTTCGCGACGCACCTTGGGGGCGCCCGCGGCATGTCGGCCCACTCGGTCCGCGCCTACGGCGGCGATGTCCGGCACATGCTCCGCTTCGCCGCACGCCGTGGGGTCACCTGGGACGAGGTGGACCTCGGCCTGCTGCGCGCCTGGCTCGCGTCGATGGTCTCCACCCGGCTCGCGCGCGCGACGATCGCCCGCCGCGGCGCGGCGGTCCGGTGCTTCTACGCATGGGCGACGGCCGAGGGCCTCGTCGCCAGCGACCCGTCCGCACGCCTCGTCACCGCGAACCCGGGCTCCTCGCTGCCGACCGCGCTCGCCGTGGAGCCGACCGCCCGGCTGCTCGACGTCGCGCGCGGCCTCGCCGCCGACGGGCACCCGGCCAGGGCGCGCGACTGGGCCGTCCTGGAGCTCCTGTACGCCACCGGCGTGCGCGTGGGCGAGCTCGTGGGCGTCGACGTGCGCGACGTCGACCGCGAGGCCAGGACCGTGCGCGTGCTCGGCAAGGGCGCGAAGGAGCGCGTCGTGCCCTTCGGGGTGCCGGCGGCCCGGGCGCTCGACGCCTGGCTGGCCGCGCGCGGCACGCTCGCGACGGCCGACTCCGGGGACGCCCTGTTCGTCGGGCTGCGCGGACGCCGCATGGACCAGCGCCAGGTGCGCGCACTCGTGCACCGGGCCGCGCAGGCCGCCGGCGTGGACGACGTGGCACCGCACGCCCTGCGGCACACCGCCGCCACGCACCTGCTGCACGGCGGTTCCGACCTGCGAAGTGTCCAGGAGATCCTGGGGCATGCGAGTCTTGCGACGACGCAGCGTTACACCCACGTCTCGCCCGAGCGCCTCCGGCGCTCCTACCAGCAAGCCCATCCGCGGGCCTAGGGAGATCGGATGACCCAGGCCAGGGCGCCACAGACGGACACCGCGGCACAGCTGTCGGTGACCGTCGTCCCGCGCCCGCACGCGGAGGGGACGTCGGAGGACGCCGTCTCGCTCGCCTCGCTCTGGGGGGTCTTCAAGGAGTCCGGCGACCGCACGGCGCGCGAGCGCCTGATCCTGCACTACGCCCCGCTCGTGACCATGGTCGCCGGACGGGTCGGCGCGGGTCTGCCGAGCACGGTCGAGCAGGCGGATCTCGTCTCCTACGGCATGTTCGGGCTCATCGACGCGATCGAGAAGTACGAGACGGACCGCGCGGTGAAGTTCGAGACGTACGCGTCGTCCCGGATCCGCGGGGCGATCATCGACGAGCTGCGCGCCATCGACTGGATCCCGCGGTCGGTCCGCACGAAGGCCCGTGCGGTCGACCGCGCGTACGCCGAGCTGGAGGGTGAGCTGCGTCGTGCCCCGTCGGAGCAGGAGGTCGCGGGTCGGCTGCAGATGCCGGTCACGGAGCTCCGGGCGATCTTCACCCAGCTCTCCACCGTCAACGTCGCGGCGCTCGACGAGCTCTTGGGGGCCGGGTCGGAGCGCGGCGACTCCCTCAGCCTCATGGACACCCTGGGCGACCCCAGCGCGCCCGACCCCGCACAGAGCCTCGAGGTGCAGGAGACGAAGGTGCTCCTGGCCCGCGCGATCGAGCGACTCGGCGAGCGGGAGAAGCTGCTCCTGGTCCTGTACTACTACGAGGGCATGACGCTCGCGGAGATCGGCCGGGTCCTCGGCGTCACCGAGTCGAGGATCTCCCAGATGCACACGGCGGCGATGCTCCGCCTGCGCACCATGCTCCAGGAGGGCGACAAGGCCTGAGGCCGCGTCGACCACTGCGACGAGAGGAAGCCGTGTGTCCTCACGACCCGGAGACCGGCGCCTTCGAGACGATCTTCGCCAACCCTCCGGCCTGACGATCACCTGGCGCCAGGCGCCAGGCGCCTGCGCTGGGCGGGCCTGGGCAGGTGGGCGCAACGGCGCCGCTCACGAGGCGGGGAGCAGCACGACGGTGACCGTTCCGAGCAGGTCGAGCGGGTCGAGGTACTCCTCGCCACGGCGAACACCCCAGTGCACACAGGGCTGTCCGGGACAGTGCGCGCCGGCACCGACGTGACCGAGCTCGTCCCCGAGGGCCACGACGGTTCCGACCGGGGGCGCGTCATCCACGGGTTCCAGGCTCGAGCGCAAGCCGTCCGGGTGCGTGACGGTGACGACGCCCCGATCCACGACAATCCCGCTGAACGTCACGATCCCCTCGGCGGGGGCCCTGACGTCGACGTCGACCGCGGAGAGGTCGACGCCGCGGTGGCCCCGGTCCCAGCGTCGGGCAGGCGGGTCGAACAGGCGCAGGACCGAGCCCGCGACCGGCGGTCGGTAGACGAGCGCGGTTCCCACGGCGGGCGCCTCGACGAGCGGCGGGGCTCCGGCCAGCCGGCCGGGAGCCGGCGTCGACGTGCCCAGGGGAAGCGCGAGTGCGGCACAGACGGCGATGGCCCTGCAGATCGATGGGGTCATGTGGTGAGGTTTCCCGGGAGGCACGTCGCCGTGACATCCGGCCCGGGGAGCCTGTGGACGCGCGGCCCCGTCGAGCGCCTGTGGATGACCGGGCGGCGCCCCTGCGTCCGGTAGCATGTCCGTGCGCCCGGCTCGTCCGGGTGACATCGCGCGCCCTCCTGCCCCCGGTTCGCCCGGGGGACCCGTGCGTCGACGACGGTCCGGACCGGCTCAGCCCGTCCGGTGTCGGCCACAGAGGGTGCCAGGGGCACCGGCCACCCGGCCGACGCCGACAACCGAATCGCGGGCCCGTGCCCGCAGACCACGCGCGGCCTCGCCGCGCCAGGAGGAACCATGGCCGTCGTCACCATGCGGCAGCTGCTCGAGAGCGGTGTCCACTTCGGTCACCAGACCCGACGCTGGAACCCGAAGATGAAGCGCTTCATCTTCACCGAGCGCAACGGCATCTACATCGTCGACCTTCAGCAGACGCTGACCTACATCGACAAGGCGTACGAGTTCATCCGCGAGACGGTCGCCCGTGGCGGCACCGTCCTGTTCGTGGGCACCAAGAAGCAGGCGCAGGAGCCGGTCGCCGAGCAGGCCGCGCGCGTCGGCATGCCCTACGTGAACCAGCGCTGGCTCGGTGGCATGCTCACCAACTTCCAGACGGTCAACAAGCGACTCCAGCGGCTCAAGGAGCTCGAGGAGATCGACTTCGACGACGTGGCCGGCAGCGCCTTCACCAAGAAGGAGCTGCTCATCATGCGTCGCGAGAAGGACAAGCTCGCCAAGACGCTCGGTGGCATCCGTGACATGGCCCGCGTGCCCTCGGCGGTCTGGATCGTCGACACCAACAAGGAGCACCTCGCCGTCGACGAGGCCCGCAAGCTCGGCGTGCCCGTGGTCGCGATCCTCGACACCAACTGCGACCCGGACCTGGTCGACTACGCGATCCCGGGCAACGACGACGCGATCCGCGCCGTCGCGCTGCTCACGCGCGTCGTCGCCGACGCCGTCGCCGACGGCCTGATCGCTCGCCACAGCGCCCGCACGGGCGAGGAGAGCACCGCCCCGGCCGAGGCCGAGCCGCTCGCCGAGTGGGAGCGCGAGCTGCTCGCAGGCGCCGAGGCCACCGCTCCGGCCACTCCGGCCGAGGCCCCTGCCGAGGCGCCCGTCGTCGAGGCCGCCCCCGAGGCCGCCGCTCCGGCCGCTCCGGCCGAGGAGGCCCCGGTCGCCGAGGCGACTCCGGAGGCCGCTCCGGCCACGGAGGCTGACGCCCCCGAGGCGCCCGCCGCCGACGAGACCGCCAACTGACCACCGCAACCGACGAAGGACGTGTGATGGCGAACTACACCGCCGCTGACATCAAGGCGCTCCGGGAGAAGACCGGCGCCGGCATGCTCGACGTCAAGAAGGCGCTGGACGAGGCCGACGGCGACGCCGAGAAGGCCATGGAGATCATCCGGGTCAAGGGTCTGAAGGGCATCAGCAAGCGCGAGGGCCGTGCGGCCTCCGACGGCCTCGTGGCAGCCGACGTCTCCGACACGGCAGCCGGCCAGGTCGGCGTGCTCATCGAGCTGAACTGCGAGACCGACTTCGTCACCAAGAACGCCACGTTCATCGAGCTGGCGGACAAGGTGCTCGCGGCGGCGGTCGCGGCTGGAACCGACGACGTCGAGGCGATCCTCGCGTCCGACGCGGGCGGCGCCACCGTCCAGAGCGCGATCGACGAGGTCGCCGCTGTGATCGGCGAGAAGCTCGTCCTGCGCCGCGTGGCGCGGATCGAGGCGGCGGTCGTGACGGTCTACCTGCACAAGGTCAACAAGGACCTGCCCCCGCAGGTGGGCGTGCTCGTCGGCTCGGACGAGGCGGCGGCCCCGGTCGCCAAGGACGTCGCGATGCACATCGCCGCGTACAGCCCGCTGTACCTCACGCGCGAGGAGGTCCCGGCGGACGTCGTGGCCAACGAGCGCCGCCTCTCCGAGGAGACGGCACGCAACGAGGGCAAGCCCGAGGCCGCTCTCACGAAGATCGTCGAGGGCCGGGTCACCGGCTTCTTCAAGGAGAACGTCCTCGTCGACCAGGCCTTCGCCAAGGACCAGAAGAAGTCCGTGGCGCAGGTCGTCAGCGAGACCGGCGGCAACGTGACCGCCTTCGCGCGCTTCCGCGTAGGCGCCTGAGACAACCGGCGGACCCCCGCCACCAGGCCCCCGTCCCCCCTCGTCCGAAGACAGCACCGCCGGTGCCGGCGGAGGGGTGGAGGAACAGTGAGTTCGGACCAGACCGCCACGGGCACCGCCACGGACGTCCAAACCCCGCCGGATGCGCTCCGGCGGACTCCGCGCCGGGTGCTCCTGAAGCTCTCCGGCGAGACGTTCGGCGGTGGCCAGATCGGCCTCGCGGTGGTCGTCGTGCGCCGCGTCGCCGAGGAGATCGCGGCCGCGGTCCGCACGGGCGTGCAGGTCGCGATCGTCGTCGGCGGCGGGAACTTCTTCCGCGGCGCGGAGCTCTCGCAGAGCGGCCTGGACCGGGCCCGCGCGGACTACATGGGCATGCTGGGCACCGTCATGAACTGCCTGGCGCTGCAGGACTTCCTCGAGCAGGCGGGTGTGCAGACCCGCGTGCAGACCGCCATCGCGATGGGCCAGGTCGCCGAGCCGTACATCCCGCTCAAGGCGATCCGGCACATGGAGAAGGGCCGGGTCGTCATCTTCGGCGCCGGCGCCGGCCTGCCGTACTTCTCGACGGACACCGTCTCGGTCCAGCGGGCCCTCGAGACGCACTGCGACGAGGTCCTGATGGGCAAGAACGGGGTGGACGGCGTCTACACGGCCGACCCCCGCACGGACCCGACCGCGACCCGCTACGACCGCCTCACCTACACCGAGGCCCTCGTCAGCGGCCTCGAGGTGATGGACGCCACCGCGCTGAGCATGTGCCGCGACAACGGGGTGCAGATGCGCGTCTTCGGCCTCGAGGGGCAAGGCAACGTCACCCGGGCCCTCCAGGGTGAGAGGATCGGCACGTTGCTCACGGAGTAGCGCACGGCTGCGAGCTGCCGTGGACCGACGACAAGGAGTACCGGTGATCGACGACACCCTCCTCTCCGCCGAGGAGAAGATGGACAAGGCCATCGAGGTCGCGAAGGAGGACTTCGCGACCATCCGCACGGGCCGCGCCAACCCCGCGATGTTCTCGAAGATCCTCGTCGAGTACTACGGCACCCCCACGCCGCTGCAGCAGCTCGCGTCGTTCGCGACGCCCGAGGCCCGCACCATTCTGATCTCCCCGTTCGACGTCAGCTCCATGCACGCGGTGGAGAAGGCGATCCGCGACTCCGACCTGGGTGTCAACCCCAGCAACGACGGCAAGGTGATCCGCGTCGTCCTGCCGCAGCTGACGGAGGAGCGGCGCCGCGACTACGTCAAGCTGGCCAAGCACAAGGCGGAGGAGGCCCGCGTGGCCGTCCGCAACGTGCGCCGCAAGGCGAAGGAGGAGCTCGACCGCATCGCCCGCGACGGCGAGGCCGGTGAGGACGACGTCGCCCGCGCCGAGAAGGAGCTCGAGGTGCTCACCAAGCACCACGTCGACATGGTCGACCAGCTCCTGGCGCACAAGGAGAACGAGCTCCTCGAGGTCTGATGAGCGAACCCACCGGCATCGACGTGCTGGCGCGCCCCCTGCCTTCGCGCGCCGGCCGCAACCTGCCTCTGGCGACGGCCGTCGGCCTCGGGCTGCTCGGCGCCGTCGGCGCCTCCCTGTACTTCCGCAAGGAGGCCTTCATCGGCCTCGCCCTGCTCGCGTGCGGCGCGGGGCTGTGGGAGCTGGGCCAGGCGATGACGCGGCGCGGCATCCACATTCCGCTGCTACCGCTGCTCGTGGGGACCGCCGGCATCCTCGTGTCGTCCTACACGGGCGGCCCCGAAGCGCTGCTGGTCGCGTTCATGCTCACCGCCGGCGGTGTCGTGGTGTGGCGGGTCCTCGACGGTGGTGGCCAGGAGGCCCTGCGCGACGCGGCGTCGGCCACCTTCGCCGCCGCGTACATCCCGTTCATGGCGGGCTTCGTCATGCTCATGCTCGCGGAGGCCGACGGCGCGCGTCGCGTCGCCCTCTTCGTGCTCCTGGCCGTCGCGAACGACGTCGGGGGCTACGCAGCCGGCGTGCTGTTCGGCCGCCATCCCCTCGCGCCGTCGGTGAGCCCGAAGAAGAGCTGGGAGGGCCTTGGCGGGTCACTCGTGCTCGCGTGCGCCGTGGGGGCCGTGGGCATGGGGCTCGCGTTCGAGGCACGTCCCGTGGTGGGCATCGCGCTCGGCGTCGCCTCGGTCCTCACCGCCACGCTCGGCGATCTCGCGGAGTCGCTCATCAAGCGGGACCTCGAGCTCAAGGACATGGGCTCGCTCCTGCCCGGCCACGGTGGCGTCCTCGACCGGATCGACTCGCTGCTGCTCACGGCACCGCTGGTGTACCTCGTGCTCCACGTCCTGGTCCCGGTGGCCTGAGGTGCCCATGCCGGCTGCCGACGGGCGTCCCGCCCTCGCGCTCACGATGACCGCGCCCCGGCGCGGCAAGCCGCCGCGCCACCTGGCGGACCTGACGCCCGACGAGCGTGCCGCCGTCGTCGCGGAGCTCGGCGAGCCCGCCTTCCGGGCGGGGCAGGTCTGCCAGCACTACTTCGGCCACCTGACCGACGACCCGGCGGAGATGACGGACCTGCCGAAGCGGTCGCGCGAGGCCATCACGGCGGCGCTCCTGCCGCCGCTCGTCCGCCAGGTGCGCACCATCACGGCCGACGCCGGCACGACCGTCAAGACGCTCTGGTCCCTGCACGACGGCGTCAAGGTCGAGTCGGTCCTGATGCGCTACCCCGACCGCGCGACGCTGTGCGTGTCGAGCCAGGCGGGGTGCGGCATGGCGTGCCCGTTCTGCGCGACCGGCCAGCTGGGCCTGACCCGCAACCTGTCCACCGCGGAGATCGTCGAGCAGGTCCGCCGCGCGGCCCGTGCGATGACGCGCGGGGAGATCGAGGGTGGCCCTGGTCGCCTGTCGAACGTGGTCTTCATGGGCATGGGCGAGCCGCTGGCGAACTACAAGGCGGTCCTCGGTGCGGTCCGGGCGATCGTCGCACCGGTCCCGGAGGGCCTGGGCATGTCCGCGCGCGGCGTGACCGTCTCCACGGTGGGGCTCGTGCCGGCGATCGACAAGCTCGCGGCGGAGGGCCTGCCGGTCACGCTCGCGCTGTCGCTGCACGCGCCCGACGACGCGCTGCGCTCCGAGCTCGTGCCGATCAACACCCGCTGGACGGTCGACGAGGCGCTCGACGCCGCCCGCCGGTACTTCGAGGCGACCGGTCGGCGCGTGAGCATCGAGTACGCCCTGATCAAGGACATGAACGACCACGCCTGGCGGGCCGACCTCCTCGCGGAGAAGCTCGTGGCACGCGGCAAGGGCTGGGTGCATGTGAACCCCATCCCGCTCAACCCGACGCCGGGGTCCATCTGGACCGCGAGCGACCCGCGCGTGGCCGCGCGCTTCGTGGCGAACCTGCGTGGGGCCGGCGTCCCCACGACCGTGCGTGACACCCGTGGCAGCGACATCGACGGTGCGTGCGGCCAGCTGGCCGCCGAGGAGAGATGAGACAGATGTTCCGGACAGTCAGCAGGTTCCGCACCGGGTACGACCCTGACCAGGTGGACACCTTCTTCACGCAGGCGCGTCGCGTCTACGAGGGAGAACCGGGGGAGCCGCTGACGGGCGCCGACGTGCGCCGGGCCGCGTTCGACCTGGTGCGCGGCGGGTACGCGACGAGCTCCGTCGACGCGGCGCTGGATCGCCTCGAGCGGGCGTTCACCACGCGGCAGCGGCAGGAGATCCTCGCGGGCAAGGGCCAGCAGGCGTGGATGGATCACGTCGCGACCCAGGCCCGGACGCTCTACGAGCGGCTGCGCCGGCCCGACGGGGAGCGGTTCGCCCCGGCGCGGCGTGGCGAGCAGGGGTACCTGCCCGACGACGTCGACGACCTGTGCCACCGGCTGATCGCGTACTTCGACAACGGCGCTCCCCTGACCTCGGAGGAGATCCGGCACGCGACGTTCGGGCGTGCGAAGGGTCACGCGGCCTACGCCGAGGGCCCGGTCGACGCGTTCTTCGAGCGCGCGGTGGAGGTGCTGCTCGGCGTCGAGTGACGCCGGACGCCTGGGCGTCGAGTGACGCCGAGGGCCTGGGCATCGGGTGACGACCCAGCCTGCCGGACACGTCGGGCCGTCAGTCCTCCGCGGGTACCTCGTGGATGTCGTCGCCGGTGCCGTGCGGCGTGGGCTCCGCGGGGATCTCGTCGTCGAGGATGAGCTCCTGGACCTGCAGGAGCCGGCGCTCGAGGTGTGCCACGTCTGCGAGCTCGACGTCGCTGGTCTCACCCGCGGTCTGCACCACGAGCGTGCCGCAGCCGAGGATGCGCTCGAGGAGGGTGCGCCGGTAGCTCACCGACTGCACCCGGTCCATCGGGATGTCCTTGCCCTCGCGGGAGAACACGCCGCGCCGGCTGATGAGGCGCCTCGTCGTCAGGGTGTCGGTCGACGCGAGCCACACGATGATCGGCCAGATGCCGAACACCAGCACGACGAGCGTCGCGACGGCCACGATGGCCCAGCGGACCCAGGACGCGGTGTCGTCGCCGACCCACGTCACGAGCGCGAAGACCGCGAGGGCCGTGACGGCCACGGTGACGACCACCGGGACGAAGATGTTCTTCCAGTGTGAGTGGGCGTGGAAGACGACCCGCTCGTTGGACGCCAGCAGTGAGTCCTTGACCATGGCCCGGATCATGCCACCTCCGTGGGCGTGCACGGGGGCGGCTCGGCGAGAATGATCGCGTGACCTCTCCGCGTACCGTCGTCGTCCTCGGCTCGACCGGCTCCATCGGCACCCAGGCCCTGGAGGTTCTCGGCCGCAACTCCGGCGCGTTCCGCGTCGTCGGGCTGGCTGCCGGCGGGCGCGACGTCGCGCTCCTCGCCGAGCAGGCGCGCGCGACGGGGGCCGACACGGTCGCCCTGGCCGATGCGGGCGCGGTCGAGGCGTTCCGGGCTGCGTGGGCTGCGGGCGGGCCCACCTCACCGGCGCCGGAGCTCCTGGCCGGGCCCGACGCCGCGACGGGACTCGCCGGCGTGGGTGCCGACGTCGTGCTCAACGGGATCACGGGCTCCATCGGGCTGCGGCCCACGCTCGCGGCCCTTCGGGCGGGCAGCACCCTCGCGCTCGCGAACAAGGAGTCGATGGTCGTGGGCGGCCCGCTCGTGAAGGCGGCCCGTCGTCGGCTCGACCAGCTGGTGCCCGTGGACTCCGAGCACTCGGCGATGTGGCAGTGCCTGCGCGCCGGGCGTGCGGAGGAGGTCGCGCGCCTGGTCCTCACGGCGTCGGGCGGGCCGTTCCGGGGCAGGCCCCGGGCGGACCTGGCCGCTGTGACGCCCGAGCAGGCGCTCGCGCACCCCACGTGGTCCATGGGGCCGGTCGTGACGATCAACTCCGCGACGCTCATGAACAAGGGCCTCGAGCTCATCGAGGCGCACCTGCTGTTCGACGTCCCCGTCGCGAACATCACCGTGGTCGTGCACCCGCAGTCGATCGTGCACTCGATGGTCGAGTTCCGGGACGGGTCGACGATCGCGCAGGCCTCGCCGCCGGACATGCGCCTGCCCATCGCCCTCGGCCTGTCGGCCCCCGGGCGCCTCGCGGACGTCGTGCCGGCCTGCGACTGGACCACCGCCGCGACCTGGACGTTCGAGCCGCTCGACGACGTCGCCTTCCCGGCGGTCCGCCTGGCGCGGGAGGCGGTCGTCGCCTCCCCGACCCACCCGGCCGTCTACAACGCCGCGAACGAGGAGGCCGTCGCCGGCTTCCTCGACGGGCGCGTCGGCTTCCTGGAGATCGTCGACACGGTCGCGCGGGTGCTGGACGAGCACGAGGGCGCCTCCGGCGACCTCACGCTCGAGACCGTCCTGGCCGCCGAGGCCTGGGCGCGCGGGCGCGCGAGGGAGCTCCTCGGCATCGCGTGACGCCGCGCGCCGCGCACAACCGGCTCGGGGGATGGATCAGAGCCTGCGGAAGCCCGGCACCTGCTTGCGCACCTTGAGCGAGACGAACGTCTCGGTGGCGACCACGCCGGGCAGGGTCCGGATCTCGTCGTTGAGGATCGCGAGGAGCCGCTCGTCGTCGGCGCACACGACCTCCACGAGCAGGTCGAACGTGCCGGCCGTGATGACGACGTACACGACCTCGTGCATCGCAGCGAGGGCGTCGGCGATGACCTGCAGGTCCCCCTCCGCCTTGATGCCGATGAGTGCCTGGCGGGACATCCCGAGCCGTTGCGGGTCGGTGACCGCGACGATCTGCAGCACCCCGGTCTCGACGAGCCGCTGCACGCGTTGGCGCACCGCCGTCTCCGAGAGGCCGACCGACTTCCCGATCGCGGCGTAGGCGCGACGACCGTCCGCGCTGAGCTCGGCGATGATCGCCTGCGAGATCTCGTCCAGCGGCGTCGTCATGGCCCGATCCTCGTCCCCGGGGCCCGCGCGCGCCACACCCCGGGCCCGTCCGTGCCCGAAGTGCTCCCGCGGCAAGGGATGATGGACCCCTCGACGCTCGGACGCAGGAGGCAGTACGTGGCAGCACAGGTGATCGGGTGGCTGGTGCTGCTCCTGGTTCTGGCGATCTCGATCGGTGTGCACGAGCTGGGCCACATGGTCCCGGCGAAGCTCTTCGGTGTCCGGGTGCCCCGGTACATGATCGGCTTCGGCCCCACGCTCTGGTCGACGCGCCGCGGCGAGACCGAGTACGGGATCAAGGCCATCCCGCTCGGCGGGTACACCAAGCTCGTCGGGATGATCCCGCCGGCGGACGTCGTCGGCGCGCGGCCCGGGACCGGCGCGATCGCCCAGCTCGTGCAGGACGCGCGGGAGGCCAGCGCGGAGGAGATCGAGCCCGGCGAGGACCACCGGGCGTTCTACCGGCTCAGCACCCCGAAGAAGGTCGTCGTCATGGCGGGCGGGATCCTCGCGAACCTGCTCATGGCGGTGGTGCTCTTCGCGGTCGTGTTCTCCGGCATCGGGACGCGGGCGACGAGCCTCACCCTGGTCGAGGTGCCCGAGTGCGTCTACCCGGCCGACGCCGGGGCGGACTTCGAGTGCTCCCCGGGCGACCCGCAGAGCCCGGGTTCCGCCGCCGACATCCGGCCCGGGGACCGGCTCGTCAGCTTCGACGGGCAGGCGATCGAGGAGTGGTCGGACTTCACCGTGGCCGTCCAGGGCAGCGAGGGCTCGGACCTGCCGCTCGTCGTCGAGCGCGACGGCGCCGAGCTCACGCTCCTGGTCAGCCCCGTCGAGGTGGAGCGGCCGGTCTTCGACGACGACGGGAACGCCGTCGCCGACGACGACGGCGAGATCATGACCGCGCCGACGCGCTACATCGGCGTGCAGCCCGGATGGGAGCTGCAGCGCGAGCCGCTCAGCGCCGTCGGGCCGGTCGTGTGGGAGGCGGTCACCGGGACGGGCGGGGCGATCCTGAACCTCCCGATGAACCTCGTCGACGTCGGCCGCTCTCTCGTCAGCGGCGAGGAGCGCTCCGGCGAGGTCATCGGTCTCGTCGGCATGGGCCAGGTCGCCGGGCAGATCGCCGCCGCGGACGGGCCGTCGGTGACGATCGCCGCGCAGGCCGCGAACATGCTCGTCCTCGCAGCGTCGCTGAACATGGCGTTGTTCATGTTCAACCTGCTGCCCCTCGTGCCGCTGGACGGCGGGCACGTCGTCGGGGCCCTGTGGGAGGGCGCCAAGCGGCAGTGGGCGCGCCTGCGCGGACTGCCGCGGCCGGCGCCTGCGGACACGGCGCGCATGATGCCGCTCGCCTACGGCGTGTTCGTGATCTTCGGTCTCATGACCGTGTTCCTGGTGGTCGCCGACCTCGTCCGCCCGGTCACGCTCTGACGCCACGCGGGACCGAGACCGTCCGCAGGCCGCGCCCGCCCCGTGGGCGCCCGCCTGTGTGCGCCTCGTGATGATTCCGCGACGGTGCGTGCCGGTGGACGGCCCCGACGACGTCGGGAGGCCCTGACGGGGGATACTGGACCGGTGAGCACCCCGATCAGCCTCGGCATGCCGGCAGCACCGCCCCCCGTCCTCGCGCCCCGTCGCCCGACGCGGCAGATCAAGGTCGGCAAGGTGCTCGTCGGAGGCGGCGCGCCCGTCAGCGTGCAGTCGATGACGACGACGCCCACCACGGACATCAACGCCACACTCCAGCAGATCGCCGAGCTGACGGCGGCCGGCTGCGACATCGTCCGGGTCGCCGTGCCCAGCCAGGACGACGCCGACGCGCTGCCGATCATCGCGAAGAAGTCCCAGATCCCCGTGATCGCGGACATCCACTTCCAGCCCAAGTACGTGTTCGCCGCGATCGACGCCGGCTGCGCCGCCGTCCGCGTCAACCCGGGCAACATCCGCAAGTTCGACGACCAGGTCAAGGAGATCGCGCGCGCCGCGTCCGACGCCGGGGTGTCGCTGCGCATCGGCGTCAACGCGGGCTCGCTGGACCCGCGGCTCCTCGCGAAGTACGGCAAGGCCACGCCCGAGGCGCTCGTGGAGTCCGCCGTCTGGGAGGCATCGCTCTTCGAGGAGCACGACTTCCACGACTTCAAGATCTCCGTCAAGCACAACGACCCGGTCGTGATGGTGCGCGCGTACGAGCTGCTGTCCGAGCGCGGCGACTGGCCCCTGCACCTCGGCGTGACCGAGGCGGGTCCGGCGTTCCAGGGCACGATCAAGTCCGCGACCGCGTTCGGCGCGCTGCTCAGCAAGGGCATCGGCGACACGATCCGCGTCTCGCTGTCCGCGCCGCCCGTCGAGGAGGTGAAGGTCGGCAACCAGATCCTGCAGTCCCTCAACCTGCGCCCGCGCAAGCTCGAGATCGTCTCCTGCCCGTCGTGCGGCCGCGCTCAGGTCGACGTGTACACGCTCGCCGAGCGCGTCACCGCCGGACTGGAGGGCATGGAGGTGCCGCTGCGCGTCGCCGTCATGGGATGCGTCGTCAACGGTCCGGGCGAGGCGCGCGAGGCGGATCTCGGGGTCGCGTCCGGCAACGGCAAGGGTCAGATCTTCGTGCGCGGCGAGGTCATCAAGACCGTCCCCGAGGCGCAGATCGTCGAGACCCTCATCGAGGAGGCCATGCGCCTCGCGGAGACCATGGAGCCCGCCGACGGCGGCTCGCCCGTCGTCTCGGTCGGCTGAACCCGGCGCGCCTGGCTGGCGGGGCGCCGCCCGCCGTCGTCGCCGCTGGTGCAGAATCGCGGCATGGCACGGTGGCGGAGCACGGCACGGCGTTCGTTCGTGAACGACGTCGACCTGCGCGACGCCGCCGCCCTGTGCGCGTACGACCCGGTCGCCTCCGTGCTCGCCGCGACGCGGATCGAGGCGATCCTCGCGACGGGTGGGAGCAGCGCGGCCGCGACCGTGTGGGGCATGGAGCGCGGCGGCACGCTCGACGCCATGTGCTGGGTCGGGGCGAACCTCGTGCCCGTGTGCGACGGGGACGACGTCGAGGCCCTGGACGCCTTCGCGGACGCCGCGCGCAGGCACGGACGCCGGTGCTCCTCGATCGTGGGGGAGGCCCGCCCTGCGCTCGGGCTCTGGGAGCGACTGCAGGACGCGTGGGGCCCTGCCCGCGACGTCCGGCCCGACCAGCCCTCGCTCGTCATGGACGCGCTGTCGCCGGTGCCGGCGGACCCGCAGGTCCGGCGGGCACGCGTGGACGAGATCCCGCTCGTGCTGCCGGCGTCGGTGAGCATGTTCGTCGAGGAGGTCGGCTACTCGCCGGTGTCGGGCAGCCCGGGTGCGTACGAGGCGCGGGTGCAGTCCCTCGTCGAGGCGGGCCGGACGTTCGTGCGCGTCGAGGACGGGCCTGACGGCCCGGAGGTCGTCTTCAAGGCGGACCTCGGTGCGGTGAGCAGCCAGGTCGCCCAGGTGCAGGGCGTGTGGGTGGCTCCTCGGGTGCGCGGCCGTCGCCTCTCGGAGCACGGCATGGCCGCCGTCGTCGAGCAGACGCTGGGCCACGTCGCGCCGCTGATCTCCTTGTACGTGAACTCCTACAACGCTCCGGCGCTGGCCTGCTACACCCGCGTGGGCTTCCGCCAGGTCGGCACCTACGCCACGGTCCTCTTCTAGCCGC
>JAEYXM010000073.1 GCA_023428465.1 Actinomycetes bacterium
GCGGGCGGGGCGCCGGCCCCCCCCCCGCCCCCCGCCGGGCCGGTGTGCTGACCTCAGGTCCTCAGTGCGTCACGACTCGGGCCCGTCCTGGAAGAGCAGCCCGACGCCCTTGCCCGGGCGCAGGATGTCCCGCCCCGGACCGCCGATGAGCGTGTCGAGACCGTTCCCGCCCTCGAGGACGTCGTCCCCGAAGCCGCCGAGCAGCACGTCCACGCCGTTGTCGCCGTAGATCTTGTCGTCGCCGGCGCCGCCGCAGATGATGTCGAGCCCGTTCCCGCCGCGGATCGTGTCGTTCCCGCCGAGGCCCATGATGACGTCGATCCTGTTCGTGCCCTGGATGACGTCGTCGCCCGGCGTCCCGACGATCGTCGGCCGGAGCCCGTGGCAGCGCTCCGTCAGGTCGATCCCGAGGACGAGCGGGTCGTGGTCGCTCGAGCGGTACGGGTCGGCCGCGTACAGTGCCGCATCGCCGTAGTACTGGTACGCGAACGACTCGACGGCGTTGATGTTCCAGTGCGTGAGGCCCGTGACCTTGTCTGCCAGGGAGCTCGACGCGAGCGCGTGGTCCAGCGAGCCGGACATGTCGTCGAACACGTAGCTGTACCGGCCAGGGTCGAGGGCGGTACCCAGGTCGACGAACCTGGCGTCGGCCAGGGCAACGATCGGGTCCTCCTGGCTGTAGGCGTTGAAGTCGCCCAGCAGGACGACGTCGTGGTCCCACGTGCGCCACACCTGCTGCTGCGCGAACTCGGCGAGCGAGGCGGCCTGCCGGACGCGGTCGCCGTTCCACGCGCCCTGCCCGTCGCCGGCGTCGACGTTGTCGCCCGTCGGCTCGCCCGGGCTCTTGGACTTGAAGTGGTTCGCGATGACCGTGAACGTGTCGCCGTCCTTGACGAACGTCTGCGCGATGGGCTCGCGGGCGTTGAACCAGACCGTCTCGTCGACCAGGCCGACGGGGTCGCCGACCGGCAGGACGACGTCGTGCCGGTAGATGATGCCGTTGCGGATCACGTCCCGGTCGACGGCGTACAGCTCCTCCGGCAGCGGCACGTACGACCACGCGTCGGCGCCCTCGGCGGCGTTCAGCCGCGCGACGAGGTCGGCGAGCGCCGCGTCGGCGTTCCCCGGCGTGTACCCGGTCGAGTCGGTGTCCTCGATCTCCATGAGGGTCACGACGTCCGCCCCGAGCGCCAGGATCGCCGGCACGATCTTGCCCGCCTGCGCCTCGAGCTGGGCGGCGCTGCGGGCCCCGCGGGCGTTGTCGCCGGTGAACGTGAGGAAGTAGTTCAGCACGTTGAACGCACCGATCTGCACGTCACCGCCGACCTCGTCCGGGGCCGCCGGCCGCGTGTTCACCGGCGCGAACGTCCCGTCCGCCGTGCCGTCGGCGGGCTGGAGCCGCCACTGGTCGAACCCGTAGCCGAGCACGAGCGGGCTCGTGAAGTCGAGCACGTCGCCCACGCGCACGGGCGTCGTCGGCGACAGGTACGGGCGGGTCGTCGTGGAGACGCGCGCGCTCACGGCGTCGTCGAGCACGATGCGGCGCAGCGTGTTCTGGTCGGCGATCGCCTGGGCGCCCTCGCCCGGCCGGGCGAGCTCGGTCGGCTGCACGAGCAGGCCGCCCTCGGAGAGCGTCAGCTCGCCGTAGCTCGTCAGGTCGTACACCTCGCTGACGGTCAGCGCGTCGACGGGCGTCACGAGCATGCCCTCGAGGGCCTCGCGGGTCGCGTCGTCGGCGGGCAGGTCGAGCGGTGCTGGGGCGGGCAGGTCGGCCGCCGTGCCGTCGGCGCACACCGCGACGTCCTCGCGCGAGGTGATCTGCGTCTGGCCGCCGAACTCCGTCGCCTGGCCCTGCACGGCGACCGTGTCGCCCAGGTCCACCGCGACGGGGCTGTACACGAAGATGCCGTCCGACGTCGCGGGGTCACCGTCGCCGTCGGCGTCCTGCAGGTAGAAGCCGGAGAAGCCGGGCACGTCGCCGACGACGACGCCGCGCACCGTCACCTGCTGGTCCACCAGCGGGGTCGTCGCGCCGGAGCCCTGGACGGCGCCGATCTCGTGCGTCGGGTCGAGGTCACACACGCCGGGGTCCGGGTCGGGGTCAGGGTCGGGGTCCGTGCCGGCCGGGTTGACGGCGCCCTTGCTGCCCGTGGCGGGCGCGTGCCAGACGAGGGCGTCGGCGGTCGCGTCGTACGTGCGCGACAGGGTCAGGCCGATCGCGTCGCTGCCGCCCTGCGCGACGCCGATGTCCACGCTCGTCAGGCCGTCGGCCGGCCCGCCCACAGCGGTGAGGGTGCCCTCGTAGGAGAGGAGCTCGATGACGACGCCGTCCGCACCCACCAGGGCGATCGCGTCCGGCGCGCCGTTCTGGATGCCGTTCGAGGGGTAGTCGACGACCGCGACCGCCGGCGCATCGGCCGGAGCGGTCACGGCCGGAACGGCATCCGTCCGGTACGCGGCGCCGTTCGCGCCGTTGTAGAGGACGACCTGCAGGCCCTCCGAGGAGGTGCCTGCGGGCAGGTGGACCTCGACGAACTCGCCGGTGTCGGTGCCCGCGTTGTCGTAGTGGATCTCCGAGATGTACGCAGCGGTGGGTGGTGCCGCCTGCGCGACGCCGGCGGTCAGCCCGGCGGCGCAGAGCGCGACGGTCGTGGCAGCCGCGGTACGGCGGGCCAGTGGGTTGGACGGTGATGCTGTTCGCACGAATCCCCCATTCATGTCGGGTGGTCGCCGGGCCCGGTCGACCCGTCCGGGGGACCGACCCACCGCCGTCGGTGGGTGCGAGCGCTCGGGCGTGTCCGCCGTCACCGGCCGTCACCGCACGCTTCCACGCGGTGGCGACATCCCGGCCAATACTGCGCTAATGCGGGATGTGCGCCTACCCCCCCGGGCAGGTCCTGGCTGGAGTGACGGCGCCGTTACCGCAGGCGGCTCTCCCGCAGGAGGAGCTCCGAGCCGGCCACCGGGACGGCATCGTCGGCGCCTGCTGTGCCTGCCGTGCCTGCTGTGCCTGCGGTGCCTGCCGTGCCTGCGACGCCCAGCTCGAACGCCCCGGCCGGGGACTCG
>JAEYXM010000176.1 GCA_023428465.1 Actinomycetes bacterium
TCGCGTGGAACTCAAGGACTACCTCGCCATCGTGCGCAAGCGCTGGGTCTCGATCCTGCTCGTGACGGTGCTGGTCACCGGTGCGGCAGTAGCGATGACCCTCATTGCCACCCCGCTGTACTCCGCGCGGTCGCAGGTCTTCGTGTCCGTCCGTACCGGGGACACCTCGACGGACCTCGTCCAGGGAGCCAGCTTCACGCAGCGCCAGGTCAAGAGCTACACGGACCTGGTCACGTCGCCGCGGGTGCTCATCCCCGTCATCGAGCAGCTCGACCTCGCCACCACGCCCGACGAGCTCGCGACGTCCATCAGCGCCAGCTCCCCCATCGACACCGTTCTCATCAACATCACGGCGACCAACCCCGACCCGCAGGTCGCAAGCGACATCGCCAACGCGGTCGCCGAAAGCCTCTCGACGCAGGTCCGCGAGCTTGAAGAGCCCGAGGACGGCGAGTCGCCCGTCGAGATCAGCTCCGTGCGTGCCGCCACGCCGCCGCCGAGCCCGTCATCGCCCAACCCGGTCCGCAACACCGCCCTCGGCTTCATCCTGGGCCTCGCGCTCGGCTTCGGCCTCGCCGTGCTCCGCGAGGTCCTCGACACGCGCGTGCGAACCTCCGACGACATCCGGCAGGTCACCGACTCCTCCGTCATGGCAGCCATGGCCCACGACGACGAGGCCTCGGACCACCCGCTGATCGTCCACTCGGCCCCGCACTCCATCCGGGCCGAGGCCTTCCGCCGCCTGCGCACCAACCTGCAGTTCCTCGACGTCGCCGATCGGCTCGAGTCGATCGTCGTCACGTCCTCGCTCCCGGGCGAGGGCAAGTCGACCACCGCGATCAACCTCGCCATCACGCTCGCCGACGCCGGTTCCCGGGTCGCGCTCGTCGACGCCGACCTGCGCCGCCCCTCCGTCGCGGAGTACTTGGGCATCGAGGGCCGCGCCGGCCTCACCACCGTCCTCATCGGCAAGGCCGGCCTCGACGACGTCATCCAGCCGTGGGGCGACGGCAAGCTGCACGTCCTCACCTCGGGCCAGGTCCCACCGAACCCCAGCGAGATGATCGGCTCCCACGCCATGGCCTGGCTGCTCGGCGAGCTCGTCAAGCGCTACGACATCGTCGTCATCGACACCCCGCCGCTGCTGCCCGTGACGGACGCCGCGATCCTCGCCCGCCTCACCGGCGGCGCGCTCGTCGTCGCCGCCGCGAACCGCGTCCACCGCGCCGACCTCGCCGACGCCATCGGCTCCCTCGAAGCCGTCGGCGCGCGCGTCCTCGGCGTCGTCATGAACCGCCTCGCCCGCAAGCAGACCGACTCCTACTCCTACTACGGGCAGGACACCGAGCGCGCCGGCCAGCGCCGCACCAAGCAGACCCGACGCCGCAGCGGCGGGAACCGCGGAGACCGCGGGAACTCCGGCACCCTGCACGCCGGACGCCGGCGACCCGTCGCCCGCGCCACCGCGCGCCCGATCGCTGCCAGCGAGCGCGGCGGGGCCTTCCCCACCGAGAGC
This sequence comes from Actinomycetes bacterium, assembly GCA_023428465.1. Classification (GTDB taxonomy): domain Bacteria; phylum Actinomycetota; class Actinomycetes; order Actinomycetales; family Cellulomonadaceae; genus Actinotalea. The sequence goes on from JAEYXM010000176.1 coordinate 1,517, forward strand.
AACAGCCTCAGCGGGATCCTCAGCAACGAGCAGCCCCCGCCGCCCACCATGCCGAGCCGCTGGCCCGGCGACCCCATCGGCTGAGGCTCGCCAACCCCAGGGCCGGCGGGCCACCGGGCCCCACGTCGTAGGTGCCGCCTGCTCGGCGTCGCGGCTGCCGCGTGAGCGTGTCCCGGCTGTCGCGTGAGCGCGTCCCGGCTCCGCGTGCCCGCGCCGCGTGCTCGCGCGGGGCAGCCGGCGACTGCCGAAATCACCGCACAACACGAAGGGCCGGGACAATCCGGTCCCGGCCCTTCGGTGTGCTCAGAGGTCAGCCGACGTGTGCCTGCTGACGACGACGCGCCAGCACGACCGCTGCGATACCGGCGGCCAGCAGGGCGGCGGCGCCGCCGATGAGACCCGAGGCCTCGAAGCCCGTGTCGCTCAGGCCCGGGGCCGCGGCACCAGCCGCAGTGACCGTGACCGTCTCGTCGCCGACCAGGGCGCCCGAGGCGTCCGTGATCGCGATCGTGTACGTGCCGGCGGCAGCGAGGGTGACGGTCCAAGCGGCGGTGCCCGCAGCCGACGCCGTCTTGGCGAGAGCCTTCGTGCCCGCGATGGTGATCGCGTCGTTGCTGATGGACGCCGGGTTCGACGTCACGGTGGCGGTGAGGGTCTCACCTGCGTCGGCGCCCGTCGTCGTGACGGTGATGGACTGACCGGCGGTGATGGTCGGGTCGTTGACGGACGTGTCGAAGCCGGGCGCGTCATACGCCATGGCCGCGACCGGCATCGCGACCAGGGCGACGGTGGCGAGCGCGGAAAGAACGGTGCGGCGAGTCATGTGCGTTATCCCCCAAGGGCGTCGAAGAGCAGGGACATCCAGCGCCGCGCCCCCCGCGGCACAACCCTGTCATCGGCCAACCTAGAGCATGTCATGAGCACAAGGGGAGGGCTGTGACCGACTTGTCCCCTTTCGCGGTAGGCGTACTCCGCAAAATCACCTCATCGGGGAGTGCAGAAGCGTTCATGACCTGTGCAGTGATGGTGATCGACTGGCCCGGCGCGAGCTGCGTCGTCCGCCCCACGACCGCCAGGCCGTCGTGCACCTGGCTCGTCACACCCGGCACGTCGTCCGCAATCACCACGTCCTCGACCAGCCCATCCGTCGGGGCGTAGATCAGCACGTTCGTCCGCACCTCGCCCTCCGGGACCGTCGTCCCCGCGCCCGTCACGTACGGCGGCAAGGTCGCAACGGCGTCGGGCGAGAGCGTGTTGGTGAGCGTCACCGTGACCGTGAACAGACGCGACCCGTCCGGGCGGCACTCGGCCGTCTCCACACCGATGTCCGTCTGCAGGTAGTAGCTCATCTTCGCCTGCGAGCCGTCGTTGAAGAACACCCCGACGACCGGCTGCGAACCCGCGTCGCCCTGCAGCTCCCCCGACAGCACCGTCCCCGACAGCAGCTCCTGCTCGGCAGCCTCCGCCGACCACACCATCAGCCGGCCCTGCCGCGCCGCCTCCGCGAGCGCATCCACCGCCGCCGCCGGCTCCCCCTGGCCCGCGATCAGCGCACTCATGACCGAACCCGCCGTCGACGCGAAGAACGCGTCCTGCTCCGCCGGGTCCGCGAGCGTCAAGTACACCGTGTTCAGCAGGGCTGAGACCGCGTTGTCCGCCGTCAGCTGCCCGCCCAGCGCGTCCGCCATCGGCCCCGGCGGTACCGGGACCGGCCCCGTGTCGTCCAGCACCAGCGCCAGCGCACCCGGGTCCACCGACAGGACGCCGTCCACCTCGCCGCCGACCTGCTGCGCCCAGATCGCCGCCGCGACCTGCGCCGTCCGCGGGAAGTCCGGAGTGAACGTCACGTCCCGCATGTCCGCCGTCAGGTCCACCCCGAAGAGGTTCTGCTCCGCGTCCGTCAGCGGCAGCACCGGCTCCGGCAGGTCGCCCAGCGACCCGCCCGACCGCGTCTCCACGATGCTTACCGCGCCGCCCTCAGCACGCAGCAGGATCACCGACCCCGGGATACCGCCCGACGCACGGAACTCCGCGTTGTTCTGCACCAGCAGCAGGTAGTCACGCGGCTCGTCCACGCCCAGCATCGCCGGGAGCAGCTGCACCGCGCGCGACGCCGTCGCCGTCGTCTGCGCGACACCGCCGAGCTCCCCGCGCAGGTCGTCGAACGGCGTCGCGACCTGCGGCCACAAGGCATCCCGGTCCACCCCGTCCAGGCGCCCCATCGCCGCCGACACCGCGTCGTCCGCCGCGATCACCGTCGGCGCCGCAGCCTGCAGCGCCGAGACGTCCACCCGGCCCTCCACCGGCGCGAACACCGCCGGGTCCACGATGTCCGTCGCCTCCATCAGCTCCGGCAACGCCGTGCGCGACAGCTCGTCCACGACACTCGCGACCGTCTGCACGGCCTCCACGTTCGGCCCCACCCACGGCAGGACCCGCGCCGCCGACCAGTGCGGCCCGCGCGTCGTGTCCCGCGCCCGCTGCGCGTGCGCCTGAAGCTGCGTGAGCGTCGCGGCCGCACCGGCCCGGTCACCCTCGAGGACCTGATCCTGCAGCGTCCTGACCAGCGACGACGCCTCCTGTAGCTCCGAGCGCGCGTTCATCGCGTCCACCAGCAGCCACGCACCCCACCCGAGGACCGCCAGCACCGCCGCGAGAAGCACCCAGGGCCAGCGGCGACGCCGCCGCTTCGGTGGGGCCGTGGCGTGGCGCGCGTCCGGACCGCCGCCACCATGCCCGTGACCCACGCGACCTCCTCGGTTCGTCGGCCCCCTGCAGGTCGCCCACCGCGCCGTAGGGGGACGGCGCGCGCGGGCAACCCAGGGCAGCCTACCTGCGTCGCGGCGAGAGGGAAACGCCCAGGTTTGTCCACTTTCGGGTGACGCTCCCGGGAGGTGCCCGACGGCGCCGGCCGGGTCGCGGCGTCGGAGGCCCAGGTCTCCGGGGCATCCAGCAGCCATGATGGTGCCGTGGATCCCGCGCCCGGGGGCCGCGCGCCCACCATCCTGACCGTCTGCACCGGCAACATCTGCCGCTCGCCCGCCGTCGAGCGGCTCCTCGCGCACGCCCTGCCCGAGGCGAACGTCGTCAGCGCCGGTGTGCGCGCCGTCGTCGGCGCCCCCGTCAGCGCCCCGATGGTCCCCCTGCTCGCCGCGGCAGGCATCGAAGCCCACGGGTTCGCGGCCCGCCAGCTCACCGAGAACATCGTCCTGGACGCCGACCTCGTCCTCGCCCTCACCCGCGGGCACCGGTCCGCGATCGTCGAGCTCGCGCCCACCGCCCTGCGCCGCACCTTCACCCTCCGCGAGCTCGCCCGGTACGCCACCGCCGTCGGGCCCGACGCCCTGCCCGACGGGACGCTCGGCGAACGACTGCAGGCGCTCCTGCCACTGGCCGCCGCGCAGCGCGGGCGCGTGCCCGTCGACGCGCGCGACGACGACGTCGTCGACCCCTACGGCGGCGGGGACCGGCTCTACGAGGTGTCGTTCGGGCAGCTCAAGCCCGCCGTCGACGCCATCGCGGCCGTGCTGCGGCCCGCCGTCCACTGATGGTCACACCCACCTGGACGCTCGGCGTCGTCCTCGTCGTGCTCGTGCTCGTCGGCGTCGCCGGGGTCACCTGGGCACGGCTGCCGATGCGCGGCGCCATGGTCACCGCGGCCGTACGCGCCGTCGTGCAGCTCACCGTCGTGTCCGCGCTCATCGTCGTCGTGCTCGAGTCCCTCGTGTGGACGTTCGCGTTCGTCGCCGGGATGGTCACCGTCGCGACCATCACCGCCACGCGGCGCCTCGAGCTGCCCGTGCGCCGCGCGTGGGCCGCCGTGCCCGTGCTCGCGGGGGCCGTGCCCGTCGTCGGGCTCGTGCTCGCGTCCGGGACCGTGCCGTGGGAACCGGCGAGCATCCTGCCCATCGCCGGGATCGTCGTCGGGAACTCCATGACCGCGACCACCCTCGCCGGGCGGCGGATGCTCGAAGAGCTCGGCGCCCGACCCGGCGAGTACGAAGCCGCCCTGTCCCTCGGGTTCTCCCCCGCGGCATCGGCCCTCGAGGTCGCGCGCCCCAGCGCCGGGCTCGCCCTCATGCCGATGCTCGACCAGACCCGGACCGTCGGGCTCGTCACCCTGCCCGGCGCGTACATCGGCGTCCTCCTCGGCGGAGGCACGCCCGTGGAGGCCGGCGCCGCCCAAGCGCTCGTGCTCATCGGCGTCCTCGCCGCGCAAGGCCTGTGCGTCGCCGTGACCATCCGGCTGGTCGCCGGCCGGCGGCTCATGACCGACGCCCTCCGGGAACGACTCCCGGCGCGCTGACCGCGCCCGGCGACCCCCAACGTTTCCGGGCAGGTGCACGTTGACCCTCCGAGCGACACCGGACGGTCCGGCGTCGGCGGGTGGAGGTGCGTCGTGAGCAGCAGGGGTGGCAGGAGCAGCCGGAGCGGCGGGAGCGGCCGGAGCGGCCGGAGCGGCGGGAGGCTGCGGGCATGGGCCGCGGCAGGGGCGGCCGGCGTCGTCGGCGTCACGGGCCTGGTCACGGGGACCGGTGCGGCCGCGGCCGCCGACCCCCCGCCGCCGGTCGCGACGATCGACCTCGCACCCGGGTCGGACGGCGCGTGGCCCGTGATCGTCGCCGACGACGCCGTGTACTTCGCCGACATCTCCGACTACGCCCCGGCGCCCGTTTACCGGCGCGCGCTCACCTGGTCGGGTGACGACGTGACCGTCGGCGCACCCGAGCTCATCGGCCGCGCCGCGACCGGCGGCCAGTCGATGGCCGAGGACGACGGCGCCCTCGCGTACGTCCGGGGCGCGGACGGGCGCGTCGTCGTGCGCGCCGCCGACGGGACCGAGACCCTGGTCGACATCGACGAGCCGGCCGACGTCGCGTTCGGCATCAGCGCCCTCGCCGACCACTGGCTGGTCGGGATCGGCGAGTTCGGCGTCGACCAGCACCTGATCAACCGCGCCACCGGCGCCGAGGTGGACCTCCTCGCGCTCTCCGGTGCGCACGCAGCGCCCGACGGCGAGTGGTCCGTGAACAGCATCGCCATCACGGACACCCGCGTGGCGTTCGGCATCTCCTGGGACGGTGTCACCACCGGTGAACGACACATCGGCGGGGTCTACACGGCAGAGCTGGACGCGGACGGCGTCGTCGGCGACGCCGTGGAGCTGGACCGGCTCGAGTGGACCACCGACCTCGACTTCGCGTCCCTCTACGTCGCGGGCGTCGACGGCGAGACCGTCCTGTGGGCCTCGGTCGCACTGCCGGACGGCTCCACCCACTACGACCGGACGCTGCGCTGGTTCACCAGCGCCCCCTACACGGGTGACCCCGCCGAGATGCAGGCCGAGCGCGTCGGCCCGCTGGAGCTCGACGGCACCACCGTGATCGCCTCCCGGTGGCTCGACGACGGCACCTCCGTCGTCGAGTGGATCCCCCTCACCGGTGACCCCACGCCGACGCGGTCCGTCGCCGTCGAAGGCTCGATCGTGCTCGACGCGGACGGGACGCTCGTCGCGCACACCGAGGACGGCGGCTGGGGGCACGGAGGGTGGCTGTCGAACGCCGCCGGCGCCCTCACCGGCGACCAGACGCCGCTCCCCGCGGCGAACCCGTTCCGCGACACGGGCGGCGGCGACCCGTTCGCCGGCGAGATCCTGTCGCTCTACGACCGCGGCATCATGAACGGCTTCTCCGACGGCTCGTTCCGCGGCGGCTGGTCCGTGAACCGCGACGCGATGGCGGCGTTCCTGCACCGGCTCGCCAACCCCGGCGTCGGGGCGACGCCCTGCACCGGCGACGCGTTCCCCGACGTCCCCGCCGAGCACCCGTTCTGCGCGGAGATCGCGTGGCTCGCCGACGCCGGCATCACCACCGGGTACCCCGACGGCGACTTCCGCCCAGGGGTGCCGGTGACGCGTGAGGCCATGGCCGCGTTCCTCTACCGCTTCACGCACGACGGCGCTCAGGCCCCCGCGTGCACGACGGCGCCGTTCGCCGACGTCACCACCGGGCACCCGTTCTGCGGCGAGATCGCGTGGCTCGCGGAGGCAGGGATCTCGACGGGCTGGTCCGACGGCACGTACCGGCCGGGTGCGTACGTCGAGCGCCAGGCCATGGCGGCGTTCCTCTACCGCCTGATCGACGAGGCCCTGCTCGACGCCTGACGGCGTCGGCCGCCGGGGCGGCCCGGCCGCCGCGGCCCCCGCACCGCCGCCGCGGCCCCCGCACCGC
>JAEYXM010000184.1 GCA_023428465.1 Actinomycetes bacterium
GGCTCGGCCACGGACTCCGCGGCCTGCTCGGCGGCGGCCGGCTTCGCGGGCGCCGGCGGAGCTGCGGGGGCGGGCGCACCGACCGGGGCCGCGGTGGACGCCGCGGGCGTCTCCTCGACCGGACGCGGCTCGCGCCGCTTCGCCTGCTGCTTGGCCTCGGACTTCTTCTTGGTCGGGCCGAGCACCATGATCATGTTGCGGCCGTCCTGGCGCGGGGCGCTCTCGACGAAGCCGAGCTCCGCGACGTCCTCCGCGAGACGCTGGAGCAGGCGCAGGCCCATCTCCGGGCGCGACTGCTCGCGGCCACGGAACATGATCATGACCTTGACCTTGTCCCCCGCCTTGAGGAACCGCTCGACGTGGCCCTTCTTGGTGCCGTAGTCGTGCGGGTCGATCTTCAGGCGGAAGCGGATCTCCTTGAGCACGGTGTTGCCCTGGTTGCGCCGGGCCTCCCGCGCCTTCATGTCGGCCTCGTACTTGAACTTGCCGTAGTCCATGAGCTTGCAGACCGGCGGGCGCGCGTCGGGCGCGACCTCCACGAGATCGAGGTCGGCCTCCTGCGCCAGACGCAGTGCGTCCTCGACGCGGACGATCCCGACCTGCTCCCCGTTGGGGCCGACCAGACGCACCTCAGGTACGCGGATCCGCTCGTTGATGCGGGCCTCGATGATGTGGGACTCCTCGGGTCGAAGTTCTGGACCCCGGCAACGAAGAAGGCCCCCGCTGCCGTTCACGCGGAGGCCTGAGTCCTGCTCGGCACGCCGAGCACCGGTCACCGTCGAGACGGCGACCGTCGGACCTGAACCAGGAACCTGTCGCCCGCAGGAGCGGGACTCTCGGCGCCGGGTGGGATGGACTCCACTTGTGTGTCGGCCGGGCAGGCTAGGCACGCCCGGCTGACAGGTCACTGCCAGGGTACCAGCACGCCGGCCGCGCGCAGAACGGCCCCGGGTGCGGTGCACGACGTGGGTGGGCGTGCCAGGGAACCCGCACCAGGGCCGCCGACCGTGCTGGCAGGATCGTGCCATGACTGACGCCGACCCCACCGGGGACCCGACCGCCGCCGCCACCCGGGACATCGCCGAGGTGCCCGCGGTGGAGATCATCACGACGGCCGCCGTCCACCTCATGAGCGCGGCGGCGGTCAAGTGCGGTCTGAGCCCCGACGCCCCCGGCGTGCGTGGTGCAGACCTCATGGACCTGGACGAGGCGCGCCGCCTCATCGTGGCTCTCGCCGGCCTGGTCACCGCGGCCGCGCCCGAGCTCGGCAGCCAGCACGCCCGTGCCCTGCGCGACGGCCTGCGCTCACTGCAGCTCGCGTTCCGGGAGGCCTCGCCGTACCCGGACGCCCCGGGCGAGGGCCCGGGCGAGAACCTCACCGGCCCGGTGAGCTGAGTCCAGCCGAGGTTCTCGTCGTACGCCGCTGCCGCGGGCCTGCCTATCCTGGGGGACGTGAGCGATCCGCGGGGGGACGCGAGAGGGTCGGCCGTGCACCCGGATGCGATCCGGGGCGCCGCCCTCGACGAGCACGTGCACGCGCACGTCCTCGACGACCCCCTACCGCCCCCCGACGACGACGCCGACCCGCCCCTGTACGCAGCCGTCCGCACGTCGGAGGCCGCCGCGCCCGGCCCCGCCGGGACGGGATCCGCCGACCCGGACACCGGCCCGGACGCCGACCCGGAGCTCGGCCCGGGCACCCGCCCGAGCAACGACTCGGACTCCGGCACGGAGCCCGGCCCCGCGGTCCTGACGGCCACCGCGACCACCGCGAGCACCGCAACCACCCGGACGACCACCCGGACCGCGCCGTCGGCGACGCCGGCCGATGACGCCCGCATCCGCCACATGCGTGCCGCACCGGACCGCCCGCCCTTGCGCCGTCGTCGGGCGTTCCGCGCCGCGGTCGGTGCCGCGCTCGGCATCGCCCTGCTCTCGGGCGTCGGCCTGACCGTGTACCTGTACCAGTCGGCCCGCGCATGGCGTGACCAGGCGGACGACTACCTCCGCGAAGCGCAGCACCTCGGGCAGGAGCTGTCCACCACCCGCAGCGACCTCACCGGCGCGCAGGCCGAGCTCGCGGCCGTGCGCGACCAGCTCGCCGCCGCGCACCAGCGCATCACCGAGCTCGCGTCGGAGAAGGCGCAGATCAGCGACGAGTGGGAGATCACGCAGCAGCTCGTGGACTACCAGGAGCGCATCAGCAACGCGGCCGGCGACGTCGCGCTCGCCCTCGACCAGTGCGTGCGGAGCCAGCAGGAGCTCATCGGCTACCTCGCGCGCGCCGCGGAGCCGCCGAGTCCGGGCGCCTCGCCGAGTCCGCCGCCGTACGACCCGGCCCAGCTCGAGCAGTTCGAGTCCGACGTCGAGGCCTTCTGCCAGGAGGCCAGCGAGGCCAATCTCTCGCTGCAGCAGGAGCTCGCCCGGTGAGCAGGCACGGCGCCGGGGCGCGCGAACGCCGGCGGGCGACCCCCGCACCGGTCCTGCTCGCCGTCGTCATCGCCGTCGGGCCCGTCGCGTGCTCGGCCGACGAGTTCCCGGTCCTCCCGGGTGAGCCGGTGACCACCTTCGTACCGAGCGAGCCCCCCGTCCAGCGGCCGTCGGGTCTGAGCCCCTACGGCTTCGACGCCGTGCAGCGCATGGCGATTCGCATCCGCAACGTCGGCTGTGGCTCCCTGTCCACGGGCTCCGGCTTCGCGATCGACGCGACCACCCTCATCACGAACAAGCACGTCGTCTCGGACGCCGCAGAGCTCCAGGTGTCCACCTACGACGGGCGGGACATCGCGGTGAGCGCCGCGAGCAGCGCCTCCATCGCCGACCTCGCCGTGGTGCGCACCGAGGCGGAGCTGCCGGCCTACCCGGAGCTGGCCGTCACCGACCCCGTCCGCGGCGACCGGATCACCGTGGTCGGCTACCCGCAGGGCGGCCGGCTCACCGTCACGTCGGGGCAGGTCATCGGCGCGACCACCGACCCCCTCAACGAGAACCTGGGCGAGGTGCTGGTCACCGACGCGCCCGTCGAGCCCGGCAGCTCCGGCTCCGCGGTGCTCGACGCCGAGGGTCGCGTGGTCGGCGTCGTCTACGCGAAGAACGCGGCCGGGCAGTCCTACATCGTGCCCGTGAGCACGCTGACGGCTCTGCTCGCCGACGCGACCGCCTTCGAGCCGACCACGCCCTGCGAGTCGACCTGACCGCGGCGGTGGGCCGCGACCCCGACTGCCCCGGCCCAACCGTCCCGGGTGACCGCGCGGTGGTGCAGCATGAGGGCATGACCGACGCAGCAGACCAGACCGATGCGGGCCGGACCGCCGGCGGCCCCCGCGCACGCCGGCGCACCGGCCGCCGCGAGGCGCAGCAGCCCCTGCGTGCCGCCCGCGACATCCTCACCGTGCGCCGCGTGTTCGGCGAGCCGGTCGTCGCCGGCGACGTGACCCTCGTGCCCGTCGCGCGCGTCGTCGGCGGTGCCGGCTACGGGTACGGCGACGGTGAGGTGCTCGCCGAGGACAGCCACGAGGGCGCCCGGGCGGGGTCCGGCTCGGGCGGCGGCTTCGGCGTCCGCGTGTCCCCGGTCGGCGTCTACGCCGTCCACGGCAGCGAGGTGACCTGGCAGCCGACCGTCGACATGACCCGCGTGATCCTCGGCGGTCAGCTGCTGGGCCTGGTCACGATCCTGCTCATCGCGCGGGCGCTGCGCCGCCGCCGCTGACCCGCAGCTCGAGGGAGTCGACGACGTCGGCCACCTCGTGCGCCAGTCGCGCCCCGACGTCGGCGAGCACGCGGTCCAGGCCCTCCCGGCTCAGGCCGGCACGCAGGTCGAGCACGACGGCCACCTCCGCGCGCCGCCCCGGTACCGCGTCCGCACCGACGACGCCGGGCACCCCCGCGGTCGCTCGCACGACCGCGTCCCGCACCCGTGCCTGCACGACACCGCCGGCCACGGCGGGCTCCCACGCCGTCCCCGCGGCAAGGGCCCGGACGGCCGGACGCGGCACGACCACGGGATCCGGCGGATCGAGGACGAGCAGGTCCCAGCCCTCCGCGAGGGCTGCAGCCGCGGCACGCGGGCCCTCGGCGGGCATCGGCCGCGCGTCGGCGCGCCAGGCGCCCAGCGCCCCGACGCCGGAGAAGACCGGGAGCGCCGTACGGC
>JAEYXM010000196.1 GCA_023428465.1 Actinomycetes bacterium
GGTGGGGGGCCCCCGCACCCCACCACCGGGCTCCTCCCGACCGGCCAGCCAGGACCGGTCGGGCTTCCTCACAGGCCGCCGTGGAACGTCCGGGACAGGACGTCGAGCTGCTGCTCACGCGTCAGCCGGGTGAAGTTCACCGCGTAGCCCGATACGCGGATGGTCAGCTGCGGGTAGTTCTCCGGGTGCGCCATCGCGTCCTCGAGCGTCTCGCGGTTGAGGACGTTGATGTTCACGTGGAAGCCCTGGGAGACGTTGTAGGCGTCCAGCAGGCCGACGAGGTTCGTGACCTGCTCGTCCTTGGTCCGGCCCAGGCCCGAGGGCACGACCGTCGAGGTGAGCGAGATGCCGTCCTGCGCCTCGTCGTAGGGCAGCTTGGCGACCGAGAGCGCGCTCGCCAGCAGGCCGTGGCTGTCGCGGCCGTTCATCGGGTTCGCGCCCGGCGCGAAGGGCTCGCCCTTGCGGCGGCCGTCGGGCGTGTTGCCGGTGTGCTTGCCGTAGACCACGTTCGACGTGATCGTCAGGACCGACTGCGTGTGCTCGGCGTTGCGGTACGTCGGCTGGCGGCGGATCTTGGTCATGAACGCCCGGACCAGCTCGACGGCGATCTCGTCCGCGCGATCGTCGTCGTTGCCGTAGGTCGGGTAGTCGCCCTCGACGTCGTAGTCCACGACGAGGCCGGTCTCGTCCCGCACCGGGCGCACAGTCGCGTACTTGATGGCCGACAGCGAGTCCGTCGCGACCGACAGGCCGGCGATGCCGCACGCGAGCGTCCGGCGGATCGCGCGGTCGTGCAGCGCCATCTCGAGACGCTCGTAGGCGTACTTGTCGTGCATGAAGTGGATGCAGTTCAGCGCGTCCACGTACGTCTCGGCGAGCCAGTCGAGCAGGCGGTCGTAGGAGGTCCAGACCTCGTCGAAGTCCAGCACCTCACCGGAGGCGGGCGGGAACGACGGGGCGACCTGCTTGCCCGTGAGCTCGTCGCGGCCACCGTTGATCGCGTACAGGAGCGCCTTGGCGACGTTCACCCGGGCACCGAAGAACTGCATCTGCTTGCCGACCGTCATCGCCGACACGCAGCAGGCGATCGCCGCGTCGTCACCGCACTGGTCGCGGACCAGCTCGTCGGACTCGTACTGGATCGCGGAGGTGTCGATCGAGACCTGCGCACAGAACCGCTTGAAGCCGTCGGGGAGCTTGTCGCTCCAGAGCACCGTCAGGTTGGGCTCAGGGGCCGGCCCGAGGTTGTACAGCGTCTGCAGGTAGCGGAAGGAGGTCCGCGTGACGAGCGGGCGACCGTCCTCGCCGACGCCGCCGATCGACTCGGTCACCCAGGTCGGGTCGCCGGAGAACAGGGCGTCGTACTCCGGGGTGCGCAGGAAGCGCACGATCCGCAGCTTGATGACCAGGTCGTCGATGAGCTCCTGCGCCTGCGTCTCGGTCAGCAGCCCCGCGGCGATGTCGCGCTCGAGGTAGATGTCGAGGAAGCTCGAGGTGCGCCCCAGCGACATCGCGGCGCCGTTCTGCTCCTTCACCGCACCGAGGTAGGCGAAGTACAGCCACTGCACGGCCTCGCGGGCGCTGGTGGCGGGGCCGGAGATGTCGAACCCGTAGGACGCGGCCATCTGCTTGAGCTCGGCGAGCGCGCGCACCTGCTCAGAGATCTCCTCGCGCTCGGTGATGACCGACTCGGTCGAGCGCTCCAGGTCCAGCTCGGCACGCTCGAGGTGCTTGGCCTCGATCAGCGCGTCGACGCCGTAGAGCGCGACGCGGCGGTAGTCGCCGATGATGCGGCCGCGGCCGTAGGCGTCCGGCAGGCCGGTGACGAGGTGCGAGGAGCGCGCCGCACGGACGTTCGGCGGGTACACGTCGAAGACGCCGGCGTTGTGCGTCTTGCGGTACTCGGTGAAGATCTTCTTCACCTGCGGGTCCGGCTCGTAACCGTAGGTCTTGAGGGCACCTTCGACCATGCGCCAGCCGCCGTAGGGCATGATCGCGCGCTTGAGCGGGGCGTCGGTCTGCAGGCCGACGATGATCTCGTTCGCCTCGTCGATGTACCCGGGCTTGTGGGCGGTGATGCCCGCGGGCGTGACGGGGTCGATGTCGTAGACGCCCTTCTCACGCTCGGCGGGGAACATCGCCAGGAGGCGGGCCCAGATGCCGGTGGTCCGCTCCGTCGCACCGGCCAGGAACGACGCGTCGCCCGTGTACGGGGTGTAGTTGCGCTGGATGAAGTCGCGCACGTCGATGCGGTCCTGCCAGGGCCCGGAGGAGAAGCCGCGCCAAGCGTCGGGCGTGATGGGCTGCGGGGCTCCCGTGGTGGCGGCCTCGGTGGTGATGGCCATCTTTTCTCCCTCGTCCGTCGGTGTTATCGACCGTACGGGATCTATACCAGGGGCGTCCCGGGACTATAGACCTGGATTCATCCCATGAGTTTCCGCGGAGATGCCTCCTGCGGCGCAAACATGGGATGAATCCGAGTCTAGGGAAGGCGCCGCCGTACCGCCCGGGTCCTGCGTCCCGACACCGGTGGCGTCACAGGACCCCGTCGATGCCGACGCGGGGCCGCCGTGCAGGGCTCCTGACGCCGGTCACGTCAGCTCTCGCGACGGGTCACCTGAGCGAGGACCTCGGCCGCGACATCCTCCGACCGCAGGCGCATGTCGGTCAGCAGCTCGCCGCGGGTCGCATGACCCGGGAACGCGAGCGGGACACCGATGGTGTGCACCGGCGCCGTCAGGCCGGCCTCCGCGCAGCGCTGCGCCACCAGCGCGCCGACGCCGCCCTCCACGAGGCCGTCCTCGACGCACACGACGTGCTCGTGGTCGCCCGCGAGCTTCACGAGCGCCGACGGGACCGGCAGCACCCAGACCGGGTCCACCACCGTCACCGCGACCCCTGACGCCGCGAGGACCGATGCGGCCTCCACCGCGGTGCCCGCCATCGGGCCGACGCCGACCAGGAGGACCCGCGGGCCCCCTCCCCCGGTCCGCGCGAGCACGTCCACGCCCTCGATCGACTCCAGGGCGGGCAACGGCTGCGGCACCGGGCCCTTCGGGAAGCGGATCACCGTGGGGGCGTCGTCCACGTCGACCGCAGCGCGCAGCGCACCGCGCAGGGTCGCCTCGTCGCGGGGCGCCGCCAGGTGCAGGCCCGGGACGACGCGCAGCATCGCCATGTCCCACATGCCGTTGTGGCTCGGGCCGTCGTCGCCCGTGATGCCCGCGCGGTCCAGCACGAACGTCACACCCGCCTTGTGCAGGGCGACGTCCATGAGCACCTGGTCGAAGGCCCGGTTCAGGAACGTGGCGTACACGGCCACCACCGGGTGCAGACCCGCGAACGCCATGCCCGCGGCCGACGTCACGGCGTGCTGCTCGGCGATCCCGACGTCGAACACGCGCGACGGGAACGCCTCGGCGAACGGTGCCAGGCCCACGGGCTGCAGCATCGCCGCCGTGATCGCGACCACGTCGGGCCGGCGGTGACCGATCTGCACGATCTCGTCGGCGAACACGCTCGTCCAGCCGAAGCGCGACGGGGCCACCGGCAGGCCCGTCTCCGGATGAATCTGCCCGACCGCGTGGAAGCGGTCCGCGACGTCCTGCTCGGCGGGCACGTAGCCCCGGCCCTTCTCCGTGATGCAGTGCACGATGACCGGCCCACCGAAGTCCCGCGCGAGCCGCAGCGCGCGCTCGACCGCGCCAGTGTCGTGCCCGTCCACGGGGCCGATGTACTTGATCCCCAGGTCCTCGAACATGCCCTGGGGGGCGACGACGTCCTTGATGCCCTTCTTCATGCCGTGCAGCGCCCCGTAGACCAGCCGGCCGGGCGGGCCCGACCGACGCAGGGTGCGCTTGCCCCACGCGAGCACGTCCTCGTACCCCCGAGCGGTGCGCAGGCGGTCCAGGTGGTCCGCGAAGCCGCCGATCGTCGGGTCGTACGAACGGCCGTTGTCGTTCACCACGACGACGAGCCGGCGGTCCCGCCCGGCCGCGATGTTGTTCAGGGCCTCCCAGGCCATGCCCCCGGTCAGGGCCCCGTCACCGATGACCGCGACCACGTGCCGGTCCACCCGGCCCTTGAGCTCGTAGGCCTTCGCGATGCCGTCCGCCCACGACAGCGCGGTCGAGGCGTGGGAGTTCTCCACCACGTCGTGCTCGGACTCCGCGCGGTTCGGGTAGCCGGACAGACCGCCGCGCCGGCGCAGCTCCGAGAAGTCGGTGCGGCCCGTGAGCAGCTTGTGCACGTAGGACTGGTGGCCCGTGTCGAACACCAGCGTGTCCCGCGGTGACTCGAAGACGCGGTGCAGCGCGAGCGTCAGCTCGACCACCCCGAGGTTCGGCCCCAGGTGACCCCCGGAGCGCGAGACCGACTGCACGAGGAAGTGCCGGATCTCCGCGGCGAGCTCGTCGACCTCCGCCGGGCTGAGGGCTCGCACGTCCGCGGGCGAGCCGATGCGCGACAGGAGGGCCATCCGGTCATCGTACGGCGAGGGCCCCTTGGCGGCGGCTCGGGGCCGCGCGCGGCACCGGATCTGCGCCGACCTTTCACATGCCCGGGCGCGGCGACCCGCCTGCGCCCCGACAGCCCCCGGAAAGAGCGCCCGCCTAGGCTGGTCGCATGCGCTTCCTGCCCGGCCACCTGGCCACCACGGACCTGACGTACGGCGACGTCTTCCTCGTGCCGTCCCGCTCGGAGGTGGCGTCCCGGTTCGACGTGGACCTCACGACGTCGGACGGCTCGGGGACCACCATCCCCCTCGTCGTGGCGAACATGACCGCGGTCTCCGGACGACGCATGGCCGAGACGGTGGCCCGGCGCGGCGGGATGGCCGTGATCCCCCAGGACATCCCGCTCGACGTCGTGGCGGACGTCGTCGCGTCCGTCAAGGCCCGCCACACCGTCGTGGAGACCGCGATGGTCGTCGAGCCCACCGCAACGGTGCACACCGCGCTCACACTCATCGGGAAGCGCTCGCACGGGGCCGCCGTCGTGGTGCGCGACGGCAGGCCGATCGGGGTCGTCACGGAGGCCGACTGCCAGGGCGTCGACCGCTTCACCCAGGTGGGCACGGTCATGACGCCGGACCCCACGGTCGTCGACGTCTCGGTCCTCGACGGCCCCGACGGCCTCGCGGGCGCGTTCGACCGCCTGCACCGCTCCCGGCGGCGGTTCACCCCGGTCGTCGACGACGGCCTGCTCGTCGGCGTCCTCACGCGCACGGGCGCGCTCCGCTCGAGCATCTACACCCCGGCGCTGGACGACGCCGGTCGGCTGCGGATCGCCGCGGCGGTCGGGATCAACGGCGACGTACGCGGCCGGACGGCCGCCCTGCTCGACACGGGCGTCGACCTGCTCGTGGTCGACACCGCGCACGGACACCAGCGCAAGATGCTCGACGCGCTCGTCGCCGTCCGCTCGCTGTCCCCGCGCGTCCCGGTCGTCGCCGGCAACGTGGTGACCGCGGAGGGGACGCGGGACCTGGTGGAGGCCGGCGCCGACATCGTGAAGGTGGGCGTCGGCCCGGGCGCGATGTGCACCACTCGCATGATGACCGCCGTCGGGCGGCCGCAGTTCTCGGCCGTGCTCGACTGCGCGCAGGAGGCCGCGCGCCTCGGCGCGTACGTGTGGGCCGACGGCGGCGTCCGCCACCCTCGCGACGTCGCCCTGGCCCTCGCGGCCGGCGCCTCGCAGGTCATGATCGGCTCGTGGTTCGCCGGGACGCACGAGAGCCCGGGCGACCTGCACGCCGACGCCGACGGCCGGCTGTACAAGGAGAGCTTCGGCATGGCGTCTGCGCGGGCGGTCGCGGCGCGGACCTCGGGCGACAGCCCGTTCGACCGGGCCCGCAAGGCGCTCTACGAGGAGGGCATCTCCTCCTCGCGCATGTACCTGGACGCGCACCGGCCGGGCGTGGAGGACCTGATCGACCAGATCACGTCCGGCCTGCGGTCGGCCTGCACCTACGCGGGCGCGACGAACCTCGCGGAGTTCGCCGAGCGCGCCGTCGTCGGCATCCAGTCCACCGCCGGCTACGAGGAGGGCAGGCCGCTGCTCGCGGGGTGGGCGTGACCGACGGCGCGCGGGCGGCGCTCGCGGCTGTCGCGGCCCGCGGCATCGCATGGCCGGCGCTGCCGCGCGGCACCGCCGAGGCGGCACGCGAGGCCGCGGTCCTGGTGCTCTTCGGGGTCCTCGACGACCATCCGGCACACCGCACCGCCGACGCCGCCGTCCCCGCCGACCTCGATGTGCTCCTGCTCGCGCGCGCGGCCTCGCTCGCGCACCACCCGGGCCAGGTCGCCTTCCCGGGCGGACGGCTCGAGCCCGACGACGACGGCCCCGTCGCCGCGGCCCTGCGGGAGGCCGAGGAGGAGACCGGGCTGGACCCCACCGGGGTCGAGGTCCTGGGCACGCTCGGGGAGCTCGCACTGCAGGTGAGCAACCACGTCGTCGTGCCGGTGCTGGCCTGGTGGGCACGGCCGTCGGCCGTCGCGGCCGTCGACCGACGGGAGTCCTCGACCGTCTTCCGGGCCCCCGTCGCCGACCTGCTGGACCCCGCGGGCCGGCGCACCGCCGTCGTGCCCGGGACGCCCTACGCGGGGCCGGCGTTCCTCGTGCCGGACGGGCCGGAGCAGCACCACCTCGTGTGGGGCTTCACCGCGATGATCCTCGACCGGCTGTTCGACGAGCTCGGCTGGACCGAGCCGTGGAACCGCGCACGGACCGTCCCCGCGCCCGTCTGACCCGGCGCGGGCCGCACGCCGCACGCCGGCTCAGCGCGGGTCCACCAGGCGGCCGGCGAGGACGACCATGCCGGTGTCGGCGTGCACGACCTGGTACTCGAACGCCCGGTCGAGCACGATGCTCGCCGCCGGCGTCACGCCGCCGTCGCCCGCGCCCGCCGAACCCGACATCGTCCCGAGCTCACCCACGGAGAACGACACCATCTGGCCGATGCCGCTGATCACAGCCGCCTCGGCCATGTCCTCGAGGTGGCCGGGGCGGGTGATGGCACTCAGCCCGATGGACCGGAGCATCGGACGGACGCTCAGGGCGCTGTCCGTCCGCCAGGTCGGCAGGACCACCTCGACCGCACTGTCCCCCGCCTCGTCGAGGCGGTCGTCGATCGTCGCCCAGGCAGGTGCCCGGCCGTCGGACGTGAGCGCGAGCCGCAGGACGAAGCCCTCGCTGTACGGCAGCTCGACGGCCTGCCAGCCCTCGTCCGCGGCGTACGCGGTCGTCAGGGTCTGGGACATCATCCGCACGGGCAGCTGCGAGCCGTCACCGAACGTGAAGGGCCGGTCCGTTGCGGCCGGGAACGGGTGCTCCCACGTCGCGGCGAACGTCACCGCGTCGAGGACGACCATCATGGACTCGGGTGCGGGGTCCCAGGGCATCGCCGTGAGCGCGCCCGCCGTCTGCTCCGTCACCCAGGCGTCGAGCGTCGCCTTGGCCGTGCCACCCGCGAAGTCCGCCTCGAGCACCCGCGCCTGGTGGTAGGACGATGCGCGCCGGGTGAACGTGGGCAGGAGCTCCTGCCCGGGCGTGACGACGAGGACGTCGGCGATGTCGAGGACGGGCGTGGCCGGCGGGGACGCCGGGTCGACGGCGGAGGCGTCGCCCGCGTACGGGACGAGCGCGGCGCGCAGGTCGGCGACGACCTGGCTGCCGCCGCGGGGCACGCCCAGCGTCTCCTCGAGCTGCAGCGCGGTCGCGCCGGTGGCGCCCTCGGCGAGCACCGACATCGCGAGCTGCAGCCCCAGCGGCGACGTGACCACGTTCTGGCCCTGGCCCAGCCCCACCAGGCGGCCGGCCAGTCGCACGGAACCGGCAGCCATGCCGTGGTCCGCCCAGTCGCCCTCGGCCACCCCGACGAACGACCCGTCGTCGGGCAGGTTCTCCTGGTTG
Source organism: Actinomycetes bacterium (assembly GCA_023428465.1). GTDB lineage: Bacteria > Actinomycetota > Actinomycetes > Actinomycetales > Cellulomonadaceae > Actinotalea. The sequence goes on from JAEYXM010000196.1 coordinate 7,912, forward strand.
GTGGGTTCCAGGGCGGCGCACGCGCCCAGTGCCAGTGCCAGCACGGGCACCAGCACCGCGGCCGTCGTCCTCCGTCGCATCACGTGATCCTCTCCCGTCCGCGGCCCGTCGTCACGACGGGTCCGCCACACGCCCGGCGAACAGCACCAGGCCCGTGCTCTGCTCGACGACCTGGTACTCGAACGGCCGGTCCAGCACGAGCTCCAGCTCAGGCAGCACGGGAGCCGCGCCCGCCTCCATGCTCGTCGCGGTCACCGCGGCGGCCACCGTGCCTTGCTCCGCCACGGTGATGGTCGCACCTTGGGCCACCGAGCTGACGAAGGCGTCCGCGAACACGCCGTCGAGCCCGCCCGCCGGTGTGGCGAGGGACCCCAGGCCGAGCATCTCGAGGGCGTCGGTGAGGTCGAGCGTCGCGTCCGTCTTCCAGGACGGCATCGTCAGCTCGAACGTCTCGACGCCGGCCCGGTCGAGCGCGGCGTGCGCGGCGAGCCAGTCCTCCTCGGTGACGGCCGCGCCGTCGGGCAGCACGACCCGCATCGCGAAGCCCTCGGTGTAGGGCAGCTCCGCCGCGACCCAGGTGTCCCCCGAGGCGTACCCCGTGCTGATGAGCTGGTGCATCATCGGGACGTCCACCTCGCTGCCGTCGGCCCGCGTGAACGCCTCGTCGTACGTGCCCGACTCCGGGAAGGTCGACCGCCACGTCGCCCCGAACGTCACCGCGTCCATGAGCACCATGCGGGTCATGGGCGAGATCTTGGCAGGAGCCTGCTCCAGCAGGCCGCCGGTCTCCCTCGCCACCCAGGCGTCCAGCTGCGGCTTCGGGTCACCCTCGGCGAAGTCCACCTCGTAGGTGTGGGCGCCGTGGAAGGACCCGACACGATCGAGGAACGTCTGCTCGACGTCGAAGCCCGCCTGGACGAAGACGCTGTCGGCGATGTGCAGGATCGGGACCGCCGGTGGGTCGTCGGGGTCGATGCCGGCGACGTCGCCCTCGTACGTCGCGAGCAGGGCACGCAGGTCCGCCACCGCCTGGCTGTCGCCGTCCAGGCCGGCGGCAGCGTCGATCTCCTCGGCCACGCGCCCCGACGCCCCCTCGCGCAGCAGTGCGAGCGCGAGCTGCAGGCTCACGGGCGAGACGACGGCGTCCTCGTCGGCGGCGACGAGGGCGACGAGCCGGCTGGCGAGCCGGACGGACGCCGCCACCATGTCCTGCGAGCCCGCCGCGTCGTCGGCGACACCGACGAACCCGACGTCAGGGTCGAGCCGGTGCATGCCGTCCGAGCCGTCGCACCCTCCCAGCAGGAGCGCCCCGACACCCACGCCCACCACCACCGTTCGCACTCGCACTCGCACTCGCCTTCGCATGGTCCTCCCCCTTCGGTTCCAACCCTGCCTGGTCTGTGTCACGGGCCGCTCCCGTTTGACGCGCGGACGCATCACGAAACCATCACTGCCGGATCGCCGCGGCCGCGTCCGCGCCCGGGCGGCGGGGCGGGGGTCCGTACGCTCGGGCCATGGCACGTCGCGTCCTCGTCCTCCAGCACGCCGCGTGGGAGCCTCCCCGACGCCTCATGACGGCGCTCGCCGACGGCGCGGCCGCCGGGGCGGCCGGTGCCGCAGGCCTCGTCCGGGACGCCGAGCGCGCGATCCCCGGGACCGCACCGGCGG
>JAEYXM010000218.1 GCA_023428465.1 Actinomycetes bacterium
TACTACGCCGGCAAGGCGTTCCTGTGCACGGCGGTCGCGCGCTGGGCTCACGAGGAGGGCCTGCGCATCGACACCTCGACGGCCGGCGAGCTCGCGGTCGCGCTGCGCGCGGGGATCCCGGGCGCGCACATCGGCCTGCACGGCAACAACAAGTCCGACGCCGAGATCCGCCGCGCGCTCGAGGCCGGCATCGGGCGCATCGTGCTCGACTCGCTCGGCGAGGTGGACCGCGTGGCCGACGCCGCCGCGGCCCTGGGCGTGCGCGCGCCCGTCATGGTCCGTGTCACCACGGGCGTGCACGCGGGTGGCCACGAGTACATCTCGACCGCGCACGAGGACCAGAAGTTCGGGCTCTCCGTGGCCGGCGGGCAGGCGCTCGAGGCGCTCCAGGCCGTCCTCGTGCGGCCGGAGCTCGAGCTCGTGGGCATCCACTCCCACATCGGGTCGCAGATCCTCGACCCGGCGGGCTTCGAGGTCGCCGCGCGCGCCGTCCTCGAGCTGCGCGCCCGGCTCGCGACCCTGACCGGGTACCTCATGCCCGAGGTGGACCTGGGCGGCGGGTACGGCATCGCCTACCTGCCCGGTGACGTGCCCCTCGAGCCCGGCCGCGTCGCGAAGGACGTCGCGGCCGTCGTCGACGAGACCTGCGCGCGTCTCGGCACGCCCGTCCCGCGCATCTCGATCGAGCCGGGCCGCGCGATCGTCGGCCCCACGACCCTGACCCTCTACACGGTCGGGACGGTCAAGCCCGTGACCGTCGACGAGACCCTCACGCGCACCTACGTGTCGGTCGACGGCGGCATGAGCGACAACCTGCGTCCCGCGCTCTACGGCGCGCGGTACACCGCGGCCCTCGTCTCGCGGCAGGGGAGCGGGCAGACCGTGCCGGCGCGCGTCGTCGGGAAGCACTGCGAGAGCGGCGACATCGTGGTGCACGACGTCGACCTGCCCGCCGACGTGCACCCCGGCGACCTGCTCGCGGTGCCCGCCACGGGTGCCTACGGGCGGTCGATGGCGTCGAACTACAACCTCGTGCCGCGGCCGCCGGTGGTGGCCGTCGCAGGAGGGACGACACACGTCCTCGTGCGGCGCGAGACCGAGGACGACCTGCTCGCGCTCGACCTCGGCTGAGGGCGTCCCGCAGGCGACGGCCCGGGGCGCGCCGACGCTCGGTGTCGACCGGCGGACGCCGCCCCCCGGGTGTCGATCACGCCCGTATCCTTGGCACGCCTGCGGCAGCCCCGCCGCGGCGTGAGGAGGTGCGCGGTGGTCGACGTCGTACGGGTGGCACTGCTCGGGTGCGGCACGGTCGGGACCGAGACCGCGAGGCTCCTCCTGACCCACACCGAGGACCTGGCGGCCCGCGTGGGCGCGCGCGTCGAACTCGTCGGCATCGCCGAACGCTCCCTCGACGTCGAGCGCGACCCCGTCATCCCGCGCGAGCTCATCACCACCGACTGGCAGGAGCTGGTCTCCCGCGCCGACATCGTGATCGAGCTGATCGGTGGGGTCGAGCCGGCCCGCACGATGATCCTCGAGGCGATGTCCAACGGCGCGTCGGTCGTCACCGCCAACAAGGAGCTCCTCGGCAAGGACGGCCCCACGCTGTACGCAGCAGCCGAGGCCGCGGGCGTCGACCTGTACTACGAGGCCGCCGTCGGTGGCGCGATCCCGCTGATCCGGCCCGTCCGCGAGTCCCTCGCCGGCGATCGTGTGACGCGCGTGCTCGGCATCGTGAACGGCACCACCAACTACGTCCTGGACCAGATGGCGACGACGGGCGAGGACCTCGCCCTCGCCGTGAAGCAGGCGCAGGCGCAGGGCTTCGCCGAGGCGGACCCGACGGCCGACGTCGAGGGCTTCGACGCCGCCGCGAAGGCCGCGATCCTCGCGTCCCTCGCCTTCCACACCCGCGTCAGCACCGCCGCCGTGCACCGCGAGGGCATCACGGCGGTGACCTCCGACGACGTCGCGTGGGCAGCAGAGACGGGCCACGTCATCAAGCTGCTCGCCGTCGTCGAGCGGACGCCGGACACCGACGCCGGCCCCGGTGGCATCGTCGCGCGCGTGCACCCCGCGCTCGTGCCGCTCTCGCACCCGCTCGCGGGCGTCCGCGGCGCCTTCAACGCCGTCTTCGTCGAGGCCGAGGCCGCAGGCCCGCTCATGTTCTACGGCCAGGGCGCCGGCGGCGTGCCCACCGCGAGCGCGGTGACCGGCGACGTCGTCACGATCGCCCGGCACGTGGTCCACGGCAGCCGTGGGCCGCTCGAGTCGCGCTACGCCGACCTGCCCGTGCTCGGTATCGCCGACGCCGTCACGCGCTACCAGGTGCGCCTGCGCGTCGCGGACCGGCCCGGCGTCCTCGCGCAGGTCGCGCAGGCGTTCGCCACGCACGGCGTCTCGATCGAGACCGTGCGCCAGGCCGCAGCACGCGGTCAGCACGCGGACCTGCTGGTCGTCACGCACGCGGCGCGGGACGCCGCTCTCGCGGCGACAGTGGCCACCCTCGGTGGCCTCGACGTCGTCGAGCAGGTCCTGTCGGTGCTCAGAGTCGAAGGAGCATAGGTGGCACAGCAGTGGCGCGGGGTGATCGCCGAGTACGGCGACCGCCTCCCCGAGCACGTCCGGACCCACGTCGTCACGCTGGGGGAGGGCGGCACCCCGCTCGTGCCCGCTCCCGCCCTGTCGCGCCGCACCGGCGCGGACGTGCACCTCAAGGTCGAGGGGATGAACCCCACCGGGTCGTTCAAGGACCGCGGCATGACCACCGCGATCTCGGCCGCCGCCGCGCGTGACGTGCACACCGTGATCTGCGCCTCGACCGGCAACACGTCGGCGTCCGCCGCCGCGTACGCCACCGCGGCCGGCATGACCTGCGCCGTCCTCGTCCCGGACGGCAAGATCGCGATGGGCAAGCTCAGCCAGGCCGTCGCCCACGGGGCCCGGCTGCTGCAGGTCGAGGGCAACTTCGACGACTGCCTCGTCTCGGCACGCAAGCTCGCCGAGAGCTACCCCGTCGAGCTCGTGAACTCGGTCAACCCGGACCGCATCCAGGGCCAGAAGACCGCGGCCTTCGAGATCGTCGACGCCCTCGGCGACGCCCCGGACGTCCACGTCCTGCCCGTCGGCAACGCCGGCAACATCACCGCGTACTGGAAGGGCTTCCGCGAGTACGCGGAGTCCGGGCCCGCGAGCCGCACGCCCGTCGTGTGGGGCTTCCAGGCCGCCGGCGCCGCCCCGATCGTCCTCGGCCACCCGGTGACGGAGCCCGAGACCATCGCCACCGCCATCCGGATCGGCAACCCCGCGTCGTGGGAGCAGGCCCTCGAGGCGCGCGACACGTCGGGCGGCCTCATCGAGGCCGTGACCGACGAGCAGATCCTTGCGGCCCACCGCATCCTGTCCGCCGAGGTGGGCGTCTTCGTCGAACCGGCCTCGGCCGCCGGCGTGGCCGGCCTGCTCATGCTCGCCGAGGCCGGGCGGGTGCCTGCAGGTGCCCGCATCACGATCACGGTGACCGGCCACGGCTTGAAGGACCCGCAGTGGGCGCTGCGCACGCCCGACGGGTCCCCGGTCGAGCTGACCCGGGTCACGTCCGACGTGATGTCGGTCGCCGCCGCGCTCGGGCTGGGCTGAGCCGTGCGACTCGGCAGCGACCACGTCCGCGTCCGCGTGCCCGCGACGAGTGCGAACCTCGGCCCGGGCTTCGACTGCTTGGGGATCGCTCTCGGCCACTTCGACACCATCGAGATCCGCGCGCTCGGCAGCGACGACGTCGTCGTCGAGGTGCGCGGCGAGGGTGCCGGGGAGCTCCCGTCGGGGGAGGACCACCTCATCGTCCGCGCGATCCGCGCGGCGCTCGACGAGGTCGGCGCACCCCAGGTGGGCCTGCACCTCGTGTGCGACAACGTGATCCCGCACGGGCGGGGCATGGGCTCCTCGGCCGCGGCCGTCGTCGCCGGGATCCTGGCGGCGCGCATGCTCATCGCGGACCCCGAGGCTCTCGGCAACACCCGCGCGTTCAAGATCGCGACCCGCTTCGAAGGGCACCCCGACAACGCGGCGCCGGCGATCCTCGGCGGGGCCACCGTGTCCTGGACCGGGGGCGACGGCCCGCACGCCTCGCAGCTCGCGCTGCACCCCGACGTGTCCCCGGTGGTCCTCGTGCCCGACGTGCGGTGCGCGACCCGGACCGCTCGCGGCGTGCTCCCGGCGACCGTGCCGCACGCCGACGCCGCGTTCACGGCCGGCCGCGCCGCGCTGCTCGTTCAGGCGCTGGGCGCGCGGCCCGAGCTGCTCTTCGAGGCGACCGAGGAGAAGCTGCACCAGGGCTACCGCGCGTCGGTCATGCCCAGCACCTGGCGACTGCTCGAGGCGCTGCGCGCCGCCGGACAGGCGGCCGTGGTCTCGGGCGCGGGCCCATCGGTCCTCGTGCTCGAGCGCGCGAGCGACGGTGACGCCGGCGCCCGCGCGCGGGCCGAGATCCTCGCCGCGACGGGCGAGGCATGGACCGTCCTGACGCCCGGGGTCGCTGCGGACGGGGCGCTCGCCGAGCGGCTCTGAGCGGCTCGGTCCCGGGCCGATGTCCGCCGAACGGCCGACGTGACGCCCATGCCCAGGTGCTACCCTCGTGGTATCCCCCCCAAACCCTGAGTGGTCATCGCGGCGGCCGACGTCGGTCCCCGTGATGCGGGCGGGATCCCGCCACCTCCAGGTCGTCCGACCTCATCCGTGGCAGGACAGCGCTGACGGACCAGGTCCGGGCGACGACCACGTGCGGCCCCCCGAAGTGAACGACCACGGCCGCCGACGAGGGGAAGGACCTTCGTGACAGACACCATCGACACCGTCGCGGGCGACACGCCTGCGGGTGCCACGCGGGGCGCATCACGCACCGGGGCGCTGACGTCGCTGCGACTGCCCGAGCTGCAGGCCCTCGCATCCGAGCTGGGCGTGAGCGGGACCTCCGGCATGCGCAAGAGCGACCTCATCGAGGCGATCAAGGCGCGGCGCGCCGGCGGCGGTTCCGCGCCGCGGGCCAAGACCGAGGCCCCCGCGCTCCAGCTGGACCTGCCCGAGCCGGTCGAGCCCGCGCGTGAGCGCTCGGCGGACGAC
>JAEYXM010000224.1 GCA_023428465.1 Actinomycetes bacterium
CGGTTCGCACCGGCGACCGTCCCCGACGAGGGGTGCCCGACGAGGGGTGCCCGACGAAGGGTGCCCGACGCCCGCCCTCGCGCCTGTCGGAGGCCGGTCGTAGCGTCGAACACCTGCGTCGCCCACGCGGCGGCACCGAGGGCAAGGGGAGGCAGTCATGGCACACGGCGACATCACCCACATCGACATCCCCGTCGGCGACATGGAACGCGCCAAGGGCTTCTACGGCACGCTGTTCGGCTGGCAGATCCAGACGTACCCGGGCTTCGAGGACTACCCGATGTGGCAGGCGCCCAACGGGATCAGCGGCGGCGGCCTCGCCCCGCGCGACGAGGGCTTCACGCAGCCCCGCAGCTACGTCGAGGTCGACTCGATCGACGACACGCTGGCCCAGGTGACCGCACACGGCGGCGAGGTCGCGATGGCCAGGTCCCCGATCGACGAGAACAGCTGGTGGGCGGTCTTCCGCGACCCGGACGGCAACGTCGTCGGGCTCTACGAGAAGCGGCCGGACGCCGGCGCCACGCCCTGACGCGAGGCCGACACGCGAGGCCGACACGCGAGGCCGACACGGACGCCGGGCCACCGGCGTCGGTTCTCTCGTCTGACAAGACACCCGCCGAAGTCCCACCCGGGCCGGCACTCTTCAGGGCACCCTTGACACGTGAGTGGTCCGACGGTTCCCCCGCCACGGAGCGCCCCGCCCGGATGGTACGAGGCCCCCGGTGAGCAGGGCCTCGCGCGCTTCTGGGACGGGTCCCGCTGGACCGACGCGCGCCAGCCCCTGCCGCCGCCGGCCGACGCCCGGCCTGTGGCGGGCATGGCCGCACCGAGCACGCCCGTGTCGACCGCTTACCCGGGCGTCACGGGGCCCACGGGTGCGCCGGCGGACTCACCTGAGGCCGCCGCCTTCCGCATGAGCCAACGGGCCGAGCAGATCATGAGCGTCACGAACGGCCTCGCCGCGTCGCGCGTCGCCCGGACGGCGGGGCGGGTGGCTTCGCTCGGCACAGGCCTGGGCATGCTCTTCTTCGCGACCATCTGGCTGGTCGTCTGCTTCGCGATCCTCAAGCCGTTGATCTGGGACACGGCGAGCCCAGGTGACGGCGAGGCGAGCACGACGGGCACGGTCGTCGACCAGCACAGCCACCGAGACAGCGACGGAGACCGGCTCTGCTCACCCGAGGCGACCTTCGTCGTCGACGGCCAGCCGTACGTCGCCGGGACGTCGGGATCGTCGAGCGACTGCCCCGCGGTGGGCGCCACGGTGACCGTGATCTACGACGTCGCGAACCCCGCCGACAGCCACGTGGCACCGTCGAAGACGATGCAGATGATGTTCCTCCTCTTCCCGTTCTTCGGGTTCCTCGCCCTCGGGATCGGCCTGTGGACGACCGCCCGGAGCCTCGGCCTGGACCGGCTGGTCCAGAAGCTGCGCAGGCCACGCGACGACGACGCCGTCGTGCCTGCGCGGAACGAGCCGCCGGTCATCTGGAACCCCTGCCCGGGCGCGTCCGGTCACGGGGCGAGCGGGCCGAGCGGCTCGAGCGCGACGAGCGGGATGACGCGCTCGGTGCGGCGCTGGTACGCGGCGTAGCCGGGGTAGCGGGCCGTCACCTCGGGCCAGAGGGCGGCCCGCTCGTCGTCGGGCAGGATGCGGGCGCGCATCGGGACCGCCGCCCGGCCGCCCACCGCGACGAGCACCCGCGGGTCGGCCCGCAGGTTGACGAACCACGCGGGGTGGTGGTCGTCGCCACCCCGCGAGGCGACGACGACGTAGGCGCCGGCGACCTGCACCGGGGAGGTGAGCATCGCGGTCCGCGGCTCGCCCGAACGGCGCCCGCGCGTCGTCAGCCGAAGCACCGGCATGCCGCCCATCGTCCAGCCCAGACGCCCCGCCGACGCCCCGACCAACAGGCGGTGCCCGGCATTCATCAGGCGCAGGACGACGTCGCGCGGCATGGCCGCATGCTCGTCGCTTTCCGCTTCATCCGCCAGGCGGACTGCCGATCCGGAATCTGGACGACCGCCCGGTCGTTGTGCATGACGTCACGTACCGCTGCTCCGGCGGGACGGGACACCGACGCCGACACAGAGACGAGGTGCCCCCGATGCCCGTTGCCACCGTCGCCCCCGCCGCCGACCTCACGCGCGCCGACCGCTGCGACCGCTGCAGCGCCCAGGCGTTCGTCCGCGCCGTCCTGCCGTCCGCGGACGGCCTCGAGCTGCTCTTCTGCGGCCACCACTTCCGCGACCACGAGCTCAAGCTGATCGCCGCGGGCGCCGTCGTCCACGACCAGCGCCACCGCATCGACGAGGCGGCCCGCACGCCGGAGTCCTGACGCCGGCAGCGGGCTCCAGCCTGCCGACTACCCCGTCGAGGCCCCCGACCCGGCACGTCCGGCGAAGGCCTCGAGCGTCTCGTCACGCACGACCGCCGCACCGCCGCCCGGCCGTTCGACGACCCACGTGCGGTCGACCCGCAGCGCCCGGGCGAGGTGGTCGTCGTGCGTGACGACGAGCAGCGCGCCGCGGTAGTCCTCGAGTGCGGACGCGAGCTGGTCGACGCTGGCCATGTCGAGGTTGTTCGTCGGCTCGTCGAGCACGAGGAGCTGCGGCGCGGGCTCGGCGAACAAGACTCGGGCGAGTGCGACGCGGAACCGCTCGCCGCCCGACAGCGCCGCGACGGGCCGGGTCGGCGCGTCCCCTTTGAGGAGCAGACGGGCGAGGATCACGCGTGCGTCGTGCGGCGTCCGCCCCGGTGCCGCGTCACGCACCGCGGCGAGCGCGTCGGAGTGCCCGTCGAGCTCGAGGGTCCGCTGGGCGAGGTGGCCGACGGGCACACCGACCGGCGTCGTGAGCCGCACCCCCGGCAGCAGGGCCGCCGCGTGCGGCGCGTCGCGCCCGAGGACGACGTCGAGCAGCGTGGACTTGCCCGCACCGTTGCCGCCCGCGATCCGGATCCGTTCCGGTCCGCGCACGCTCAGGGGGCGGCCGCCGATGTCGAGCGCCAGCACGGTCCGGCCGGCGGGCACGGCGGTCCGCGGCAGGTCGACGCGGATGACGTCGTCGGTGCGCGCGGCGCGGTCGGCGTCCCTGCGGGCTGCCACCGCCTGCTCGACACGGTCGGCGTGCACGCCGCGGATCCGGCCCGCCGAGACCTCTGCGGCCCGCTTCTTGTTGCCCGCCACGATCGGGGGGTACCGGTTCGACGCCGCCGCCTTGCGCCCGCCGGCCGCGCGTCGGGCGATCTTCACCTCCTCCTCGACGGCCTCGCGCCGCGCGGTCCGCAACGCGGCGTCGGCGTCCCGCAGGTCGCGCTCGGCCGCGCTCTGCAGGGCCGCCCGGTGCTCGGCGTACGCGCTGAACGTGCCCCCGTACACGGGGACGCCGGGGCGTCCGAGGTCCGCGACGGCGTCGACGTGCTCGAGGAGCTCGCGGTCGTGCGTGACGACGACGAGCGCCCCCGGCCAGGCGTCGACGGCCGCGTACAGCCGGGCGCGCGCAGCGGTGTCGAGGTTGTTGGTCGGCTCGTCGAGGAGCGTGACGGCGGGCCGGGCCAGCCGCACGCCCGAGAGCGCGACCTGCATGGCCTCACCGCCGGACAGCCCGACCGCGGGCCGGTCCAGGAGGTCGTGGTCGCCGTGCAGACCGAGGAGGGCGAGCTCGGCGAGCGCGCGCTCCTCGACGTCCCAGGCGTCGCCCACGGTGTCGTAGTCCGCGGGGTCGACGGAGCCGGCCGCGATCGCGGCGAGTGCGCGCCGTCGGGCCGTGACACCGAGCAGGTCGGCGACCGTCGCTTCGGGCGCGACGGCGGCGTCCTGGCGCAGGTACCGGACGTCGCCCGCGACGCGCACCGTGCCGGCGTCGGGCGTGAGCTCACCCGCGACGACGCGCAGCAGCGTCGACTTGCCGCAGCCGTTCGGGCCGATCAGGCCCGTGCGACCGGCAGGGAACGCCACGGAGACGTCGACCAGGACGGGCGTGCCGTCGGGCCAGGTGAGGCAGACGCCGTCGAGCGCGGCGGCGGGGGCGGGCGCGTTCGGACGCGCGGCAGGACGAAGGGTGGAAGCAGGCATGTGAGATCCCGAGGGGTCGCGGTGGGTGCGGACCGTCGTGGCACCCGTTCGGCGCCGGATCTCACAGCTTCATGTCGGTCCCCTCGGTCGATGACGCCGCCAGGGTAGGCATACCCCAGCGGGCGCGTCGAGGGATTACCTGCGCCGGCCGGCCCCCGCTCGCACGTGCCCGCCGCCCCGAGGGCGCCGCTCCGCTCGACGTCGCCCGTCCGCATGGCGACGGTTCTTCCGGCTTGCCGTGCGGGCGAGGCATGATCACCGCAGTGCAGGCGCGACACTGCGCGTCGAGGGAGTCGGGGGACCCATGAGCATGAGCGACGCCACCGTGGCCGATGCGGCCCGTTCCGAGCTGTACCGCGAGGCCGCGCGGGCGGCGGTCGCCGAGCTCGACGAGATCGAGACCACGACCATGGCCCTCGAGGCGCGCATCGTCCGGCTGCGCACGCGCGCCAAGACGCTCACCTCGCTGCTCGATGTCATCGGCGAGCTCGAGCCCGACGCCGCACGAGCGCCGGGCCCCTTCGCGCCCCCGCTCGCGGCGGACGCACCGACCGAGCCGGACCTGCCGCGCCGTCGCCGGCTCCGGGAACGCCCGGAGCCGGCCACCGCGCCCGACAGCCCCGCTCCCCAGCGCGCTGCGGACTTCTGGACCGTCCCCGTGAACGGCGTCGCGCCCGAGGTCGACGGCGTCCTGCAGCCGCTCGGCGACGGGCGTCACGCGGGCCGCACCAACGGAGCCTCGTTCGCGCCCGTGCCGGCCGACGTCGACGCCTGGGGCTGACCGGGGCCCGACCCAGGGGCCGTCCCGACCCCGGCTACTGCAGCGACCCGGCTACTGCAGCAGGGTGTCGTCGAGCGCCGAGCCCTTGACCTTCTCGAACTCGGCGAG
>JAEYXM010000237.1 GCA_023428465.1 Actinomycetes bacterium
ACGCCACCACCGGCGACGATGCCCTCCTCGACGGCCGCCTTGGCGTTGCGCACGGCGTCCTCGATGCGGTGCTTGCGCTCCTTGAGCTCGACCTCGGTGGCCGCGCCCGCCTTGATGACGGCGACGCCGCCCGCGAGCTTGGCGAGGCGCTCCTGCAGCTTCTCGCGGTCGTAGTCGGAGTCGGTGTTCTCGATCTCCGCCTTGATCTGCGCGACGCGACCGGCGATCTGCTCCGGGTCGCCCTGGCCCTCGACGATGGTCGTCTCGTCCTTGGTGACGACGACCTTGCGGGCCTGACCGAGCAGCTCGAGGCCGGCGTTCTCCAGTTTGAGGCCGACGGTCTCGGAGATGACCTGGCCACCGGTGAGGATCGCCATGTCCTGGAGCATCGCCTTGCGGCGGTCGCCGAAGCCCGGGGCCTTGACGGCGACGGACTTGAAGGTGCCGCGGATCTTGTTGACGACGAGCGTGGCGAGGGCCTCGCCCTCCACGTCCTCGGCGACGATCAGCAGCGGCTTGCCGGCCTGGATGACCTTCTCGAGCAGGGGCAGCAGGTCCTTGACGTTGCCGACCTTGGACTCGGCGAGGAGCACGTAGGCGTCCTCGAGGACGGCCTCCTGGCGCTCCGGGTCGGTGACGAAGTACGCCGACAGGAAGCCCTTGTCGAAGCGCATCCCCTCGGTGAGCTCGAGCTCGAGGCCCAGCGCGCTGGACTCCTCGACGGTGATGACGCCCTCGTTGCCGACCTTGTCCATGGCCTCGGCGATGAGCTCGCCGATCGCCACGTCACCGGCGGAGATGGCCGCGGTGGCTGCGATCTCCTCCTTGGTCTCCACCTCCTTGGCGTTGGACAGGAGCGCGGCCGTGACGGCCTCGACGGCCTTCTCGATGCCGCGCTTGAGCGCGATCGGGTTGGCGCCGGCGGCAACGTTGCGCAGGCCCTCGCGGACGAGCGCCTGGGCGAGGACGGTGGCCGTCGTCGTGCCGTCACCGGCGACGTCGTCGGTCTTCTTGGCGACCTCCTTGACGAGCTCGGCGCCGATCTTCTCGATCGGGTCCTCGAGCTCGATCTCCTTGGCGATCGAGACACCGTCGTTCGTGATCGTGGGGGCGCCCCACTTCTTCTCGAGCACGACGTTGCGGCCCTTGGGGCCGAGGGTCACGCGGACGGCGTCGGCGAGGGCGTTCATGCCCCGCTCCATGCCGCGGCGGGCCTCCTCGTCGAAGGCAATGATCTTGGCCATTCGGATGGATCCTCCGGTTGTGGCGGATGGGTGGTCCTGGCGCCCGCGACGGACGGCCGGCTCCGGGGGCGGTCATGTCCCGCCCGCGTACCGGCCTCACCACGACCAGTGCTGCTGTCACTCTCGAGTCGAGAGTGCTAAGTCGATTATTGGCACTCTCACCCTCGGAGTGCAAGGCGGCACCTCGTGTGTGCACACCGCCCGCACCACCCGGGCGGGCGGCGTCCGCTCAGACGTCAGCGCGCACGTAGTCGTCCGCGAGCACGACGACAATGCCGGCCGGCGCCTGGTCGGCGGACTCGACGAGCGCGGTCGCCGGGAGGCCGAGCGCGCTGGCGATCTGCTCCGCCGTCGTGATGTCGGTGGCCAAGCCGTAGTAGATGACCGACGTCGGCGGGTCCTCGGCCTGCCAGTCGGCGATCGCGATGGTCGTGAAGCCGACCGCGGTGAGCCGATCCTGGGCGTTGCGCGCCAGGCCGGAGGTGTTGGTCGCGTTGAACACCTCGACGGACCGGGACAGGTCCACGGGCGGCGGGGGCGGCGGGGCCGGCTCGGTCTCCGTCGGCGTCTGCCCGGGCTCCTCGGGGGTCTCCTCGCCGTCCGTCGTGCCCGGGTCCGTCTCGTCGGTGTCCGTGCCGCCCGCCGGCGCCTGCTGGCCGGAGTCCGAGCCACCCAGGCTGTCGAAGCCGTCAAAGCCCGACACGAAGGTCACGACGCCGTACGCGAGCGCCGGGAAGACGACGATCACGACGAGGAAGGGCCACCACCGGCTCCACCGGGACCGGGGTGCGCGGTGCACCCCGCGCGGCCCGCCGGAGCGTGCAGCCGCGTCGAACTCGTCCGCGGGGTACGTGTAGGCGCCGGATCTCACGGCCGACAGGCTACCGGGTCCGTCTGTGGGTCAGGCCTCGATACCGAGTCGGCGCGCGGTGCGGGCCCGCTGACGTGACGTGCGCATGCGGCGCAGCCGCTTGATGAGCATCGGGTCGTGGGCCAGGGCGGCCGGGGAGTCGATGAGCGCGTTGAGCACCTGGTAGTACCGCGTCGCGGACATCCCGAAGAGCTCCTTGATGGCCTGCTCCTTGGCACCCGCGTACTTCCACCACTGGCGCTCGAAGGTCAGGATCTCCTGGTCGCGCTCCGAGAGCTCGCCGGGCTGCGCCGCGAGGCTCGGGCTCAGCGCGGCGGCCGTGCTCTCCGTACCCATGCCCGTCATCGTAGCCGCGGAATGACACAGGTGTCATTACGTCCGGCGCGTCGCCCGGCTAGCCTCGGGCCGTGCCCCGGCTCCCCCTCGACCAGCTCATGGCGCCCGACTGGGCGGCCGCCCTCGCCCCCGTCGAGCCGCGCCTGCGCGCGATCGGCGACGCACTGCGCGACGAGGTCGCCGCCGGCCACCGCTACCTCCCGGCGCCCGACGCCGTCCTGCGCGCCTTCGCACGGCCGATGGCGCAGGTCCGGGTCCTGATCGTCGGCCAGGACCCCTACCCGACCCCGGGTCACCCGGTCGGGCTCTCGTTCTCCGTGGCTCCCCACGTGCGGCCCCTGCCCCGCTCGCTGCAGAACATCTTCCGGGAGCTGCGCGACGACGTCGGCGGCTCGCCCGGGCCCTCCGGTGACCTGTCGGGCTGGGCCGACCAGGGCGTGCTGCTGCTCAACAGGGTGCTCACGGTGCGGCAGGGCGAGCCGGGCTCGCACCGCTCCCTGGGATGGCAGGAGATCACCGACCGAGCGGTCGCGGCCCTCGTCGAGCGCGGCGGGCCGCTCGTGGCCGTCCTGTGGGGCCGCGACGCGCAGCAGGTGCGCCCGCTCCTGGGCGACGTGCCCGCCGTCGTCAGCGTGCACCCGAGCCCGCTGTCGGCGGACCGGGGCTTCTTCGGCTCACGACCCTTCTCGCGGGTCGACGCCCTGCTCGCCGAGCAGGGGGCGGCGCCCATCGACTGGGCCGGTACCGGTCCGGGTCCTGGCGACGCCGGCCGGACCGCCGACGGGGCCGCCCCGTCCCCACGGGGCGGCCCGACGTCGGTCGCGTGAGGCCTACGCCTCCACGCTCCTGAGCACCACTGACACCCCTGTCAGGTGCTCGGCTGCCACCGGCGTTCCCGCCGGCACCTCGACCCGCATCTGCGTACCCACGACGGCCGTGGTCATCTCGGCGAGCATGGCCCCCCCGGGGCCGCTCAGGGACACGATCACGTCGTACCCCTCGCACTGCTCGTCCAGCCCCGACAGCTGGGCGGCGGTGACGCCATAACCCTTCAGACCGGCGTCGTACGCGACGTCGTAGTCGACCTCGATCGCCGAGTCGGTGCAGAGCTCCCCAGCCCCGCTACCCACGACGATCTGCTCCGGGGACATCCCCATCCCCGCAGCTGATGCAGTCCTTACCCCCAGAACTGCCAGCGCCATGAGGGCCGCTGCTGCGACCTTACGGCTAGTCCGGCTGTTCATCTCCATCGACCCTTCCCTGGGTCCGTCACTTCCGATCCTTGGAAGCACCACCACCCCGTCCGGTCTGCACGCGGCAGCACGAACGGGGTCAGTTGCTAGGTGGTGTTGCCGTGGTTGGCACCGTGGCAGAGCGCTGAGCTCGATGCCTTTCGGGTGCTCCACGTCCAAGAGACGTTCATGATGGTCCCTGTCGTTCGGTAACCCGGCTGACTACGTGAGTCCCGTGGCTTTGCGTCCCCACCTCGCGGTGGGTTTGCCGTTTTCGCTGACAGGTTCACTATGGACCCCCGGGGGGCCCGGGTCCAGACCTCGTGGCCCGCACACGCGCCCGGATTGGGCACCCTCGTGACGGTAGATGGGGAGTTCAGCAGTGGTTTTCACCCGCTCGGAAACCTCGCCGGAGCCGCCGTCGCGGCCGACGGCCGTGCCCTGGCGCCGCTACGTCGCCCTCGGCGACTCGTTCACCGAGGGGCTGTGGGACGTCGCCGACGGGGATCCGCCCGCCACCGCGGAGGCGGAGCCGCCCGGGCTCGTCCTGCGCGGGTGGGCCGACCTGCTCGCGGCGCACCTCGCCGAACGGCTCCGGGGGTCGCGGCCCGACGACGGCGCGCAGCCCGACCCCGCGGGGCCCGACGACGGCGCGCAGCTGCAGTACGCGAACCTCGCGGTACGCGGCCGACTGCTCGGGCACATCCTCGGGGAGCAGGTGCCCCAGGCGATCGCCCTGGGCGCGGACCTCGTGAGCCTCGTGGGCGGCGGGAACGACACGCTGCGCGTCGGCTCGGACCCGGACCGCCTCGCTGCCCGCCTCGAGGCCGCCGTGGTCCGGCTGCGGGCGTCGGGGGCCGACGTCCTCCTCGCGACGGGCATGGACTCGCGCGACAGCCCGCTCGTGCGCGCGAACCGCCCGCGCGTCGCCGTCCTGAACTCCCACGTGTGGTCGATCGCCCGCCGGCACGGCGCGCACGTCCTGGACGTGTGGGGCATGCGGTCACTGCGGGACTGGCGCATGTGGCACGCCGACCGCATCCACCTCACGACCGAGGGCCACCGCAGGGTCGCGCAGGGCGCTCTGGTCGCCCTGGGCCTGCCGCCCGACGACGACGCGTGGGACGACCCGCTGACGCCCCTGCCACCACCGCCCCGATCCGCCCGGGCGCGGGCGGACGCCGAGTGGCTGCGGCTGCACGCGGTGCCGTGGGCGACGAGGCGCCTGCGCGGGCGATCCTCGGGCGATCGCCGGGTCGCCAAGCGCCCGGACCTCACACCCGTCCTTCCGGCGCTCTGAGGGGCGCACACCCGTCCGGCGTCCTGAGGGGCGCACACCCGTCCGGCGTCCTGAGGGACGCGCCCGGACGCGGGGCGCCCCCGCGGCCGGAGGACCACGGGGGCGCGTCCGCGAGAGGCGGAGCTCAGGTCAGGGGACGCAGTCGAGCACGGCTCCCATGCCGTCGTTGCGTGCCTGGATCCACACGGTGCGCGTGGAGTTCCGACGGAGCATGTGGTGCTCGCCCCAGTTCGTGACGCCGGTGAACGTCATGACCGGGTTGCTCTGGCACGCGTTCGCGGCGGGGACGACGCCGCTGCCGTCGAGCGCGTTCGGCACGAATGGGAACGTCGCGTTGCTGAAGTCGAGCTCGATGGTCCACGGCACGGGGTTGTTCCCGTTGGCCCGCGTGTCGGTGATCGTGATGTCCAGGTTGTAGCCCGTGGCCCAGCTGTCGCGGACGACGACGGTCGCCGCGCAGGGCCGCGCCACGTCGCCGGTGTAGCACCGGATCGCGGGGACGTTCGGCGGCGTGTAGGACCACGTGGTGGGCAGGCCCCAGCTGCTGACGGTCGCGGCGACCGTGGTGCTCGCCGTCGGGACGTAGCTGCCGTCGAGGTGCACGATGACGCTGCCCGACGCCGGCGCCTGGGCGGTGCCCTCGACGACGGTCCCGCCGCTGTTCACGGCGATGTGCAGCGTGCGGCCCGCGCACGCGGCGGGGGCGGTGACGGTGACGGTGGAGACCGCCGTCGTCGGCGTGGGCGTGGTGGGCGTCGTGGCGGCGAGCGTGCCGGGGCAGGGGTGCCCGGCCGAGGTCGTCGTGAGCGACGCACCACGCAGGTCGAGGTGGGCGGCGCTGGCGTACGACGCGGTGGCGAGGACCACGACGAGGCCGATCGCGGCGAACCCGGCGTACCTGCGCCGCATCGTCGTCCACCTCCTCGTCTCGTGTCGTCCGCGCGCTGCGCGCGGTGCTCGGTCCCCACGGTGCGGGGA
>JAEYXM010000275.1 GCA_023428465.1 Actinomycetes bacterium
TGAAGGACGGGGTCAGCCAGATCGCCGACGTGCCGAGTCCGTCGATGTACGGCAGCTGCTCGCGCAGGCCCGCGAGGTCGCCGCCGTTGTAGAAGCCCTTGTCGGTCGGGTCGAAGCCGGTCGTGAGCCGGTCGCCGGTCAGGCCGCCGGTGTCGTTGCCGGGGTCGCCGTTGGCGAACCGGTCGGTCATGACGAAGTAGAAGTTCTCCGTCGAGCCGGGCTGGCGGACGGGGGCGGCCACGAGCGCGTCGTCGGCCGGGGTGTGGTCGCCGGCGAGCCCGAGCGGCTGCAGCGAGGTGCGGTGCGTGGCGTCGTCGTACACGACGCGGACGAGCGCGTCGCCGCCGAGGACGAGCGGGGCGTTGTCGCCCGTGCCCTCGCGACCGTAGGACTCGTCCCAGGTGTCGTTCAGGGCGACCTTGTACTCCCAGCTGCCCGCCGGCAGCGTGAACTCGGCCGCGAAGATGCCCTCCTCGCCCGTCGGGGCGAGCTCGGTCGCGGCGCACTCGGGCTGCCAGTCGCCGGGGCAGCCCAGCTCGGACTGCAGGCTCCCGACGAGCGCGACGCTCGTCGCGGCTGCGGACGCGGGGCCGGTGAGCGGCCCCGCCGCGGCGAGGCCGCCGGTGAGGGCGAGGGCGCTGACCAGGGCGATCCCGCGCCTGCGGGTGCCGGGCGCGCCGTGACGGCCGGTGGTGCCGGCCGGGGTGGATGCGGCGGGGGTGCGGGAAGCGCCGGAGGCGCGGGATGCGAAGTGGTGCGTGCGAGGTGTGCGCGGGCGTGGCTGCACTGCCATCAGACTCCCTTGTCGCGAAGATCACCCGGGTGAAGTTGACCGGTGGGCGCCGACTGTAATCGCTTGCAGCAAGATGCAGCAATGGGACGACTCCGCGTACAACGCCGCACCAGGGCGTGGGGGCACCGTCGACCCGCCCACCGGCCCGCACCTCGAGCGGGTCGGGCACGGACGGGCACGGACGGGCGCAGACGGGCACGGACGGGCGCAGACGAGCGCGGACGGGCACCCGAGGCGCGTCAGGGGGCCAGGAGCTCCGCGAGGCGTGTGCGGACGACGTCGTCGGGCGCGTCGACCTCGACCGTCTTGTCGCGCGACGTCACGCCCAGGACGAGGGTGACCGCCCGGCGTCGGACGCCGAAGGCATCCGCGAGCGCCGCCAGCGCGGCCTCCGTGGCCGCGCCGTCGACCGCACGCGCCCCGACGGCGACCACGAGCCGCTCGCCGTACGCGCCGCCCACCCGCGTGCGCGAGGCACCCGGTCGCACCCGCACGTCGACCCGCATGTCACGCCCTCCCGAGCGCGCCGCGCGCCGACGTCAGCGTCGCCACCGGGGCACGCTCAGATCAGGCCGAGGTCCGCCACCGCGTCGCGCTCCTCCACGAGCTCGGCGACGGAGCGGTCGATGTGCCGGCGGGAGAAGTCGTCGACCTCCAGGTCAGGCACGACCTCCCAGCGGCCGTCACGCGAGACCACGGGGTAGGAGCAGACGAGCCCCTCGGGCACCCCGTACTCGCCCGTGGAGACGATGCCCGCGGACGTCCAGTCGCCCTCCGGGGTGCCGAGCACCCACGAGTGCACGTGGTCGATCGCCGCGTTCGCCGCCGACGCCGCCGACGACGCCCCGCGTGCGTCGATGATCGCGGCGCCACGCTTCGCGACCGTCGGGATGAACGTGTGCTCGACCCACCGGCGATCCAGGACGTCACGCGCCGGGCGGCCGCCGATCACCGCGTGCGACACGTCCGGGTACTGGGTCGCCGAGTGGTTGCCCCAGATCGCGACGTGCGAGATCTCCGACACCGGGGTGGCGGTCTTGTCCGCGAGCTGCGACAGGGCGCGGTTGTGGTCGAGGCGCGTCATCGCCGTGAAACGGTCCCTCGGCACGTCCGGGGCGTTCGCGGCCGCGATGAGCGCGTTCGTGTTCGCCGGGTTGCCGACGACGAGGACGCGCACGTCGTCCGCTGCGCCCTCGTTGATCGCGCGACCCTGCGGGCCGAAGATGCCGCCGTTCGCCTGGAGCAGGTCACCGCGCTCCATGCCCGGGCCACGCGGCCGCGCACCGACCAGCAACGCCACCGACGTGCCCTCGAACGCCGCGCGGGCGTCGTCGAAGATCTCGACGGAGTGCAGCAACGGGAACGCGCAGTCGGCGAGCTCCATGGCCGTGCCCTCCGCCGCCCGGACCCCCTGCGGGATCTCGAGCAGGTGCAGGCGCACCGGCGTGCTCTCCCCGAGCATGGCGCCCGACGCGATCCGGAACAGCAGCGAGTAGCCGATCTGACCCGCGGCGCCAGTGACGGTCACGGTGACCGGGGTGCCGGCCGGATTCGCCATGCGTGCTCCTTGGGGTGACGGTCGCGGCGAGCCGCGGCGATCGACCCGCCCGGTGGCGGGTGCGGGTGTCAGGCGAGGCGCGCTGCCAGGTTCCGGTCC
Source organism: Actinomycetes bacterium (assembly GCA_023428465.1). Lineage (GTDB taxonomy): Bacteria > Actinomycetota > Actinomycetes > Actinomycetales > Cellulomonadaceae > Actinotalea. The sequence continues at coordinate 2,451 of JAEYXM010000275.1, forward strand.
AGCGCCGCGAGGAAGTCCTCCGTGGTCAGCCACGCGGCGTCGGGCCCGATGAGGAGCGCGAGGTCCTTGGTCATGGCCCCGCCCTCCACGGTCTTGATCACAACGTCCTCCAATGTCTCGGCGAACGCCGTGACTTCCGGAGTGTTGTCCAGGGTGCCCCGATGTGCCAAACCGCGCGTCCACGCGAAGATCGACGCGATCGGGTTGGTCGACGTCGGCTTGCCCGCCTGGTGCTGGCGGTAGTG
>JAEYXM010000013.1 GCA_023428465.1 Actinomycetes bacterium
CGCTAGCGACGCCGGGTGGCCCCGGCGCGGCCCCGGGAGCCGCGGTGGAGGGGCGCACGGTGGTGCCGTGCAAAACCGGTAGGGCCCGGGTTAATCGGATATCGCGGGTCGCGGAACTCGACACGCCGTTATCCGCCGGGAGAAATGGCCCGTGACGGCGCTGGTGGGGGAGGCCCCCGGGCCCTCGGTCCCAGATCGTCCCATGACGGCGACCTACCCTGAAAAGGTCCCCAGTGGACGGTGAGGAACCGCAATGACGCAGCACCTGAACCACAGGTCAGCGGGGCTGTCGGCCGATCAGGTCGGCACCCCGGGGGCGACCCAGCCCACGTCGTCACGGGCCTCGCACACCCTGCGCTCCCTACGAAGGCACGGACGGGCATCGTGACGACTCAGCAACCCCAGTTCCCCGGCATCCCCGACGTCATCAACGGCAACGGGGCGGTCGCCCACGTGATGCGTCATGTCTGCGGCGGGGTGATCGGCTACCCCATCACGCCCTCGACGGAGATCGCAGAGCTCTTCGAGGCCGCCCGCGCGGAGGGCGGTGCGACCGTCTGGGGCACGCACCCCTTCTTCTTCGAGACCGAGGGCGAGCACTCGGCCCAGTCCGGCGCGCTCGGCGCCGCGCTCACCGGCGGCCAGTACGTCTCCAACGCCTCGTCCAGCCAGGGCATCCTCTACGCGCTCGAGTCCCACTACGTCACGGTGGGCAAGAAGATCGGCGGCTTCGTGCTGCAGGTCGCCGCGCGCGTCGTGTCCAAGCACTCCCTGAACGTCATGGCCGGCCACGACGACGTCTACGCGCTGCTCCCCACCGGCTACACGATCCTGTTCGGGTCCAACCCGCAGGAGGCGGCCGACCTCGCCGCGATCTCCTACCGCGCCTCCGCACTGTCGCTCGTCCCCGTCGCCAACTCGTTCGACGGCTTCGCGACCAGCCACGTCATGAGCGAGGTGCTCCTGCCCGAGCCCGCGCTGCTCAAGGAGTACCTCGGTGACCCGGCCGGCCGCATCCCGTGCCCGACCGTCGCCCAGGAGATGCTCTTCGGCGCCAAGGGCCGCGTCTTCCAGCTGAACCAGTACCTCGACCGGCACGCGGACGACTTCGCGCCCGAGGCCCTGGCCGCACTGCGGGCCCACCTCACCACCGCAGCGGACCAGATCGAGTCCGACAACGCGGGCGACCTGGTCGCCGAGACGGCCACCTGGGTCCCCGAGGACCTGCAGGCCCAGTGGCGCCGCCAGTGGACCGGCGCATGGGAGAAGGGCACCCGGCAGCTCGTCCCGGCGCTCGTCGACCCGCACAACCCCGGCATCACCGGCCCCGTCCAGAACCAGCCCGACTTCCAGGCCGGCGCAGTCGACCACCGCACACACTTCGTCAACGCCGTGCCGTCGCTCGTCCGCCAGGCGATGACCGAGTACAGCGAGCTCACCGGCCGCGACTACGCGCCCGTGATGTCCTACGACTGCGAGGACGCCGACTACGTGATGGTCGGCCTCGGCTCCATCACCGACGACGTCCGCGCCGTCGTGCCCTACCTGCGCAAGCAGGGCCTCAAGGTCGGCGTCGTGTCCATCAAGCTCCTCCAGCCGTTCCCGGAGGCCGAGCTCGTCGCCGCCCTCAAGGGCAAGAAGGCCGTCACGGTCCTCGAGCGCTCGGACGACACGGCCCTCACGCGGTTCGTGACGCAGGCCCTGTTCAAGGCGCACGCGAACGCCGAGTCCGTCCAGCACGAGGGCATCCCCGCACTCGAGACGGTGCCGCGCCTCACCACGGCGATCTTCGGCCTCGGTGGCCACGACGTGCAGCCGCGCCACACCATCGCCGCCTTCAAGGCGATGGCCGAGGGCAAGGAAGCCCCGCTCATCTACCTGGGCTCGCAGTTCTTCAGCAAGGACCCGACGCCGGCCGTGGCAGCGCTGCAGGAGCGCCTGCGTGCCGCGTACCCCGAGACCGAGCTCATGGCGCTCGAGACCGAGCCCAACCCGGCGGTCCTGCCCGAGACGGCGATGCGCATCCGCTTCCACTCCGTGGGCGGCTACGGCACGATCGCCACGGGCAAGCTCCTCACCGACATCCTCGCCGGTGTGCTGGGCATGCACTCCAAGTCCGCACCCAAGTACGGCTCGGAGAAGTCGGGCGCGGCGACGAACTACTACATCACCCTGAGCCCGGAGCCGGTCCTGCTGACGAACGCCGAGCTCGAGGACGTCGAGGTCGTCGTCTCCCCGGACCACAAGGCGTTCATCCACACCAACCCGCTCAAGGGCCTCGTCGAGGGTGGCACCTTCATCCTGCAGTCCGACCTGGCGCCCGAGAGCGTGTGGCGTGACCTGCCCGCCTACGCCCGCCGCACCATCCGCGAGAAGAAGATCCGCTTCCTCGTCGTGGACGCGTTCACGGTCGCCAAGAAGCACGCGCCGACGACGCAGCTCGAGACCCGCATGATGGGCATCGCGTTCATCGGTGCGGTCGCCGGCCACGTCGACCGCGTGTCGCAGGGCGCCTCGCAGGACGCGATCCGCGAGAAGGTCCGCGCGCAGATCGTCAAGAAGTTCGGCAGCAAGGGCGAGGCTGTCGTCGAGGCCAACATGGCCGTGATCCGCGACGGCATCGACGCCACGCAGGTCGTCGACTACGAGCAGCCGGCCTTCCTCGCGATGGACACCGAGCCCGCGGCCCGCGCCGCGCGCACGGCCTCGGTGTCCGCGTCGATGTGCCCGACGGTCTCGGAGGAGCGGGTCACCAACCTGTTCGACCCGTCGTACTACGAGGACCTCATCGCGCGGCCGTTCCGCGAGGGCACGATCGCTGAGGCCCCGGTCCTGCCGGGCACCGGTCTGTTCATGCCGATCGGCACGGGCGCCGTGAAGGACAAGGGCATCTTCCGCCGCACGGCGCCGGTCTTCGACGCCAGCAAGTGCACGGGCTGCCTCGAGTGCGCGCTCGTCTGCCCCGACGTCGCGATCCCGAACACGGTCCACGAGATCCACGAGCTGCTCCTCGCGGGCATCGCCCAGATCGAGGGAACGGACGCCCAGCGCGAGGCGCTGCGGGCGCAGGTGTACCCGTGGGCGGAGCGCGTCCGCGAGATCTACCGCCAGGACAAGAGCGACCGCGCCTTCGCGGACGTCGTCGCCCAGGCTGCGGAGGCGATCGACGCCGACCAGCGGTCCGTGATGCGCAACGTCGAGAAGGTCGTCGCGGTGCTCGCGACGTTCCCCGTCGCCCGCACCCGGCCGTTCTTCGACGCGATGGAGAAGGACGTCCCCGGCACCGGCGCGCTCTTCTCGGCGACGGTCGACCCGTGGAAGTGCACGGGCTGCCTCCAGTGCGTCGACGTCTGCGGCGCCGGCGCGCTCACCGCGGCGGACCAGGACGCGGACATCCTCGCGATGCTCGAGGAGCGGTTCGAGTTCGTCACCGGCATGCCCAACACGCCCAAGCGCTTCGTCGAGGGTGCGACGGCGGCGGACGGCGACACCAAGCGGCTGATGCTCGACCGCGACAACTACTACGCGACGACCGGTGGTCACGGCGCCTGCCGCGGCTGCGGTGAGGTCACCGCGATCCGCCTGGTCACCTCGCTGAGCCGCGCGCTCGGTGACGACCGCCGCAAGGCCCACACCCGTGAGCTGGAGCAGCTGGTCGACCAGCTCACCGCCAAGGCGGAGACGGTCGAGGACCCGGCCCGCCGCGAGCGGATCGCCGGCATCGTCGCCACGCTCGAGGAGCGGCTGTACCTCTACGAGGGTGGCCCGACCGGCAACGGCCCGGCCAGCACCGTCGTGGCGAACTCCACGGGCTGCTCGAGCGTCTACGCGTCGACGGTGCCGTTCACCCCGTACCTCGACCCGTGGGTCAACAGCCTCTTCCAGGACGCCCAGCCGCTGGCCACGGGCATCTGGGAGGGCATCTCGGCCCAGCTCGTCGCCGAGGTCCGGGCGACGCGCCAGGCGCGTCTCGAGCTGGACGACGCGTACGACCCCGCCCAGCACGACAAGCAGCTCTCGATGCTGTCGTGGCGCGGCTTCACGCCGGACGAGCTGGCCCTCATGCCGAACGTCATGACGATCGGCGGCGACGGCGCCAGCTACGACATCGGCTTCGGCGCGATGTCCCGCGTCCTCGCGAGCGGCACCCCGATCAAGGTCCTGGTGCTCAACACGGGTGCGTACTCCAACACCGGTGGCCAGGCCTCGACGGCCAGCTACACCGGTCAGGATGCCGACCTCGCCCGCTACGGCAAGGCGCACGACGGCAAGGTGGAGGCGCGCAAGGAGCTCGGGCTCATCGCGTCCTTCCACCCGGGCGTCTACGCCTGCTCCACCGCCACGGCGCTGCACGGTCACTACCTCAAGACCGCGATGGACATGCTCGCCTTCGCCGACGGCGCCGCGCTCATGGACGTCTACACCCCGTGCGGTACCGAGAACGGCATCCAGGAGGACCTGTCCAACGCCCGTTCGCGGCTCGCCGTCGAGTCCCGCATGGCCCCGCTCTTCGTGCACGACCCGCGCAAGGGGTCGACGCTCTCCGAGCGGTTCAGCCTCGACGGGAACCCGGACGTCGACAAGGCGTGGACGACGAGCACGCTCGAGTACGTCGGCCCCGACGGCTCTGCGCAGCTCATGACGACGCCGCTGACGCCGGCCGAGTTCGCGCTCGGTGAGGTCCGCTTCAAGAAGCAGTTCAAGAAGCTGGCCGCCGACGCGGACGTCGACGCGGTCCCGATCGCCGAGTACGTCGAGCTTGCGGCCGCGGAGCGGGTCGGCAAGGTCCCGTTCGTCTACGCGACGGACGACGACCGCCGGCTCATCCGGGTGGCCTGCTCGCCGTCGGTGGTCGCCCTGGTCGAGGAGCGTCAGCGCTACTGGCAGACGCTGCAGTACCTCGCGGGTCAGGGCCAGGCGAAGATCGCCGCCGAGTACAGCCAGGAGGTCGCCGATCTCAAGGCCCGGTACGAGGAGGCCGCGGCCATGCGCGAGGCGTCCCTGGACGACATCGCGAAGGCGATGTCCGACCTGGCTGCCTCGACCAAGGCGCCGGTCAGCCTGGGTGCCGTCTTCGGCGCTCCGGCCACCGGGGCTGCGCCGGCCGCTGCTGCTGCCGCGGCTCCTGCGGCCGTCGCCGTGGCTGACCGCGCGGTGTACCTCGCGCCGGAGGACGTGCCGCTGTGCAACGACTGCGGTACCTGCTACCAGGACCTCCCGCAGTTCTTCGAGAAGACCACGCAGATCATCGACGGCGCGGCGCGGACCGTGGCTCAGATGATCCCGGGGTCGCTCGAGTCGGTCGAGATCACGCCGGAGATCCAGAAGCGGATCGACCGGGTCAAGTCCTCCTGCGATGCGGAGATCATCAAGTGAGCACCATGACCCCGCCCCGTGCAGACGGGGCCGCCGAGCCCGGCGACGTAGCCCGCTACGTCGGCGCGCAGGATGCCCTCGAGGCCACGCGGTCGCAGGTCGAGGCGCTCGAGTCGACGTCGGAGGTCGAGTCCTTCAACCGTCAGCTCGAGCTCCTCAAGCGGCGCCTGGTCGCGGAGCCGCGGGCCTTCCGGGAGATGTTCATCAGCGACGGTCTGCAGGCGGTCGCGTGGGAGTTCAACCAGGCGGAGCTGAGCCGTGAGTTCACGGTCAAGCTCTGGGACCTGATGCTCCGCGACGACGACGTGAGCAAGGTGCTCATGCGCTTCGTGTGGAACCTCCCGCTCGGCAAGAAGCGCATGTTCGTCCGCGCGATCGACGCCCACCTGTCCGAGCGGTACCCGATGTTCGCGGGCTACTCGGTCGACTGGCCGGCCCAGAGCTCGATCCCGCCGTACATCCGCGAGCCCGAGGACCGCTCGACCGACTTCGGCCTCGTCAACCAGGGCTACCTCGGCTACATGAACCTCGGCTTCACCGCGCGTGACGTCGACATGTTCGTGTGGCTCGAGGCACTGCGCGACAAGCAGTGCGCCGAGAAGCCCTGCGAGCTGGGTGAGTTCCTCGCCCACGCGAAGGGTCCCAAGGGCGGCTGCCCGGTCAAGATCCACATCCCGCAGGTCTTCGAGCTGGTCGGCCAGGGGCGGTTCGAGGAGGCCCTGGAGCTGCTCGAGTCGTGCAACCCGCTGCCGGACGTCACCGGCCGGGTCTGCCCGCAGGAGCTCCAGTGCCAGGGCGTCTGCCTGCACAAGCACCCGATGTCGATCGGTCAGGTCGAGTGGTTCCTGCCGCAGCGCGAGATGCTCGTGCACCCCGGCAGCAACGCGATCCGGTTCGGCGGGCGCACCGACCCGTGGGAGGCCGCGGCAAAGCCGCCGGTCGCCATCGTCGGCTCGGGTCCGTCCGGCCTGATCAACGCCTACTTGCTGGCGGCGGAGGGCTTCCCGGTCACGGTGTTCGAGGCGTTCCACGCCCTCGGTGGTGTGCTCCGCTACGGCATCCCGGAGTTCCGTCTCCCGAACTCGCTCATCGACGACGTCGTGGAGAAGATCGAGCTGCTCGGCGGCAAGTTCGTGCGCAACTTCGTGGTCGGCAAGACCGCGACGCTGCAGGACCTGCGCGACGCCGGCTTCTGGAAGATCTTCGTCGGTACGGGCGCGGGCCTGCCCAGGTTCATGAACGTGCCGGGTGAGCACCTGCTCAACGTCATGTCGGCGAACGAGTTCCTGACGCGCGTGAACCTCATGCAGGGTCTCCGCGAGGACTACGAGACCCCGCTGCCCGAGGTCCGCGGCAAGAACATCATCGTGATCGGTGGCGGCAACACGGCGATGGACGCGTGCCGGACGGCCAAGCGGCTGGGCGGCAACGTGACGATCGTCTACCGGCGCACGCAGAGCGAGATGCCGGCCCGTGTGGAGGAGCTCGAGCATGCGCTCGAGGAGGGCATCGCACTCAAGGTGCTCGCCGCGCCGTCGGAGTTCCTGGGTGACGAGAAGGGCTTCGTCAAGGCGGCGACGGTCGACATCATGGAGCTGGGCGAGCCGGACGAGTCCGGCCGCCGTCGGCCGGTGAAGACCGGCAAGGTCGAGACGATCGAGGCCGACCTGGTGATCATGGCGCTCGGCAACGACGCCAACCCGATCATCAAGGACTCCGAGCCGCGGCTCGAGGTCTCCAAGTGGGGCACGATCAACCTCGACCACGCCGGTACGCAGGAGACCACGCTCCCGGGCATCTACACCGGTGGCGACGCGGCGCGTGGCGGTTCGACCGCCATCATGGCCGCGGGCGACGGCCAGTCGGCGGCTCGGGAGATCCTCGGCTCGGTCGATGTGCCGGCCGAGGTGATCCCGGCGATGGTCGCGAGCGCGAAGGCCTACACCGACCTCGGTGCGGCCGAGGCCACGATCGTGAGCAAGGCGCACCTGTCGGACGGCATCGAGGAGTTCACGGTCTACGCGCCGGTCATCGCCCGATCGGCCCAGGCGGGTCAGTTCGTGCGTGTCCTGCCCCGGCCGGACGGCGAGCTCATCCCGCTCACGCTCGCGGACTGGGACGAGAAGGCCGGCACGGTCACCCTCGTCATCCAGGGCGTCGGCACCAGCTCGCTCGAGATGAACGCGATGCAGGCGGGTGACGCCTTCACGGGCATCGCCGGTCCGCTCGGCCAGCCGAGCAAGCTGCACAAGTACGACGAGGGCACGACGGTCGTCTTCACCGCGGGTGGCCTCGGCCTGCCCCCGGTGTACCCGATCATGCGCGAGCACCTGCGCCTCGGGAACCACGTCACCCTGATCTCGGGCTTCCGGTCCAAGGACCTGATGTTCTGGGACGGCGAGGACGAGCGGGTGGGTCGGATCCAGGCGGAGTTCGGCGACCAGCTCGACGTGGTCTACGCAACGAACGACGGCTCGTTCGGCGTGCAGGGCTTCGTCACTGTGCCGCTGAAGGAGATGCTCGACGCCAACAAGGCCGGCCGGGGTCGGACGGTCGCCGAGGTCATCACCATCGGCCCGCCGATGATGATGCGTGCGGTGAGCGACCTGACCCAGCCCTACGGGGTCCCGACCGTGGCGAGCCTCAACTCGATCATGGTGGACGCGACGGGAATGTGCGGCGCGTGCATGGTCCCGGTGACGGTCGACGGCAAGCTCGTGCGCAAGCACGCGTGCATCGACGGACCGGAGATCGACTCGCACGCGATCGACTGGGACAAGTTCCTGCCGCGGTTCAACCTGTTCAAGAAGCAGGAGCTCGTGAGCCGCGAGAAGCGCGGCCTCTGACACGAGGAGCACGGCCATGACGCCGGGGGGGGGGGGGGCGGGGGGCCCCCCCCCCCCC
>JAEYXM010000046.1 GCA_023428465.1 Actinomycetes bacterium
TCCGGTCGCCGCACAAGTACAAGGACAGCCGCGAGCACTTCGAGATGCGCACGCACAAGCGCCTGATCGACATCATCGACCCCACGCCGAAGGCGGTGGACTCGCTCATGCGACTCGACCTGCCGGCGGACGTGAACATCGAGATCAAGCTCTGAGGACCACGATGACGACACTTCCCCAGAACGCGCGGCCGGTCACGGCCGTGCTGAGCACCAAGCTCGGGATGACCCAGGTGTGGGACGAGGCGGGCCGGCTGGTCCCGGTCACCGTCCTGCAGGTCGGCACCAACGTGGTGACCCAGGTCCGTACCGAGGAGACCGACGGCTACAGCGCCGTCCAGATCGCCCACGGCCAGATCGACCCGCGCAAGGTCACGCAGCCGCTCAAGGGCCACTTCGAGAAGGCCGGCGTCACGCCGCGCCGTCACCTCGCCGAGATCCGCACGCCGGACGCCGGGGAGTACAAGCTCGGGCAGGAGCTCACCGCTGAGGTGTTCACCGCCGGGCAGACGGTCGACGTCGTCGGCACCACGAAGGGCAAGGGCTTCGCCGGTGTGATGAAGCGTCACGGCTTCAAGGGCGTGAGCGCATCGCACGGCGCGCACCGCAACCACCGCAAGCCTGGCTCGATCGGCGCCGCTGCGACGCCGTCCCGGGTCTTCAAGGGCCTGCGCATGGCCGGTCGCATGGGCCACGCGACCAAGACCACCCAGAACCTGACCGTGCACGCGGTCGACGCCGAGAAGGGCCTGCTGCTCGTCAAGGGCGCCGTCCCGGGTCCCAAGGGCGGCATCGTCGTTGTGCGCTCCGCCGTGAAGGGGGCGTGACATGACCACGCTGACCGTCGACGTGATCGACGCCTCGGGCAAGAAGGCCGGCACCGCCGACCTGCCTGCCGAGGTGTTCGACGTCCAGACCAACGTGCCGCTGATCCACCAGGTGGTCGTCGCGCAGATGGCCGCCGCCCGCCAGGGCACCCACTCGACCAAGCGTCGCGGTGAGGTCTCCGGTGGTGGCAAGAAGCCGTACCGCCAGAAGGGCACCGGCCGCGCCCGTCAGGGCTCGACCCGCGCACCGCAGTTCACCGGTGGCGGCGTCGTGCATGGCCCGAAGCCGCGCGACTACAGCCAGCGCACGCCCAAGAAGATGAAGGCCGCCGCCCTGCGCGGGGCCCTCTCCGACCGGGCCCGTGCCGGGCGCGTCCACGTGGTGGCCGGCTTCTTCGACGCGAACTCGGAGCCGTCCACCAAGTCGGCCGTGGCGATGCTCGCCGCGCTGACCGACCGGCGCCACGTGCTCGTGGTCCTCGAGCGGGACGACGTCACGAGCTCCAAGTCGCTGCGCAACCTCGAGCAGGTCCACGTGCTCACCGCCGACCAGCTCAACACGTACGACGTGCTGATCTCGGACGACGTCGTGTTCACGCGGGGCGCGCTCGAGGCGTTCCTGGCCCGTCCGACCGGCCGCAGCGCCAAGGCGGTTGCGACGTCCGGCGAGGCGTCCGAGCTCGAGGCGGAGGAGAGCAAGTGACCACCCTCAACAAGGACCCGCGCGACGTGCTGATCGCGCCCGTGGTGTCGGAGAAGAGCTACTCGCTGCTCGACGAGGGGAAGTACACGTTCATCGTGGACCCCCGGTCGAACAAGACCGAGATCAAGATCGCTGTGGAGCAGGTGTTCGGCGTCAAGGTCGAGTCGGTCAACACGATCAACCGCAAGGGCAAGGCCCGGCGTACTCGCTTCGGCATCGGCCGTCGCAAGGACGTCAAGCGCGCGATCGTCACCCTGCGCGAGGGCACCATCGACATCTTCGGGGGACCGGTCGGCTGACCGGCGACGAGACCAAGGACTGACCTGACATGGGAATCCGCAAGTACAAGCCGACGACGCCGGGCCGCCGTGGCTCGAGCGTGGCCGACTTCGTCGAGATCACGCGTAGCGAGCCCGAGAAGTCGCTCGTGCGCCCGCTGCCGAAGAGCGGTGGCCGCAACAGCGCCGGCCGCATCACGACGCGTCACATCGGTGGTGGCCACAAGCGCCAGTACCGGCTGATCGACTTCCGTCGTCACGACAAGGACGGCGTGCCCGCCAAGGTCGCGCACATCGAGTACGACCCGAACCGCACCGCGCGCATCGCGCTCCTGCACTACGCCGACGGCGAGAAGCGCTACATCCTCGCGCCGAACAAGCTCTCGCAGGGCGACATGGTGGAGAACGGCCCCGGGGCCGACATCAAGCCGGGCAACAACCTGCCGCTGCGCAACATCCCGACGGGTACCGTCGTGCACGCCATCGAGCTTCGGCCCGGCGGCGGCGCGAAGATCGCCCGCTCGGCTGGTGCGTCGGTGCAGCTCGTGGCCAAGGAGGGGCGCTTCGCGCAGCTCCGCATGCCGTCCGGCGAGATCCGCAATGTCGACGTGCGCTGCCGCGCCACGGTGGGTGAGGTCGGCAACGCCGAGCAGTCCAACATCAACTGGGGCAAGGCCGGCCGCATGCGCTGGAAGGGCAAGAAGCCCACGGTGCGTGGTGTCGCCATGAACCCGGTGGACCACCCGCACGGTGGTGGTGAGGGCAAGACCTCCGGTGGTCGTAACCCCGTGACCCCGTGGGGTCAGCCTGAGGGCCGTACCCGTCACCCGAACAAGCCCAGCGACGCGCTGATCGTCCGCCGTCGCCGCACCGGCAAGAAGCGCTGAGAAGGAGCCAACCCATGCCACGCAGCCTGAAGAAGGGCCCCTTCGTCGACGACCACCTGCGCAAGAAGGTGGACGCGCTGAACGAGAAGGGCGCCAAGACCGTCATCAAGACCTGGTCCCGCCGGTCGATGATCACGCCTGAGTTCCTCGGCCACACGTTCGCCGTGCACGACGGGCGCAAGCACGTCCCGGTGTTCGTCACCGAGTCGATGGTGGGCCACAAGCTGGGCGAGTTCGCCCCGACGCGGACGTTCCGCGGCCACGAGAAGGACGACCGGAAGGCCCGCCGGCGCTGACCGGCGGAGCCCCGATACAGAAGGCAGGACAGCAATGGAAGCCAAGGCGCAGGCGCGGTTCGTCCGTGTCACGCCCCAGAAGGCCCGGCGCGTCGTGGACCTGATCCGTGGCAAGCAGGCCCAGCAGGCGGTCGCGACCCTCAAGTTCGCCCCGCAGGCCGCGGGCGAGCCGGTCCGCAAGGTCGTCGAGAGCGCCATCGCGAACGCGCGCGTCAAGGCGGACCGGGCGGGCGAGGCGTTCGACGCCGGCTCGCTGGTCGTCCGCGAGGCGTTCGTCGACGAGGGCCCGACGCTCAAGCGGTTCCGGCCGCGCGCCCAGGGGCGTGCCTCGCGGATCCTCAAGCGCACGAGCCACATCACGGTCGTCGTCGCCCCGGCTCCGAAGCCGGCTGCGGCCGCGGCTGCACCCCAGTCGACCAAGAAGGGAAGGACCCGCTAGTGGGACAGAAGGTCAACCCGCACGGGTACCGCCTCGGGATCACCACCGACCACCGGTCGCGCTGGTTCGCCGACAGCACCAAGCCCGGGCAGCGCTACCGCGACTACGTTCGCGAGGACGTGCAGATCCGCAAGCTCATGTCCACGGGCCTCGAGCGCGCCGGCATCGCCAAGGTCGAGATCGAGCGCACGCGTGACCGCGTCCGCGTCGACATCCACACCGCGCGTCCCGGCATCGTCATCGGGCGTCGTGGTGCCGAGGCCGACCGCATCCGCGGCGAGCTCGAGAAGCTCACGGGCAAGCAGGTCCAGCTGAACATCCTCGAGGTCAAGAACGCCGAGCTCGAGGCACAGCTGGTCGCCCAGGGCATCGCCGAGCAGCTCGCGAGCCGTGTCTCGTTCCGTCGCGCCATGCGCAAGGGCATGCAGTCCGCGCAGCGCGCCGGCGCGAAGGGCGTCCGGGTGCAGTGCGCCGGCCGTCTGGGCGGCGCCGAGATGAGCCGGTCGGAGTTCTACCGCGAGGGTCGTGTGCCGCTGCACACGCTGCGCGCGAACATCGACTTCGGCACGTTCGAGGCCCGGACCACCTTCGGCCAGATCGGCGTGAAGGTCTGGATCTACAAGGGCGACATGACCGAGAAGGAGTTCGCCCGCGAGCAGGCGACGCAGGCCCCCCGGGCCCCGCGCGGCCCGCGGTCGGACCGTCCGGACCGCGGTGACCGCGGTGACCGCGGTGGTCGTGGCCGCCGCGAGCGGACGGAGGCTCCTGCTGAGGTGACCGAGACGGCCCCCGCCGCCGAGGCCACCCCTGAGAGCGGAACGGAGGCCTGATCATGCTCATCCCGCGCAGGGTCAAGCACCGCAAGCAGCACCACCCGGGTCGTTCGGGTGCGGCCACGGGCGGCACCGCGATCGCCTTCGGTGACTTCGGCATCCAGGCTCTCGAGCCCGCCTACGTCACCAACCGGCAGATCGAGGCCGCGCGTATCGCGATGACGCGCCACATCAAGCGTGGCGGCAAGGTCTGGATCAACATCTACCCGGACCGCCCCATCACGAAGAAGCCCGCCGAGACCCGCATGGGTTCCGGCAAGGGC
>JAEYXM010000050.1 GCA_023428465.1 Actinomycetes bacterium
CGTCGTACGTCACCGCGCGGCGCACCGGCGCGTGCGACAGCTCCAGGTGCGGCGCGATCGCCCCGCCGTCGAACAGCGCCGACCCGAGCCCCGTGCCGAGCGTCAGCACCAGCTCCAGCCCCGTCCCGGAGACCACGCCCGCGCCGTGCACCTCGGCGTCGTTCAGCACGATGGTCGGCACGCCCAGGCCGGACTCGAGCATCGCGCGCACGTCGCACCCCGCCCACGCCACGACGAGATCCGGGTCGACCGCCGTGCGCGGCCCGTGGCGCGTCACGTAGTGCGGAGTCGCGACGACGACGCCGTGCCGGATCATCCCCGGCATCCCGACGGTGGCGCGGTCCGCGTGCGGCAGCCCGGCGGCCAGCTCGCGGACGGTGTCCACGAGGCGGTCGGGCGGGAGCGGGTACGGCGTCGGGACGCGCACGGGCGGGACGTGCATGGTGCCGGCGGCGTCGAGCACCGACGCCTTGATCCCACCGCCGCCGCAGTCGACCGCGAGCGTGCGCCGGCCCGGCACGCCGGGCGTCCGGTCGGCCCGCAGGTCGTCGTGCTCCACCGTCGGCCTCCCGCGTGACCCGGCGGACCGGCGCGGCGACGCCGCTGGTCCTCGGCACCATGGTGCACCGCGGGCGCTGCGCGTGCCCTCTGCTCGGTAGCGTGGGCCCCCGTGAGCACGATCAGGGTGCGCCTCGACCTGGGGTACGACGGCGCGGACTTCGCAGGGTGGGCGCGTCAGCCCGGGCTGCGCACCGTGCAGGGCACGCTCGAGGCCGCGCTGGGGACGGTTCTGCGCATCCCCGAGCCGAGGCTCACGGTCGCGGGCCGCACCGACGCGGGCGTGCACGCGCGGCGCCAGGTCGCGCACGTGGACGTGGACCGGGACGTGTGGCGCGCCGTCGTCGGGCGCATCGACGGGACGCCCGGGCAGGTGCTCGTGCGGCGGCTCGCCGGTGTGCTGCCGGCCGACGTCGTCGTGCACGCGGCCACGGAGGCGCCGGCCGGGTTCGACGCGCGGTTCTCCCCGCTGAGCCGCCGCTACGTCTACCGCGTCGCGGACGATCCCGTGACCGTGGACCCGCTGCGGCGCGCGGCGGTGCTGCGCCACCGGGTCCCGCTCGCCGCGGCCGCGATGCACGAGGCCGCGCGCCCGCTCGTCGGGCTGCACGACTTCGCCGCGTACTGCAGGCCTCGCCCCGGGGCGACGACGATCCGCACGGTGCTCGGGCTGGATGTCGCACGGCCCGCCGACGGAGCCGACGCCGGGCTCGTGACGGTGACGATCGAGGCCGATGCGTTCTGTCACTCGATGGTGCGCTCGATCGTCGGCGGGCTGCTCGCGGTGGGGGAGGGCCGACGCGACGTCGGCTGGCCGGGCGAGCTCCTCGCGGCGGGTGAACGCGTGGCGCCGGTCGCGCCGGCGCAGGGCCTCACCCTCGAGCAGGTCGTCTTCCCGCCCGACGCCGAGCTCGCCGCCCGCGCGGACGTCACCCGGGCGCGCCGGACCACTGCCGAGGCGGCGGGCTGCGGCTGCGGCGACGACGACGCGAACGGGACCGCAGGCGACGAGGCGGCGGACCGCGCGCAGGACGCCGGCGAGTAGCCCGGCCCGGCCCGCCCCGGACTTTCGATTCGCCCTGCTGCGCATCGGCCGCGCACACTTGCCCACCGTGGGCCACCTCGAGATCAACGACGTCGGGTACGACCTGCCCGACGGCCGCTCCCTCCTGAGCGGGATCCAGCTGCGGGTCGGCGAAGGTGCCCGCACGGCCCTGGTCGGTCCGAACGGCGCCGGCAAGACGACGCTCCTGCGCATCGTGGCCGGTGACCTGCAGCCCCACTCGGGCGCCGTCGTCCGCAGCGGGGGCCTCGGCGTCATGCGCCAGTTCGTCGGCCGCATCGATGACGACCGCAGCGTCCGCGACCTCCTCGCCTCGCTCGCGCCGCACGCCGTGCGGGACGCCGCCGTCGAGCTCGCCGCGTCGGAGATCGCGATGATGACGACCGACGACGAGCCCACCCAGATGCGGTACGCGCACGCGCTCGCCGAATGGGCCGACGTCGGCGGCTACGAGGCGGAGGTCGGCTGGGACGCCGTGACCGACGCCGTCCTGTCCGTGCCCTTCGAGCGCGCGCAGTACCGCGAGGTGCGCACGCTGTCCGGGGGCGAGCAGAAGCGGCTGGTCCTCGAGGCCCTGCTGCGCGGCCCGGACGAGGTGCTGCTCCTGGACGAGCCCGACAACTTCCTCGACGTGCCGACCAAGCGGTGGCTCGAGACCCGGCTGGCCGCGTGCGGCAAGACGGTGCTTTTCGTCAGCCACGACCGCGAGCTGCTCGCGCGGACGGCGACCCACGTGGCGAGCCTCGAGCCCGGTGCGGCCGGATCGACCCTCTGGGTGCACGGTGGCGGCTTCGCGAGCTTCGGGCAGGCGCGGCGCGAGCGCATGGAGCGACTCGAGGAGCTCACCCGGCGGTGGGACGAGGAGCACGCGAAGCTCCGCGAGCTCGTCGTGACCCTGCGCTCCAAGGCCGCCTTCAACGACGGCCTGGCCTCGCGCTACCAGGCGGCCCAGACGCGCCTGCGCAAGTTCGAGGAGGCCGGCCCGCCGCAGGCTGCGACCAAGGAGCAGCAGGTGACCGTTCGCCTCGTCGGCGGCCGGACCGCCAAGCGCGCCGTCGTCGCGGAGCGGCTGGAGCTGACCGGCCTCATGAAGCCGTTCGACGTCGAGGTCTGGTTCGGGGAGCGCGTCGCGGTGCTCGGCTCCAACGGCTCCGGCAAGACGCACTTCCTGCGGCTCCTGGCCGCGGGCGGCACCGACCCAGACGCCGAGCACGCGCCCGTCGACCCGTCGCGCGTCACGCCGGTCCGGCACACCGGCCGCGTGACGCTCGGGTCGCGCGTGCGGCCGGGCTGGTTCGCGCAGAACGACACCCACCCCGAGCTCGCGGACCGCACGCTCCTGGAGATCCTGCACCGTGGGGAGGGCACCCGGGCGGGGCTGCCGCGCGACGCCGCGAGCCGTGCGCTGGACCGCTACGAGCTCGTCGCCGCGGCCGATCAGCGCTACGGGACGCTCTCCGGCGGCCAGCAGGCGCGGCTCCAGATCCTGCTGCTCGAGCTCTCGGGCGCGACGCTCCTGCTGCTCGACGAGCCGACCGACAACCTGGACCTGCACTCCGCCGAGGCGCTCGAGCGTGGGCTCGCCGCATTCCAGGGGGCCGTGCTCGCCGTGACGCACGACCGTTGGTTCGCCCGGACCTTCGACCGCTTCCTGGTGTTCGGGTCCGACGGCCAGGTCGTGGAGACTCCCGGGCCCGTGTGGGACGTGGCCCGGGTCGACCGGGTGCGCTGACGTCGCGTTTTGACCCTTCCCGCAGCACGCAGGTACCCTGGCATGTCGTTGTGCGTCCTATCGGCGCGCCCGCTTGACCGCGAGCCGCACGGGACGACCGCGACGCACCCGATCCCCGCACGTCGAGGGGTCGAGACCCCATCAGCTACACGAGACAGAGGCTACGACCGTGCGCACGTACACCCCGAAGCCCGGCGACGTCGCCGCGACCTGGCACGTGATCGACGCCACCGACGTCGTCCTGGGCCGGCTCGCCGCGCAGGTCGCCACGCTGCTCCGTGGCAAGCACAAGGCGACCTTCGCCCCGCACGTGGACGGCGGCGACTTCGTCGTCGTCATCAACGCGAGCAAGGTCGCGCTCACCGGGAACAAGCGCACGAGCAAGCTGGCGTACCGCCACTCCGGGTACCCCGGTGGCCTGCGCGCCGTCGTCGTGGGCGACCTCCTCGAGAAGCGTCCCGAGCGCGTCATCGAGACCGCTGTGCGCGGCATGCTCCCCAAGACGACGCTCGGCCGCAACCAGCTGCGCAAGCTCAAGGTCTACGCCGGGCCGGAGCACCCGCACACCGCGCAGAAGCCCCAGCCCTTCGAGATCACCCAGGTCGCGCAGTAGCCCTCGGCCGCTGACGACCACCACACAGGACGCGAGGAACACGTGGCCGAGACCACTGTCGAGTACGAGAGCGACGAGACGCCCAGCAGCTACACCTCCGAGTCGGCGGCACCCGCCGGCCGCGGGGCGTCCCTGACGGCCCCCGGCCAGGCCCTGGGCCGCCGCAAGGAGGCCGTGGCCCGCGTCCGTCTGGTGCCCGGCACCGGGCAGTGGCGCATCAACGGCCGCACGCTGGAGGACTACTTCCCGAACAAGGTCCACCAGCAGCTGGTCAACAGCCCGCTGAAGCTCGTCGACGTCGAGGGTCGCTTCGACGTCATCGCGCGCATCAACGGCGGCGGCGTCACCGGCCAGGCCGGTGCCCTGCGCCTGGGCATCGCGCGCGCGCTCAACGTGATCGACGCCGAGCACAACCGCCCCGCCCTGAAGAAGGCCGGCTTCCTGACCCGCGACCCCCGCGTCGTCGAGCGCAAGAAGGCCGGTCTGAAGAAGGCGCGCAAGGCGCCCCAGTACTCCAAGCGCTGATCAGTCAGCCGCCGTACGGCCCCGATGGCTCGGCCATCGGGGCCGCGGCCTTTTCCGGCCCGCCCGGGGAGGGTACGGGCGGCGGCAGGTCAGGTGTGGAACAGTCGGTGCACGACGAGGAGGTCTGATGGGGCGGTTGTTCGGAACCGACGGTGTCCGGGGCATGGCCAACCGGGAGGTGACCGCCGAGCTCGCACTCGACGTGTCCGTCGCGGCGGCACACGTCCTGGGTGCGTCCGGGGCCTTCCAGGGTCATCGGCCGCGAGCTGTCGTCGGACGTGATCCCCGGGCCTCCGGGGAGTTCCTCTCCGCCGCCGTCATCGCCGGCCTCGCGAGTGCGGGCGTCGACGTCATCGACGTGGGCGTCCTGCCGACGCCCGGCGTCGCGTACCTCACCGGGGCCCTCGGCGCGGACCTGGGCGTCATGCTCTCGGCGTCCCACAACCCCATGCCCGACAACGGGATCAAGTTCTTCACGCGCGGCGGCCACAAGTTGCCCGACGACGTCGAGGACGCCATCGAGCAGCGCATGGGCGAGCCGTGGGAACGGCCCGTCGGCGCGGCCGTCGGCCGGGTCAACGCCGACCCCGGCATCGCCGAGGAGCTCTACGTCGCGCACCTCATCGAGACCCTGCCGGAGTCCGTCGCCGGCGCCGGGCTCACGGGCCTGCGCATCGCCGTGGACTGCGCCAACGGCGCCGCGAGCTCCGTCGGGCCGAGCACGCTGCGCGCCGCGGGCGCCGACGTCGTCGTCATCAACGCCTCGCCGGACGGTCGCAACATCAACGAGAAGTGCGGCTCCACGCACATGGAGCCGCTGCGCGCCGCCGTCGTCGCGGCCGGCGCGGACCTGGGCGTCGCGTTCGACGGGGACGCGGACCGCTGCCTCGCCGTCGACGCGGCCGGCGGGATCGTCGACGGCGACCAGATCATGGGCATCCTCGCGGTCGCGCTCCGCGACCGCGGCGAGCTCGCGGCGGACACGCTGGTCACGACCGTGATGAGCAACCTGGGCCTCACGCTCGCGATGGAAGCCGCCGGCATCCGCACGCTCGTCACGAACGTCGGGGACCGGTACGTGCTCGAGGCGATGCGCAACGGCGGCTACGGCCTCGGCGGCGAGCAGTCCGGGCACCTCGTCATCGCGCGGCACGCGACCACCGGCGACGGTGTGCTCACGGCGCTGCAGCTCGCGGCGCGGATGATGGAGACCGGCCGGACGCTCGCGGAACTCGCCGGCGGCGTCGCGAAGCTGCCCCAGATCCTCGTGAACGTGTCGGGCGTCGACCGGACCCGGGCAGGCTCGGACGAGGGGCTGCAGGAGGCCGTCGCCGCGGCGGAGGGCCTGCTCGGCGGCTCCGGACGCGTGCTGCTGCGCCCCTCCGGGACGGAGCCGGTCGTGCGCGTCATGGTCGAGGCAGCCGAGATCGACGTCGCGGAGAAGGTCGCCCACGAGCTCGCCGACGTCGTCCGCGAGCGCCTCGCCCTGTGACGCCCCTGCGGGAGGCCGTCCAGCGCCTCCTCGACACCCCGCCACCGTGGCCGATCGTCGCCGCCGGGCACCCCGTGCTCCGGCAGCCGGCCGCCCGCTACGAAGGCGGCCTGGACGACCTGCTCACGCCCCTCGTCGAGGGCATGCGCGTCACGATGCGCGAGGCCCCCGGCGTCGGCCTGGCCGCGCCCCAGATCGGCCTGGGCCTCGCGCTCGCAGTCCTGGAGGACCCGGGTGCCCTGGACGACGACGTCGCGCGCGTCCGCGAGCGGACCGCCCTGGCGTTCCGCGTCGTCGTGAACCCCACGTACGAGCCGGCCGGCGAGGAGCGCGTCTCCTTCTACGAGGGGTGCCTGAGCGTGCCCGGCTGGCAGGCCGTGACGCCACGGTGGCGCAGCGTCCGGCTGGTCGCGACCGACGAGCGCGGCGCCGACGTCGACGAGGTCCTCGCCGGGTGGCCCGCGCGGATCGTGCAGCACGAGACGGATCACCTCGCCGGGCGGCTCTACGTCGACGTCGCCCACCTGCGCTCGCTCGTCATGGACCGCAATGCCGCCCTCTGGGCGTACGACGCCGCCCCCGACCGCGCGGCGCACGCACTCGGCTTCGAACTGCCCTGACGGCGTCGTCGGCGCGCCCGCCGCACCCTGTGCGCTGCGCCATCCGGGGCGGTTCCGGGGTGCGCTGGGGGGAGACCCCCATATGGTTGGTGCAGGGGCGTGGCCTACGGTGGCGGTAGCGGCCGTCGCACCGGCGTCCCCGGGGAGAGGCAGTGGCGTGGCGGACCTCATGATGGCGTTCAACGACTGGGCGTTGGCCCTCGTCGGCACGCCCTGGGTCTTCCTCGCGGTCTACCTCTTCGCGACGATCGACGGGTTCTTCCCGCCCATCCCCAGCGAGTCGGTGATCATCGCGCTCGCGGCGCTGTTCGCGGCCACCGGCTCGGTCGACTTCTGGATCCTCGGGGCCTGTGCCGCAGCGGGCGCCTTCAGCGGGGACCAGATCGCCTACTCCATCGGCAGACGCATCCCCGTGCGCAGGATGCGCATCATGCAGAGCGCGCGGGCGCAGAAGTCCATCGACTGGGCGGAGCGTGCCCTGCGGCAGCGGGGGGCGTCCTTCATCATCGCCGCGCGGTACATCCCGATCGGACGCGTCGCGGTGAACATGACCGCCGGCACGACCGGGTACCCGCGGGTGCGGTTCACCGGCCTTGCGGTGATCGCCGCGATCAGCTGGTCCGTCTACTCCGTGATGCTCGGCATCGGGGCCGGCGTGTGGCTGGGCGACCACCCGCTGCTCGCGGTCGCCGTCGGGGTCATGGGCGGCCTGATCCTCGGGGTCGTCGTCGACCAGGTGCTCGCCTGGTTCGGGCGGCGCCGGGGGCGACTCGACGACGGCGCCGCCGTCACCCCGGCCCCCGGTCCTGCCCCCCAGTCCCAGCCGGCCCACGTGACGACATCGGCGGCCGACGCCGTCTGACCCACCCCGAGCGGCCCCTCATCCCCCGCGGCCGCTCACCCCCCGGCCGCTCACCCCCGGCCGCTCACCCCGCGGCCAAAGTGGTACCCAGGTGTGCAGCTCGGTACCACAGTGGAACGTAACTGACCCGTTCGGTACCACTTTGGCGAGAGGGAGGGGGTGGGTGGGGTGCCGCGGTCGGGGTCAGAGCTTGCGGAGGCGGACGCGTTGGACCGCGTGGTCCGGGCCCTTGCGCAGGACCAGGGTTGCGCGGCCGCGCGTCGGGAGGATGTTCTGCTCGAGGTTGGGGGCGTTGATCGCGTCCCAGATCCGGCACGCCTGGGCGGTCGCCTCGTCGTCGGACAAGGTCGCGTAGCGGCGGAAGTACGACTCCGGCTGTGCGAATGCCGTCTGCCGCAGCGACAGGAAGCGGTCGACGTACCACTGGCGGACGTCGTCGGCGCGCGCGTCGACGTAGATGGAGAAGTCGAAGTAGTCGCTCACGGCGAGGCTCGACTCGCCCGCCGCCTTCGGGTGGGCGGGCTGCAGCACGTTCAGGCCCTCGACGATCAGCACGTCCGGGCGGCACACCTCGACGTGCTGCCCGGGCACGATGTCGTACGTCAGGTGTGAGTACAGGGGCGCGCGGACGCGGTCGCGCCCCGCCTTGATCGCCGCGAGGAAGCGCAGCAGCGCCCGCCGGTCGTAGGACTCCGGGAAACCCTTGCGCTCCATCAGCCCGCGGCGCCCGAGCTCGGCGTTGGGGTACAGGAACCCGTCGGTCGTGATGAGCTCGACGCGCGGCGTCTCCGGCCAGCGCGCGAGGAGCTCGCGCAGCACGCGCGCCGTCGTCGATTTACCCACGGCCACGGAGCCCGCGATCCCGATGACGTAGGGCGTGCGCGCGTCCCGCTCGCCGAGGAACGTCGTCGTCGCGTCGTGCAGGCCCGCGGTCGCGTTCACGTACAGGTTGAGCAGCCGTGACAGGGGCCGGTAGACCGCGTCCACCTCGGCCAGGTCGATCGGGTCCCCGAGGCCGCGCAGGCGCGTCACGTCGGCGTCCGTCAGGGGGAGGGGTGTGGCCGCCGACAGCCGACTCCACGCCTGTCGGTCGAGATCCACGTACGGGGTGGGGATGTCGGCCACGGCGACAGTCTGCCGCAGGTGCGCGGTCCGGCGGCGCGGGGGCGCCCGTCTAGACTCGCCCCCATGTGTGGAATCGTCGGATACGTCGGTGCCGGTGAGGCGAGCGGGCGTCCGCTCGAGGTCGTCATGGGCGGCCTCAAGCGCCTCGAGTACCGGGGGTACGACTCGGCGGGCGTCGCCCTGGTCGCCCCCGGGACGCCCCAGCTGATCACCGCGAAGCGTGCCGGGAAGCTCGGCAACCTCGCCGAGGCCCTGGACGCGGCACCCCTGCCCGCGGCGACGGCCGCCATCGGGCACACGCGGTGGGCGACGCACGGCGCGCCCACGGACGCCAACGCGCACCCGCACGTGTCGGCGGACGGCCGCCTCGCCGTCATCCACAACGGGATCATCGAGAACTTCTCGGCCCTGCGCGCCGAGGTCGAGGCCTCGGGCGTGCGCATGGTCAGCGAGACGGACACCGAGGTCGTCGCGCACCTCCTCGCCGCCGAGCACGCCCGCACGGGCGACCTCACGGAGGCCATGCGCGCCGTCGCGCCCCGCCTGCGCGGCACCTTCACGCTCCTGGCGGTGCAGGCCGACTCGCCCGACGTCGTCGTGGGCACCCGGCACGACTCGCCCCTGGTCGTCGGCATCGGCGAGGGCGAGAACTTCCTCGGGTCCGACGTCGCGGCGTTCATCGCGTACACGCGTGAGGCGCTCGAGCTGGGCCAGGACCAGGTCGTCACCATCACGCCGACGTCGGTCACGGTCACCGACAACGACGGCACCCCGGTCGATGCCAAGCGCTACACCGTGGACTGGGACGCGGCCGCCGCCGAGAAGGGCGGCTTCCGCTCCTTCATGGACAAGGAGATCCACGACCAGCCGCAGGCCGTCGCGGACACCCTGCTGGGGCGCCTGTCGACGGGCGGGCGCCTCACGCTCGACGAGATCCGCGTCGACGAGGCCGTGCTCCGCCAGATCGACAAGATCATCGTCGTCGCGTGCGGCACCGCGGCGTACGCCGGTCAGGTCGCGAAGTACGCGATCGAGCACTGGTGCCGGATCCCCGTCGAGGTCGAGCTCGCGCACGAGTTCCGGT
>JAEYXM010000069.1 GCA_023428465.1 Actinomycetes bacterium
GTCCCCGCGAGCCCGATCGACGCAAGGATCGCGAGGGCCGGCACGACGCTGACGCGCGCGCCCGCTCGACGACGATGCCGGACCACGATCGCGACCCTATCGGCCCGGTCGACGCAGGACGAGGCACGCCGACGCGCCCGTGAACCACGTGGCGCTCAGGCCGCGCGTCGGGCCCGCTCGAGCGACGTCTTGCGCGCCTTCTCGTTGGCCTCGTCGATGTGCTTCGCCTCGCCCTCGTCGCGGGTGAGGTTGCTGCCGGTCTCGGGGTCGAACACCATGAGCCGCGCCGGGTCGAACCAGAGCTCGGCGCGGTCGCCGTCGCGCACGGTGCTCTCCGCATTCAGCACCGCGACCATCTGCGTGCGCATGCCCTCGCCGTCGAGGTCCCGGTCGAGCTCCTCGAGCTTCGACGCGACGTCGGAGTCGGTCTCGAACGGCACGTACGCGTACAGCTCGGCACCGAGCCACTCGGTGACGTCGACGTCGACCTCGAACCGCACTCCCGAGGCGGCCTTGTCCTCCTCGAGGAGGCTCGCGTCCTCGACGTGCTCGGGCCGGATGCCGACGATCACCAGCGACCGGTCCCCGACGGCCGCGGTGAGCCGCTCGTCGAGCGGGACGTCCACGACCGGCAGGTGCAGCACGCCGTCGGCGACCCGACCGGGCAGGAAGTTCATGGGTGGCGACCCGATGAACCCGGCCACGAACAGGTTCGTCGGCTGCTCGTACAGCCCCCGCGGGGAGGAGACCTGCTGCAGCTCGCCGCGGCGCAGGACGGCGACCCGGTCGCCGAGCGTCATCGCCTCGGTCTGGTCGTGCGTGACGTACACCGTGGTGGTGCCGAGCCGCCGCTGGATGCGCGCGATCTCGGTACGCATCTGCCCGCGGAGCTTCGCGTCGAGGTTCGACAGCGGCTCGTCGAAGAGGAACGCGGAGGCCTCCCGCACGATCGCACGGCCCATCGCGACGCGCTGGCGCTGGCCGCCGGAGAGGTTCGCGGGCTTGCGCTGGAGGTGCTCACCGAGCTCGAGGGTCGCCGCGGCCCGCTCGACGCGGTCGCGGATCTCCTCCTCGGGCACCGCGCCCTTCGTCAGGCGCAGCGGGAACGCGATGTTCTCGTAGACCGTCAGGTGCGGGTAGAGCGCGTAGTTCTGGAAGACCATCGCGAGGTTCCGGTCGCGGGGCGCCTTGTCGTTGACGCGCGTGCCGTCGATCTCGAGGTCGCCGTCGGTGATGTCCTCGAGCCCCACGATCATCCGCAGCAGCGTGGACTTACCGCACCCGGACGGCCCGACGAGGATGACGAACTCGCCGTCCTTGATGTCGAGGCTGACGCCCTTCACGGCGAGGAACCCGTCGCCGTACTCCTTGACGACGTCCCGCAGGACTATCGAGGCCATGGTTGTCTCCCTTGCGGTGAGCGGGCTCAGCCCTTGACGGCGCCCTGGGTGAGCCCGGCGACGATCTGGCGCTGGAACGCCAGGACGAGGACGACGACGGGAATGGTCACGACGACCGCCGCGGCCGAGATGGACCCGGTGGGCTCCTCGAACTGCGAGGCGCCGGTGAAGAACGCGAGCGCCGCCGGCACGGGCCGCGCGCGCTCGGTGGACGTGAGCGAGATGCCGTAGACGAAGTCGTTCCAGGCGATGAAGAACGCGATGAGCGCCGTCGTGAACACCCCGGGCGCGGCGAGCGGGACGATCGCCTTGCGGAACGCCTGCCACGCGGTGGCGCCGTCGACCTGCGCGGCCTGCTCGAGCTCCCAGGGGATCTGCCGGAAGAACGCGGCGAGCGTCCAGATGGAGATCGGCAGCGTGAGCGACAGGTACGGGATGATCAGCCCGAGCCACGTGTCGTACAGCCCGATGGCGCGCCACACGTTGAACAGGGGCGTCACGATCGAGATCACGGGGAAGATCGAGACGCCGAGCGCGGTGGTGAGGACGACCTTCTTGCCCGGGAAGTCGATGCGCGCGATCGCGTAGGCCGCGAGCGTGGCAAGGACCACGGCGATGGCGGTCGCGATGAGCGAGATGCCGATGGAGTTGCGCAGCGAGGACAGGAAGAGCTCCTGCGCGTTGCCGACGAGGATCTGCTCGTAGTTCGTCCAGGTCCACTGCGCGGGCAGGAACTCGCCCGAGTTGAGGTCGCTCGGGAGCTTGAAGCTCGTGACGACGACCGAGAGCACCGGGAACAGGGCGTAGACGAGCACCGCCACGGTGATGGCGCCCCACCACACCTTCTGCTTCGTCGTCAGCGCACCCACGGCCGACCTCCTCCGTTCGAGCCCATCACTTCTCGCCCCGTGCGCCGGCGAGGTCGACCTTGAAGATCTTGATCGCGAGCACGCAGATGGCCACGACGCAGATGAACAGCAGCACGGAGATCGCCGACCCGAGGCCGATCTCGAGGCGCGCGATCGCCTGGCGGTAGGCGAGCAGGGACAGCACCTCGGTGCCGTTGGCGCCGTTCGTCATGATGAAGACGTTGTCGAAGATCCGGAACGCGTCGAGGGCCCGGAACAGGACGGCGACCATGATCGCGGCCTTCATGTTCGGGATGAGGACGCGCCGCAGGTTCTGCCACCAGGTGGCGCCGTCGACCTTCGCGGCCTCCTCGAGCTCACCGGGGACCTGTGCGAGGCCTGCGAGCAGGAGCAGCGAGATGAAGGGCGTGGTCTTCCAGATCTCCGAGGCGATGATGACGAACAGGCTGGTGCCGGTCCCGGCGAACCAGTTGAGGTCGTCGTCGATGCCGGGCACCCAGCCGAACCAGGAGTTGATGAAGCCGGAGTTGATGTCGAAGGCGTAGAACCACGCGAACGCGGAGACGACCGTGATGATCCCGTAGGGAACGAGGATCGCGGTCCGCAGGATGCCGCGGAGCCGCTGGACCGCCCGGTGCATGACGAGGGCGAGGGCGAACCCCAGGACGAGCTCGATGAGGACCGTGACGACCGTGATGAGCGCGGTCACGCCGAGGGCACCCCACCAGACGCCGTCGGTGAGCACGACGCCGTAGTTGGCGAGGCCGACGAACGCGCGCTCGTCGGGCGCGGTGAGGCGGAAGCTGAACAGCGACTCCCAGACGGCCTGCAGGATCGGGTAGGCGGTCACGGCGAGCATGACGACGAACGCGGGCCCGGCGAGGAGCCAGCCCAGGCGGGCCTCGGCCCGGGCACGGTCCGACCGCGCGGGGCGTCGCACGGCGCGCGGTCCGGCGCCTGGACCCCGGCCCCGGCCGGTCGGGTCGTCGGCGTCCTTGGCGGGCCGCGCCGTCCGGCTGCCGGGGGCGGGTGCGGTGGCGCTGCTCATAGGAGTCGTTCTCCCCTCAGGACGGCGGTGATGAAGTCACCGGCTTCGCGGGGTGTGCTGTCGGGATCGACCGACGACGGCGGGTGGAACGCGTCCTGCAGCCCGCCGGAGACCTCGTTGTAGTAGGGCGTCTGGGGACGGGGTGCGGCCTGCTCGAGCGAGGCCCGGATGAGGTCCGCCATCGGGAACGCCTCCTGGACCGCGGGGTCGTCGTAGGCGGCGGTGGCCGACGGCGGGTTGCCGTCGGAGATGAAGTACTCGGCCTGGCGGGCGGGGTCGACGATGCACTCGGCGGCGGCGTAGGCGAGGTCGACGTGGTCGGAGAACGCACCGACACCGATGTTGATCCCGCCGTAGGGCGGCCTCGGCTCGGCCCCCTCGACCGTTGCCGGGTACATGGCCCAGCCGACGTCGTCGAGCACGGCCTGGTCGAGCTGGCCCGCCTGGACCGCGGAGACCATGGCGGGCCAGACGAACGGCCAGTTGACCATGAAGGACCCGCGGTCGCCCTGGAAGATCGAGAACGTCGCGTTCTCGTCGGCGGTCGGCAGGCCGGGCCCCCCGAGGCCCTGGCGGCCGATCTCGGAGAGGATCCGCGCGGCCTCGCGCCCGGCGTCGGTGTCGAGCGCGATCTCGACCTGGTCGGCTGCCGCGCCCGGGTCCTCGACGATGTGCCCGCCGGCGCCCTCCACGAGCGCGTTGATCCACACCGTGAGGGACTCGGCGCGGGTGCCCTGGACGCCGAGGTAGGTGCCCGTGGCCGCCGCGGCCGCCATGATCTGGTCCCAGGTGAGTGGCTGCGACGGGTCGAGCCCCGCCTCCTCGGCCACGGACGTGCGGTACCAGAGCAGCTGGGTGTTCGCCCAGAACGGGAGCGTGACGAGCTCGCCGTCCCACGTGGCGCCGTCGAGCGCGCCTTGGACGACGCCCTCGCCGACGCGCTGGGCGAGGCCCGCCGGCATCGGTGCGAGGAACCCGGCGTTGGCGAACTCGGGGATGAACGGCGGGTCGAGGCTCATGAGGTCGATCGAGGAGTCCTGCGCGGCGAGCCGGCGCGCGAGCTGGTCGCGCTGCGAGGACGCCTCACGGGGCAGGCCGGCCGTCTCGATCCGGTACCGGCCACCGGCCTCCTCGGTGCAGGCCACGGCGATCGCGTCCTGCCCACCGGCGTCGGGGTTGGTGTACCAGGTCAGGACCGGCGGGCCTTCGGCGCTGCCGCAGGCGCTGAGCCCGGCGGCGGACGCACCGAGGGCGAGGACCAGGACCATGCTGCGTCGTCGCACTTGCGCCTCCCCCGTGTGGCGTCGATGCCTAGGACCTATCGGAACCCGAGCCGGGCGGTCCCGCCACCGGAGCGGGCCTGGACGACGTCGCGGCGCCGGGCGGACGCGGTCGCCCGGCCGCGGAACCGGACGGCCGACGGCGCGCACTTCGGTGAGGATGGGCCCATGACGATGACACCCACCGAGGCCTGGGCCGAGCTCTGCGCGGGCAACGAGCGGTTCGTGCAGGGCGCCATGACGCACCCCGCGCAGGACGTCGACCACCGCGCCCGCCTGAGCGTCGCGCAGAACCCGTTCGCGGTGGTCTTCGGCTGCTCGGACTCGCGCGTCGCGGCCGAGCTCGTCTTCGACCGTGGCCTCGGGGACCTGTTCGTGGTCCGCACGGCCGGGCACGTCATCGACACGACCGTGCTCGGCTCCGTGGAGTACGGCGTGCAGGTCCTGGGCACGCCACTCGTGCTCGTGCTGGGCCACGACTCGTGCGGCGCGGTCGCGGCGGCGGCCGACGCGCTCACCACGGGCGCGATGCCGCAGGGTTTCGTGCGCGCCGTCGTCGACCGCGTGATCCCGAGCATCGTGGCGCTGCCCTCGGAGGGTGGCCCGCCGCCCGCGCTGCGCTCGGACGTGGACCCCGCGGTCCTGGGGCGCGAGCACGTCCGGCACACCGTCCGCATGCTGCTCAGCTACTCCACGACCATCCGCGACGCGGTCGCCGCGGGCACGTGCGCCGTCGTCGGCGCGACGTACGCCCTCGCGGAGGGCCAGGTGCGCGTGGTGGAGGCCGCCGGGCTCGACTGAGCCCGCGGTCCACCCGACGGGCATGGGCCGGAGTCCCCGGCATCCCCACGGGTGCCCGACGGCGCACTCTCGCCCGCTCACCGCTCGGCATCCCGGCAGTGGCCGGGTCAATGTCTCCGACGTGGAAACATGGCCCCATGACCTCATCTGAGAGCGGCGCCGTGGCCGCCGGCGAGCCGGACGTCCGTATCGAGCACGACACGATGGGCGAGGTGCGCGTCCCCGCGCACGCGCTGTACCGGGCACAGACGCAGCGGGCCGTGGAGAACTTCCCGATCTCCGGCACGCGCCTGGAGCGCCGGCACATCGAGGCACTCGCCCGGATCAAGCGGGCGGCCGCGCTCGCCAACGCGCGCCTCGGCGTCCTGCCCGACGACGTCGCCCAGGCCATCGCGGCGGCGGCGGCCGAGGTCGCGGACGGTGCGCACGACGCGCACTTCCCGGTCGACGTCTACCAGACGGGCTCGGGGACGTCGTCGAACATGAACGCGAACGAGGTGATCGCGACGCTCGCCGCGCGCCACCTCGGGCGCGACGTGCACCCGAACGACCACGTCAACGCCTCGCAGTCGTCCAACGACGTCTTCCCGACCTCGGTGCACGTCGCGGCGACGGCCGCCGTGGTCGCCGACCTCGTGCCCGCGCTGGTGCACCTCGAGGAGGCGCTGCGCGCCAAGGCGACCGAGCTCGCGCAGGTCGTGAAGTCGGGCCGCACGCACCTCATGGACGCCACCCCGGTCACGCTGGGCCAGGAGCTCGGCGGGTACGCGGCGGCGGTCGCGTACGGCATCGAGCGCGTGGAAGCGGCGTTGCCGCGCGCCGCGGAGGTGCCGCTCGGCGGGACGGCCGTCGGCACCGGGATCAACACCCCGGCGGGCTTCGCCGCGACCGTC
This sequence comes from Actinomycetes bacterium, assembly GCA_023428465.1. Lineage (GTDB taxonomy): Bacteria > Actinomycetota > Actinomycetes > Actinomycetales > Cellulomonadaceae > Actinotalea. The sequence goes on from JAEYXM010000069.1 coordinate 6,292, forward strand.
CTCGACCTGCTGCGCGAGGACACCGGCCTGCCGCTGCGCGAGGCGCGCGACCACTTCGAGGCGCAGGGCGCGCGCGACGGGCTCGTCGAGCTCTCCGGCGCGCTGCGGACGATCGCGGTGAGCCTGACGAAGATCTGCAACGACTTGCGCTGGATGGGCTCGGGCCCCAACACGGGGCTCGCCGAGATCGCGCTGCCCGACCTGCAGCCGGGCTCGTCCATCATGCCCGGCAAGGTGAACCCGGTGATCCCCGAGGCCGTGCTCATGGTCTGCTCGCGCGTCGTCGGCAACGACGCGACGGTGGCCTGGGCCGGGGCGAGCGGCTCGTTCGAGCTGAACGTGCAGATCCCGGTCATGGGCCAGGCGCTGCTCGAGTCGATCCGCCTGCTGGCCAACGCGAGCCGGCTGCTCGCGGACCGGGCGGTGACCGGCATCGTCGCCAACGTCGAGCGGGCGCGCGCCTACGCGGAGTCCTCGCCGTCGATCGTCACCCCGCTGAACCGGGTCATCGGCTACGAGGCCGCCGCCAAGGTCGCCAAGCACGCGGTGGCGCGCGGGATCACGGTGCGCGCCGCCGTCGTCGAGCTCGGGTACGTCGAGCGCGGCGAGGTCACCACCGAGCAGCTC
>JAEYXM010000160.1 GCA_023428465.1 Actinomycetes bacterium
CGACCGCCGACGGGCGCGTGGTCGGCCGGCAGGAGCTCCTCGCGACCGTCTGGCACGGCTCGGGCGTCGGTGCCGCCAGCCGCACGGTCGACGTGCACGTCCGGCGCATCCGCGCCGCCGTCGGCCACGACCTCGTGGTCACGGTGCGCGGCACCGGGTACTGCGTGCCGCGCCGGTCGAACGTCGAGGTGACCCGGTGACCGCCGTGGGCCTCCCGGACCGGGCCGTCGAGTGCGCACCCACGGCCTGAGTCGAACCCGAGCAGGGGCCCGACGCGCGGCGAGCGGTCCCCGCGTCGGGCCCCTGCCCTGCGGCCGCGCTCAGTGGCGGAGCACCGCGCGAGAGATCTTGTTCCCGACCGCCTGCGCGATCTGGACGATGACGACGATGACGCCGACGGTGATCCAGATGACCTCGTAGTTCCAGCGCCGGTAGCCCCACTGGAGCGCGAAGTCACCCAGGCCACCGCCTGCCACGATGCCGGCGACGGCGGACATGTCGATGAGCGCCACGAACAGGAACGTGTAGCCGAGGACCAGGGGCCCGAGCGCCTCGGGGACCAGGACCGTCGCGACGATGCGCCAGCGGGACGCGCCGGTCGCGCGGGCCGCCTCGATCACGCCCGGGTCGATGCTCACGAGGTTCTGCTCGACGATCCGGGAGAACCCGAAGGTGGACGCGATGGACAGCGGCACGACCATCGCCGTCGTGCCGATGGTTCGCCCGACGAGCGAGAGCGTGAGGGGGCCGACGGCGATCAGCAGGATGATGAACGGGATGGGCCGCACGACGTTGACCAGCAGGTTCAGCAGGGCGAAGACGCCGCGGTTGGCGAGCAGTCCCTTGCCCCTGGTCGTGTACAGGCCGAGCCCGAGGAGCAGCCCGAGGGTGCCGCCGATGAGCAGGGTGAGACTGACCATGTAGAGGGTCTCGCCGGCCTTCTCCAGCAGCAGCGGGACGTGGTGGTCCCAGTCGAACGTGTTGCCGTTCATGCCGTCACCTCGTCCGTGACCTCGTTGATCTCGGTGATCTGCCGGAGCTGGGCGATCACGGTGTCCACCCCGTCGTCGGGGCCTGTCAGCTCGAGCGTGATCGAGCCGAACGACCGGTTCTGCAGCGAGCTGATGCCGCCGTAGACGATCTCGAACGCCACACCGAGCGATCCGGCACCTGCGAGGACCGAGCCCAGGCGGTGCCCGTCGGCGATCCGTGCGGTGACGATCCGGCCGGGGAAGTTCGCGCGGATCCGCTCCAGGTCGGCCGGGTTGGGCCGGTCGTGCAGCACGGTGTCGAGGAAGCGCCGTGTCACGCCGGCCTGCGGGTTCGTGAAGATGTCGAAGACCGTCCCCTGCTCGGCGACCTTGCCGTTCTCGAGCACGGCCACGCGGTCCGCGACCGCGCGGACCACCGACAGCTCGTGCGTGATCAGGACGATCGTGATCCCGAGCTCGCGGTTCACCCGCCGCAGCAGCTTGAGGACGTCCCACGTGGTCTCGGGGTCGAGCGCGGACGTCGACTCGTCGGCGAGAAGGATCTTCGGGGACGTCGCCAGGGCCCGGGCGATCGCGACGCGCTGCTTCTGTCCGCCCGAGAGCTGTTCGGGGTAGGAGTGCGCGCGGTCGAGGAGGCCCACGTAGTCGAGGAGCTCGGCGGTGCGGCGGTCGCGGTCGCGGCGTGGCCAGCCGGCGACCTTCAGGGGGAAGGCGACGTTCCCGGCGACGGTCCGGGACCGGAACAGGTTGAACTGCTGGAAGATCATGCCGATCTCGCGGCGCTTGACCTCCAGCTGGCGCTCGGAGAACCCGGCGATGTCGTCGCCGTCCACGACGAGGCTCCCGCTCGTGGTGCGCTCGAGGCCGTTGATGAGCCGGACCAGGGTCGACTTGCCGGCGCCCGAGTAGCCGATGACGCCGAAGATCTCACCGTCCTCGATGCTCAGGTCGATCCCGTCGACGGCGACGACGTCGCCGCTCGGGGACCCGAACACCTTCCGCACGTCGCGGAACTCGATGATGGGGGGCACCGCACACTCCTCAGGTCTCAGGTCGGCGCCGGGCCGGCGAACGAGTGCCCGCCGGCCCGGCGTTGGTCGGCGGACGACTCGCCGACCGTGCTACGCGGTCACTCGGCGGCCGCGAGCAGGTTCTCCTGGACCTCGGCGAGGACCTCCCGCAGGCGGGGACCGTCGTAGCCCTCGACGATGACGGCGGTGCCGCCCGAGGACTCGACCACCGACTCCGTGACCGCGGCCTCGTGGTAGAGCTCGACGATCCGCAGGAACACGGGGTTGTCCACGTCTTCCGGACGCGCCGCGAAGATGTTGATGTACGGCTGGGCACCGGGCGAGGACGGGTCGTCGGCGTAGACGTAGCCCGCGAGGTCGAAGCCCGCGTCGTTGGCGAAGTTGTTGTTCACGACGACGCCCGCGAGCTGGTCGATGAGCTGCGCGGTCTGGGACGCCTCGACGGGCTGGACGACGACTGTCGAGTTCTCCGGGTCGATGTCGTCCGGCGTCGGGAAGGCCGGGTCGCCGACGAGGGTGACCAGACCGGCGGCCTCGAGCACGAACAGGGCACGCGCCTGGTTCACGGTGTCGTTCGGAATGGCGACCTCGTCGCCCTTCTGGAACTCCTCGGCGGTCTCGTACTGGTTCGAGTACAGCGGCAGCGGCACGATGAGCGTCGAGCCGATCGGCTGCAGGTCGTCCCCGGTGTTGTTGTTGTGGTCGGCCAGGTAGAGCAGGTGCTGGAACGAGTTCAGCTCGAGCTCGCCCTGCGCGAGCGCTGGGTTCGGCTGCGTGTACTCGCTGAAGCCGACGTACTCGATGTCGATGCCCTCCTCGGCCGCGAGGTCGGCGAGGATCTCCCAGTGCGGCTGGGCGATCTCGGTCGTGCCGATCCGCACGGTGGTGCGCTCGGTCTCCGTGGTCTCCGCGGTCTCCCCGGCCTGCGCCGCCTCGGCGTCGGTGGTGGGGCCTTCGGCGGACGTGTCGCCACCCCCACCGCCGAGGTTCGCGACGGCGAGCCACACGGCGAGCCCGACCGCGACGGCGCCGCCGCCGATCCACAGCGGAAGCCGGCTGCGCCGGGCCTTGCTCGGCAGGCTGGGCTGCGTGCGCTCCGAGGGGTTCGGCTCGGCAGGCGTGGAGGTTGACATGGTGGTTCCTTCCGTGAGGGTGCCCGGAGGCGAGGGGGACGGCGCCGCCTCGGGGTGAGGGCGGGCCAGAGCTGACGCCGGGCGGGGCCAGGCACGTACCGGACGAGTGGCCGGTGGTGTCGTCGGTCAGCCACGGGGCGGAGTCACCGCCCGGGTGCGTCGGGAGGGGTGTGGTGCGCCTGGTCGCGGCGCTACCGGATCAACAGCCGGCGCTCAGGAGGCGCGGCATCGGAAGGCAGGTGGCGTGGGCGTGACACCCCTGCGGGATGCACCTGCCCTTGCTGTCCACCATTGCCTCCAAGACCCCACGGTGCGTGGCGCACCGTAGTCCCGTCGGGGTGCTCGGAGCACCGCCGTCGTCGTCGTTCCCACGTCCAGGTCGAACGTGGTGTGCGTCAGTCAAGGCGGTGGCGCGGCGCGGGTCAACGCTGCACGACGGTCGTCCTGCGATGCGAGCGCGTGTTACGTGATGTTGCGTCTGCTACCCCGGCGGCTTCGAGCTCAGGTCCCAGGCGGCACGAGCCCGTGCTCAGCGCGGTTGCGCGACCCGGTCCGGTGGGGCTCGACGTGCACGAGCGTCCGGCAGCGCGGGAGGGCCTCGTCGAGGGCGGCTTCGAGCGCGTCGCACAGGTCGTGCGCCCGGTCGACGGTCCAGGTTCCGGGGACGGCCACGTCCAGCGCGACGAGCCGCTGACGCCCGGACTCGAGGCTGCGCACGGAGGTGACCTCGACGTCGTCGTCGGCGAAGGTCGCGAGCACCGCATCGACGCGCGCGAGATCCTCCGCGGGCAGGCGTGCACCGAGCAGACCGGACAGGGCGCGGCGCACGAGCCCGTACCCGGTGAGCAGGATGTTCACGCCGACGGCGAGGGCGACGATGGGGTCGAGCGGGCCCCAGCCGGTGACGGCCACGAGGGCGATCCCGACGAGCACGCCGGCCGAGGTCCACACGTCGGTGAGCAGGTGCTTACCGTCGGCGACAAGCGTGATGGACCGGTGCCGGTTGCCGACCCGCACCAGGAGGAGGCCGACGCCGAGGTTGATGAGCGACGCCCCGGTCGTCAGGGCGAGCCCGATGCCGGCCTGCTCCACGGCGGCCGGGTGGACGAGCCGGTCGACCGCCGTCCACACGATGGCCGCGGCCGCGACGAAGATCATCACGCCCTCGACCAGTGCGGACAGGTACTCCGCCTTGCCGTGCCCGAAGTCGTGGGTGTCGTCCGCGGGCCGCGCTGCCACACGTAGGGCGATGATCGCGACGATCGCCGCGACGAGGTTGACCGACGACTCGAGTGCGTCGGAGAGGAACCCGACCGAGCCCGTCAGCCAGGCCGCCAGGCCCTTGAGCCCCATGGTGAGCAGGGCCGCCGCGAGGGACAACGCCATGAAGCGACCGAGGCGCACGCCCTCGGATCCCGTGCCGTCTGCCCGTGCCACCACGCTTCCTTCCAGCCGGGAGCGCTGCCGATCATGCCACTCCGGCGCTGCGTGAGGTGCAGCAACGGATCCCTGCCGCCAGGTCGGTCCGCGCTGTCCTGTACGACACGCACGATCCCTCGCGGGACGGCGGCGCACCCGCTGAGTTCGGTCGACCGGGTTCGCCAGCGGGGCCCACCGGATGCGGCGCTGCACGTGCCGGTGCACTGTGGTCGCAAGCAGATGGCTCGGCGAAGGGAGATGAGACCGTGACGACGGGGTTCGGAGGTCCGGAGGGTCCGATCCGCCACGCCAGGACCGGGATGGATGTGGTCGATGCCGATGGGCAGAAGGTCGGCACCGTCGAAGACGTGCGCCTGGCCGACGCCGGTGCGACCACCGGCGGGGACTCCGAGTCGGACAGCACACGCGCGCGCCTCGCTGAGGCGTTCGGCTTGGAGAGCAGTCTGACCGAGGAGGCTCGGGGGCGCCTGGCCCGACTCGGCTACCTCCGGGTCGACGTCGATGGCCTCTTCGCAGGTCGGCGATATGTGGAACCCGAGCAGATCGATGAGGTGCGCGGCGACCAGGTCTACCTGTCGGTAAGAGTCGACGAGCTTCTCCGATGAGGGGCACCGCAGGGTCGCCGGCGCGAACCGGAAGGCGGCGTCAGGCAGGAGCCTGAACCACTGTCGCCCACCTACGGGAACCGCGTCCGCAACCTGTCAGGCAGGAACCGGATCCGACCCCGCGGGCTGCACCCAGGCCGGGCGACCGTGGCCAGGCAGCAGCACCCGGGTGCAGGCCGCCCGGATCGACGACGCCGACTCCGTTGCCTGCGCGACGTCCCACGCGAGCCTCGGGTCGGGGGGACCACCTCGCCGTGCCGGTTGCCCAGCAGTGCGTCCCCCGACAGCACCACGCCGTCCTCGCGCGTGAGCGGGATGCTCCCGCGCGTGTGACCCGGAACATGCAGCACACGAAGCCCGCCCACGACATCACCGTCGCGAAGCAGCCTCGTCGGGGCGATCGGACGGAAACCCAGCACGCGCGGCAGAGCACGCATCGCCCAGTTCCCCTTGTGCGGCGGCTCGCTCCCGGCGACCACGGGCGCGTCCGCTTCGTGCACCGCAAGCGTCGCGCCGGTACGACGAACCAGAGCGGCGGCCCCACCGATGTGGTCGATGTCGCAGTGGGTGATGACGATCGTGCACACGTCCTCCGGGCGGAACCCGGCACGGGCCAGGTACCGCAGGACGGTTGATGGACGCTCTCACGCGGGCTGGATGCGCGAACACGCTCCAGGCAGCCCTCAGCCACGGCCGTCCATGGTCGTCCAGGGCGTACTTGGGCCCACCAATAGGCCTACCGGACACTCAGAGGCCCGCCCCGCCGAAGCGGTGCGGGCCTCTGACCTGCTCTTTCACTGTCGGGATGGCGGGATTCGAACCCACGACCCCTTGACCCCCAGTCAAGTGCGCTACCAAGCTGCGCCACATCCCGAACGGCTCGATGAGCCGCCCACGAGTCTAGCGGATGTCGTGGGTGACCGGCGCCAGGCACTCACCGCGGCCCTCCCCCACGGATCGCGTGCGGCTCCGCCCGGCGTGAAGATGGAGTCGACGCGGCCGCCCGGCCGCCCTGAAGGGGCACGTGATGACGTACCGCATCGGCTACCTGGTCGGGAGCCTCTCGGCGAGCTCGATCAACCGCACCCTCGCGAAGGCGCTCATCCGCCTCGCACCCGACGACCTGGAGCTCCACGAGATCGGCATCGGCGAGCTGCCGCTCTACAACCGCGACCTCGACGAGGACTACCCGGCGTCGGCGCGCGCGTTCAAGGACGCGATCGAGGCCTCCGACGGCATCCTGTTCGTCTCGCCCGAGTACAACCGCTCGATCCCCGGCGCACT
>JAEYXM010000174.1 GCA_023428465.1 Actinomycetes bacterium
AGGAGGCTCGGCATGACGTGGCGACGGGGTCGCGAGCTCGCAGCGGTGTGCGCCGTGGGCATCGGGCTCGCCGTCGACGCCCACCGCCCCGGCCACCGTCACGGCGGCGGCGTCCGCGAGCGGGCGCGCCCGCGAGACGGCGGGGGTCGCGGCGACGACGGCGAGCCCGATGCCCACGGCGCACACCGCTGCGAGCTCGCGACCCCGTCGCCACGTCATGCCGAGCCTCCTGTGCCCTGCCGCGAATTGCCGTGTCCCGCGCTACGCCGCGTGCCCTGCTGTGCCTTCCCTCACTGCCCCGCCCTGCCCTGCCCCGCCCTCAGACGGTGATCCGCGTGAGCGGCATCGAGGAGTCCACGGGCAGGTCCAGGCTCGACGGCGGCAGGCCGCGGTGCACGACTGCGGCCCCGAGGGCGGCGATCATCGCGCCGTTGTCGGTGCAGTACCGGATGGGCGGGATGCGCACGGTGATGCCCGCGTCGGCGCACCGCTGCGCCGCCATGTCACGCAGCTGGGAGTTGGCGGAGAACCCGCCGCCGATGACGAGCGTGTCGACCCCGTGCCGCACGCACGCGGCGATCGTCTTGGCGGTCAGCACGTCGGCGACGGCCTCGGCGAACGACGCCGCGACGTCGGGCAGGGGGATCTCCTCGCCCGCGTCCTGGCGCGCCTCGACCCAGCGGGCGACGGCGGTCTTGAGACCGGAGAAGGAGAAGTCGTAGGCGTGGTCGGCCTGGTCCTTCGCGGCGGTGAGGCCGCGCGGGAACCGGATGCTGGCCGTGCCCTCGCGCGCGAGCCGGTCGATGTGCGGGCCGCCGGGGTAGGGCAGGCCGAGCAGGCGGCCGACCTTGTCGAAGGCCTCCCCCGCGGCGTCGTCGAGGGTCTGCCCGAGCTCGGTCACGTCGGTCGCGATGTCGTCGACGAGCAGCAGCGAGGAGTGCCCGCCGGAGACCACGAGGGCCATGAAGCGCTCGGGGAAGGCGCCGTGCACGAGCTCGTCGACGGCGGCGTGCCCGATGACGTGGTTGACGCCGAACAGGGGCTTGCCGAGCCCGATGGCCAGGGCCTTCGCGGCGGAGGCACCGACGGTGAGGGGGCCGACGAGGCCCGGACCTGCCGTCACGGCGATGGCGTCGACGTCGGCCAGTCGCACCTGCGCGGTCGCGAGCGCGCGCTCGATCGTGGGGACCATGGCCTCGAGGTGGGCGCGCGAGGCGACCTCGGGGATGATGCCGCCGAACCTGGCGTGCTCGTCCACGGACGAGGCGACGGCGTCGACGAGCAGCTCGCTGCCGTCGTCGTCGATGCGCACGAGGCCGACCCCGGTCTCGTCGCAGGACGTCTCGATGCCGAGGACCAGGGACGCGCTCACGGTGCCAGGGTAGGGCTTCCGGCGGCCGCGGCCCGGAGCCCCGCCAGGACGGCGTCCACCAACCTGTCCACGAGATGGCACGGTGGGCCCGACAGGGTCCGGCCGGCGGCGCGCGATGGGGCGCCGACCGCACCGGCGCTGGAGGCGCTGCGGGCCTGAGCCGGGTCAGCCGCCCAGGTCGTCGTGCGGCTCGCCGCCGCCCAGGTCGTCGTCGGCGAGGGCGTCGCGGTCGGCCTGGGCGGCGGCCTCGGCGTCGTCGGCGGGGTCGTCCGCGTCGAGCGCCAGGCGCATGGTCCAGGCGTCGACGTCCTCGGGCTGGTAGTAGCGGCGTCGGCGCGTGAGGGTCTCGAAGCCGAACGTCTCGTAGAGCGCGAGCGCGGGCGCGTTGTCGACGCGCACCTCGAGCAGGACGGCGCTCGCCCCGAGCTCGCGCGACCGCTCGACGAGCGCCGCGAGCAGCGTCCGCCCGACGCCGTGGCGCTGCACGGCGGGCGCGACGCCGATCGTCATGACCTGCGTGACGTCCCCGTCGAACCACAGACCCGCGTACCCGACGAGCGCGTCGTCGCCCTCGATCGCGGCCAGGTACCAGCGGCCGGGCGCGTGGAGCTCACCGGCGAGCATCGCCTCGGTCCACGCCGATGCCCCGAAGAGCTGCCGCTCGAGCTCGGCGACGCGCGGGACGTCGTCCGTGGTGAGGGCGCGCAGGTCGACGGCGGGCACGCCGTCGGGCACGGCCTCGCTCACCCGGTCACCCGCTTGCGGCCGGCGGCCGGCGTGACGTCGGGGCGGCGCAGGTAGAGGGGCTCGGTGGGCAGCTCGGCGCCGCGCGCGGCGCGCGTCACGGCGAGCTGGGCGAGCACGGCAGGGTCGATGACGGTGGGGCCGCCGGGTGCGGGCGGCAGGTCCTCCGGGTAGAGCTCGGCGCCCGGCCCGATGACGACCGCGCCGTCGCGCAGCGCCGCGGCGACCGCGGCGGGGGTGTCCACGACGGGGCCGGTGACCCGCGCGACGTCGGGCCCTTCCGTCTGGCCGGCCGCGTGGTAGCGGGCGGCGTAGACCTCGCGGCGCCGCGCGTCGGTCACCGCGAGCACGGGCTCCTCCGTGGCGACGCCGGCCGCGTACGCCTGCGCGGCGAGCGCGTCGAGGCTGCACACCCCGTGCACGGGGATCCCGAGCGCGAAGGCGAGGGTCCGTGCCGTGACCAGCCCGGCGCGCAGACCGGTGAAGGGCGCAGGCCCCGTCCCGACGACGACGGCCCGCAGGTCGGTGCGGTGCGCGCCCGCCTCGGCGAGGGCCTCGGTGATCATCGGGGCGAGGAGCTCGGCGTGGTGGCGGGCGTCGGGCGAGCGCCGGTGGGCGCGCGTCGGGCCGACGACGGAGTCGACCATCTCGACGACGCTGACGGCGATGCCGGCGGAGGTGTCCAGGGCGAGCAGCACGGCGTCATCCTCCCACCCCGACCGCCGCCGTCCACCCCGCGGCACGACTGCCCCACCCGCCCCCCTGCGCCCCTGCGCCCCAAAGTGGTACTGAACGGTGCAGGTTCGTTCCACAGTGGAACGAACCTGGTCACTTGGGTACCACTTTGGGCCGGAGGAGTGGCGGGGGCCGGGGGCTGGCGGGGGACGGCGGCGGCGGGCGGGCGGGCGTCAGGTGGGGAGGTCGACGCCGGACCAGCGGGGGCCGACGCCGCGGACCAGCACGTGGCGGACGCCCACCTCGGCGTCGATCACGTCGCCCGACGTGAGGCCGCCGTGCGGGCGCTCGAGCTCGACCTCGAGGCGGTCCTCGGCGAGCACCTCGGCGATGCCCTCGCCCCACTCCACCACGGTCACGGACTCCTCGAGCCCGGCGTCGAGGTCGAGGGCGTCGAGCTCCTCCATCGAGCCGAGCCGGTAGGCGTCCACGTGCACGAGCGGCGGGCCGTCCGTGAGCGAGGGGTGCACACGCGCGATGATGAACGTCGGCGACGCGACCTGCCCGCGCACGCCCAGCCCGACGCCGATCCCCTGCGTCAGGGTCGTCTTGCCGGAGCCCAGGGGCCCGCTGAGCAGCACGAGGTCACCCGGCCGCAGCAGCGCGGCGAGCGAGCGGCCGTACGCGCGGGTCGCGTCGGCGTCGGGCAGGTCCACGCGGACCTCGACGGGCTCGTTCACAGTCCCTCCCCCTCGGCGCGGGCGGCGCCCGGCTCCGCCGCACCGATGATCTGAGCCCCGACGTACTCGCGCGGGACCCGCACCCCGAGGCGGGACACGATCTCGTAGGAGATGGTCCCGGCGGCGCGCGCCCAGTCCTCCGCGGTCGGGGACCCGTCGGTCCCCGGGCCGAAGAGCACCACGGTGTCCCCGGTCCGCTCGATCGCGCCGGGGCCGAGGTCCAGCACGAACTGGTCCATGCACACGCGCCCCGCGATGCCGACCCACCGGTCGCCGACCTGCACGGGCGCGCCCGGGATGCCGTCGTGCCCGGACGCGTGCCGCGGGATGCCGTCGGCGTACCCGAGCGGGACGACGCCGAGCACCGTCTCCGCCGGGGTCACGTACGCGTGGCCGTAGGAGACGCCGTGCCCGCCGGGCACGGACTTGGTCAGGGCGAGCTCGGCTTCGAGCCGCATCGCGGGCACGAGGCCGAAGCGCTCCGGCCCGCCGATGTCGGGCACCGGCGAGAGCCCGTAGACGGCGATGCCGGGCCGCACGAGGTCGAAGTGCATCGCCGGGTTGGTGAGCGTCGCCGCGGAGTTCGCGAGGTGGCGCACCTCGAGGTGCGCGCCGGCGCGCTCGGCCTCGCGCACCGCGTCGGCGAAGACCTGGGCCTGCCGGACGACGGTCGGGTGGTCGGGGGCGTCGGCCCAGGCCAGGTGGGAGAAGACCCCGACGACGTCGACCGCCCCCGCGGCCTGCTCGGCGACGGCGGCGGCCAGGACGGCCGGGAACTCGCGCGCCGGGATGCCGCTGCGTCCCAGGCCGGTGTCGACCTTGAGGTGCACGCGCGCCGTCCGGCCCGTGCGCCGCGCCGCGGCGAGCACCTGGTCCAGCGCCCAGGCCCCGCTGATGGACACGTCGACGTCCGCGAGGACCAGTTCGTCGAGGTCGGTGTGCGGCGAGTAGATCCACGCGAGCACGGGCGCGGTGATGCCGGCGGCACGCAGCTCGAGCGCCTCGGTGGCCTGCGCGACGCCGAGCCAGGTCGCCCCGCCCGCGAGCGCGGCCTGCGCGCACGGGACGAGGCCGTGACCGTACGCGTCGGCCTTGACCACGGCCATGACCTGCGCGGACGGCGCGTGGCCGGCGAGTGCGGCAACGTTGTCCCGCACGACGGCGAGGTCGACCAGGGCGCGTACCGGGGACTTCATGTCGCCAGTCTTTCAGTCACGCGACGCGGACGACGAGGTCGGCACGCCACCGCGTCGCCGCGACGAGACGCGCATTCGCCTCGTCGGAGCGCAGTACCCACTCGCGCGCGGCCTCGGGGCTGCGCCCGTGCTCGACGTGCCGGGCGATCAGGCGTTCGACCCGGACGGCCTCGTCCGCCTCGACGTACCAGACCTCGTCGAGGAGCCAGGCGGCCTGCCCCCAGGCGCCCTCGTCGAGGAGCAGGTAGTTGCCCTCGACGAGGATCAGGGGCACGTCGGGCTCGACGCGGATGGCGCCCGCGACGGGCTCCTCGAGGTGCCGGTCGAACGCGGGCGCGTAGACGGCGTCGGGCCCCGGATAGCGCAGGCGACGCACGAGCGCGACGAAACCGGCGGCGTCGAACGTGTCGGGGGCGCCCTTGCGGTCCGCACGCCCCAGGCGCTCGAGCTCGGCCTGGGCGAGGTGGAACCCGTCCATGGGCACGGCGACGGCGGCGTCCCCCACCGCGTGCACGACGGCGGCGGCGAGCGTGGACTTGCCTGCACCGGGCGGGCCGGTCACGCCGATGAGGCGCCGCCCGGTCCCGGCGCCGCCGGGGCCGTCGGCGGCGAGGCGCTCGAGGCGCTCGGCGACCTCGTGCGGCAGGTCCGTCATCGGACCACCCGCCGGGGCGCGTGGTGGGTGTGCAGGTGGACGCGCCGCGGCGACGATGCAGGTGCGCCCGCCGTGAGCAGCCCGTGCACGACGCCGGGCACCGCCGCGGCGACGCCGCCGGCCGTGACCGGGCC
>JAEYXM010000170.1 GCA_023428465.1 Actinomycetes bacterium
GCCGCCGAGGCCGAGCGCGTCCTCGCGCGTGCGGGCGCCGCGCTCGCGGAGGTCCGTGCGCGGCGCGACGACGCCCGCGCGACCGCGGACGGCTGGGACGTCACCACGGCCGAGGAGGCCCTGGCGGCCGCCCGGGACGCGGTGACGGCCGCCGAGGACGCGGGCAAGGAGCGCGTGGCGGTCGACGCCGAGCTCGAGACCTTCGACGAGGTCACCCTCCGGCTCGAGCAGCAGCGCGCGGAGCTCGACCGCTCCGTCGGCGAGGACGGCGTCGCGCTCGCCGAGCGTCGCCGCGAGATCCGGGACGCCGAGACGGCGGTCGAGGCCGCCCGCGAGTCCGCCGAGACGGTGCGCGCGCGGGCGGCCGCACTCGAGGGGCGCCTGGACCTCGTGTCGGCCTGGCTCGACGGCGTCCAGCGGCTCGCCTCGGCGCAGGAGCGCGCCGCCGAGCGGGCCACCGAGCTGACCGCCGCGCTCGCGGAGCACGGCTTCGACGACGCCCCGGCCGTGCAGGACGCCGCGCTGGACGACGCCGCGCGCGCCACCCTGGACCGCCGGGTCCGCGAGCACGTGGCCGCGCTCGAGGTGGTCACCGCCGGCCTCGCCGAGCCGGCGGTCGTCGCAATCGCGGACGTGCCCACCGAGGACGCCCGGGCCGTGCTCGGGCAGGCCGAGGAGGCCCACGCAGCCGCCGACGCCGAGGCCACGCGGACCACGGGCGAGGCCGCCCGGGCGCGGGACCGCGCGTCGTCGGCGGCGCGGGAGCGCGTCGAGGTGGGCCGGGCGGTGCGCGAGCTCCGTGCGGCGCGCGCCACGGCAGGTCCGGTCGTGCGGATGGCGAACGTCGTCGCGGCCAGCGGCGGGGAGAACGCCCGCCAGCTCTCGCTCGGCACGTATGTGCTGGCCCGCCGGTTCGAGGACGTGGTGGCCGCGGCCAACGGGCGCCTCACCGCGATGTCCTCAGGCCGGTACGAGCTCGTGCGCAGCGAGGAGAAGGAGCGCGGCGCCGGCCGCAAGCTCGGCCTCGCGCTCAAGGTCGTCGACCACCACACCGAGCGTGAGCGGGACCCCGCGACCCTGTCCGGCGGCGAGACCTTCTACTTCGCGCTCAGCCTCGCGCTCGGGCTGGCCGACGTCGTCACGGCCGAGGCCGGCGGCACGGACCTCGGCACGCTCTTCGTCGACGAGGGCTTCGGCTCGCTCGACGGCGACACGCTCGACGTCGTCCTCGGCGAGCTCGGGCGGCTGCGTGACGCCGGCCGCGTCGTCGGCGTGGTCTCGCACGTCGACGCCATGCGGCAGTCCATCGCCGAGCGCATCGAGGTGCGGCGGGTCGCCGAGGGTCGCAGCACCCTGACGGTCCGCGCCTGAGGTCCACGCAGCGGGTGCCGCCACGACCGCGTAGCGTCGCGCCATGCGTCGCTGGGTGTGGGTCCTCGCCGGCGTCGTCGTCCTGCTCGGCGGCGCGGCGGTCGTGGACACGGTCGTGCGCCTCACGACCGAGAACCGCATCGCGGCGGAGGTCACCGCCATCCCCGGGCTGAGCACGCGGCCGGACGTGACGATCGGCGGCTTCCCGTTCCTCACCCAGCTCGCGGACGGCGAGCTCGACGACGTGCGCCTCACCGCGCCGTCGGCGACCGTCGAGGGCCTGCTCCTCGAGGACGTCGTCGTCGACCTCGAGGGTGTGCGCACCGAGGCGCCGTTCACGGCGGTCTCGGCGACGCTCACCGCGCGCACCACGCCCGACGCCGTCGAACGTGTCCTCACCGTCGCCCTGGACCTCGAGCTGCGCGGCGACCGCCTCGTCACGACCACCGACGTCCTCGGCCTGCCGCTCGACATCGTCCTCGAACCGCGGGCCGCCGGGCGCGACGTCGCGGTGGAGGTCGCCGGGCTGATGATGGCGGGCATCGGTGTCGATGCCGACCAGCTGCCGCCCGACGTCGCCGCGATGCTCACGGACCTCGTCGTCCCGCTCGACGGCCTGCCCCCGGGCATGGTGCTCACGGACGTCACCGTCGACGACGACGGCCTGCACCTGCGGGCCACGGGCACCGGGCTGGACCTCACCCGGGCGGTCGCGGCGCCCTGACGACCACGGGCGATGACCGACACCTGAGATCAACCCTCGCGCGCGTGCTCGTCAGACCACTACGTTCGGCGGTGCAGAAGCGGTCTCCTCGGGGTGGAGGACGGGCATGAGTGCTGGCACGAACGACGCGGCGATCGACGGAGACGCGACCAAGCCGCGCGAGCAGTGGTCCGGGCAGCTGGGCTTCATCCTGGCGGCCATCGGGTCCGCCGTCGGGCTCGGCAACATCTGGCGCTTCCCGGGTGTCGCGTACGAGAACGGCGGCGGTGCGTTCCTCATCCCGTACCTCGTCGCGCTGCTCACCGCGGGCATCCCGATCCTGTGGCTGGACTACGCGATCGGGCACCGGTTCCGCGGCGCGGCGCCGACGGCGTTCCGGCGGCTGTTCAAGCCGGCCGAGGGCCTGGGCTGGTTCCAGGTCGCGATCAGCTTCATCATCGCGACCTACTACGCCGTGATCCTCGCGTGGGCACTGGCCTACATGTGGTTCTCGGTCGACCTCGCCTGGGGCGACGACCCGGGGTCGTTCCTCTTCGGTGACTTCCTGAAGGTGGCCGACGACGTCACGCCCACGCTGGACTTCGTCCCCAGCGTGCTCGGACCGCTGCTCATCGTGTGGGTGCTCGCGCTGGTCATCGTCGCCTTCGGCGTGAAGAAGGGCCTCGAGCGCGCGAACATGGTGATGATCCCCTTGCTCGTGGTGATGTTCGGTGCGCTCGTCGTGCGCGCGGTCACCCTCGAGGGTGCCGGCGACGGCCTGAACGAGTTCTTCACGCCCCAGTGGGACCGCCTCGGCGACGCCAGCGTGTGGATCGCGGCCTACAGCCAGATCTTCTTCTCGCTGTCGATCGCCTTCGGCATCATGATCACCTACTCGTCGTACCTGCGGCGCAAGGCGAACCTCACGACGACCGGTCTGGTGGTCGGGTTCGCGAACTCCTCCTTCGAGCTGCTCGCCGGCATCGGTGTGTTCTCGGTCCTGGGCTTCATGGCCGCGCAGACCGGCACCCCTGTCGCCGAGTCGGGCGGCACCACGGGCATCGGCCTGGCGTTCATCGCCTTCCCGCAGATCCTCTCCGAGATGCCGGGCGGCCCGGTGTTCGGCGTGCTGTTCTTCGGCTCGCTCGCGCTCGCCGGCATGACCTCGCTGATCTCGATCCTGCAGGTCGTCTCGGCGGCGTTCCAGGAGAAGTTCGGGCTGAGCGTGCGGGGCGCGGCACTCTCCCTCGGTGGAGTCGCCGCCGTCGTGTCCGTTCTGCTGTACTCCACGACGACCGGCGTGACGCTGCTCGACACCGTCGACGACTACGTCAACAACGCGGGCATCGTCCTCTCCGCGATCGTCATGTGCGTGCTCGTCGGGCTGGTGCGGCGCAATCTCACGGAGCTGCAGGGCCACCTGAACGCCCGCGTCGGCCTGAACGTCGGGGACTGGTGGAAGGCGCTCGTCGGGGTCGTCGTGCCGGTGGTCCTGGCGTACATGCTCGTCAGCCACGCCATCGACCGCATCACCGAGGGCTACTCCGGCTACCCGGACTGGTTCCTCACGGCCTTCGGGTGGGGGTCGCTGGCGCTGTGCCTGGTCCTGGCGGTCGTCTTCACCCTCGTGCCCTGGCGCCGCAGCCCTGACGACTTCGTGCCCGAGACGTTGCCCGACGCGACCGAAAGGAGCTGGCGATGACCGGGACCGCTGTCTTCTTCCTCGTCCTGGCCGCCACCGTGATCTGGGGCGGGCTCGCCGCGAGCGTGCTGCGGCTGCGGCGCGACGGCGGCGCGGAGGACGAGCGTCCGCACGACCTGTGACGCGCACAGGTCCCACACACCCGCTCCGATAGATTGGCCCCCATGGCCACTCCGCACATCGGCGCCGAGCCTGGTGACTTCGCGCCCGACGTCCTCATGCCCGGCGACCCGCGACGCGCGCAGCGCATCGCCGAGACCGTTCTGGAGGACGCCCGCCTCGTGACCGAGGTCCGCGGCATCCTCGGCTACACGGGGTCGTTCGACGGGCGGCCGGTGTCGGTCCTCGCGTCGGGCATGGGCATCCCGTCGATCAGCATCTACGCGACGGAGCTGTTCCGCTTCTACGGCGTCGAGCGGATCATCCGCATCGGTACCGCGGGCGGCATGGCGCACCACCTCGACGTCGGCGACGTCGTCATCGCGCAGGCCGCGCACACCGACTCGGACGTCAGCGCGAACAAGATCCCGGGCATCCACTACAGCCACGCGGCGTCGTTCGCGCTCACCGCGGCGGCTGCGGTGGCGGCGGGCGTCGGCCCGGGCTCCGGTACGCAGAAGCCGCGCCCCGAGGCCGGTGGCGCGGGGCGGCGTCGGCGGCGCAAGGCCGGGTCCGTGCACGTGGGCACGGTGTTCTCCTCCGACGTGTTCTACGCGGACCGGCCCGCGACGATGGACGCGATGGTCGCGCACGGCACCCTCGCAGTCGAGATGGAGGCGGCCGGCCTCTACGCGGTCGCCGACCAGCACGGCAAGCAGGCGCTCGCCATCTGCACCATCAGTGACCTGCTGTTCCGCGACGCGTCGCTCTCGGCCGACGAGCGCGAGCTCCTCTTCGACCGCTCGGTCGCCTTCGGCCTGGCGGCCTTCGCCACCGCCTGACGTCGGGGCTCGTCCCGGACGACGAACACCCGTGCGCCCCACGTAGGGCGCACGGGTGTTCGCGTCGAGAGCTGAGAGGTCAGTCCTTCGTCTGGTCCTGGAGGAACTCCTGGGCCTTGTCGACGACGATGTCGATCTTCTCGTCGACGGAGTCACCCGTCTTGGACTTGATGAAGTCGGCGGCCTTCTCCAGGCCCTCGGCGACCTGGTCCTCCTTGCCGTCGAGCGCGCCCTTCGCCTGGTTGATCAGGTCGTCGAGTCCCATGCTGGTCAGTCCTTTCACCACACCGGTAGGAAGTCCGATCGTCCTCGCCCGGTGGCGTGCTCCGCAAGATCCCGCGAACTCCGGCACGCGACACCCACCGGACGTGGACGTTCGCCATGCGTACCGGGTGAAAAACGACCGAACTGCCCAAGCCTGCGTCACGGCCACCCGTTCGGGGTATCTCATCGAGTGAAGGCGTCGGGATGCCGGTGCCGGAGGAAGAGACGGACCGGTTCGGAGGAGGTGGACACCATGACCCAGACAGCGCTCCCCCCGCGTTCGGTGCTTCGCACAAGCACCGGTGTCCGGTCGACGTCCGCCGCCACCGGGCCGGTCCTGTCCCTTCACGGTGAGGACCCCGCCACCGGCATCCCCGCCACCTGGCATGTCACGGCGCTCGCAGCCGACGGCGCCCCCGACGCGTACCTCGTGGAGGGCGCGCAGGGCGACATCCACAGCCCGCACCTGTGGATGCAGGCGCACCGCACGGCGACCATGACCGACGAAGCAGGCGTCATCGAGCTCGTCCGCTCGGTGATGTTCGGACGATGAACGCCCCTCGGGGCCGGTGCCCCCGCGCCCACTCCCCCCAGCCAGAGCGCGTGTTCTGCCCTGAGGGGCGTTCATCCCGCCGTCGTGACCTCTGCGCACACGCCGAGGAACGCACCGAGCTCCGCCAGTGCATCCGGAACCGCCGGCAGGTAGTCCGTCAGGCCCGGTGACCGCACGACGACGGCGCGCCACTGCGCCCGGGAGATCGCCACGTTGAGGCGGTTGCGGTCGAGCAGGAACTCCATGCCGCGCGGCACGTCCTCCGGTGACGACGCGGCCATCGTCACGATGACGACGACGGCCTGCTGCCCCTGGAACCGGTCGACCGTGCCCACCCGAACCCCGGCCAGGCCCGCGGCGTCGAGGGCGCGGCGCACCTGCCACACCTGCGCGTTGTAGGGCGCGACAACGACGACGTCCTCGGCCACGAGGGCACGTTCGGGCTGGTCAGCGGCCGGGTCGTGCCAGGTGCGGCCGAGCACGCCGCGCACCTGCGCCACGACGGCGTCGGCCTCCTGCGCCGAGGCCACCGCGTTGGCGTGGTGCGGGACGAGCACGCAGCCGACGCCGGGCGGGACCCCGTCGAGCGATCGTGCCGCCGCGGCGGGGACGGAGCTCAGCCGGCGCTCGTAGGACAGGCGGGACACGACCTCGCACAGTGCGGGGTGCATGCGCCACGTGTGCGCGAGGAAGTAGCCGAGCTCCGGCGGGAGGGTGCGGTGCCCGTCGGTGAGCCAGCCGAGTGCGGACCGGTCCACGGGCTCCGGGTGGCTGCCCTGCGTGACCTGCGGGAGCTGCTGCGGGTCACCGAGCAGCAGGAGCGCGCGCCCCGCGACGGACACCGCGACGGTGTCGGCGAGCGCGAACTGCCCGGCCTCGTCGACGACCACGAGGTCCAGCGACCCGGGCGTCACGCGCGCCGGGTGCGCGAGGTCCCACGCCGTGCCCCCGACGACGTAGCCGCCCGGCTGGTTCGCCTGGAACGCGGCGAGCTTGTCCGCGGCGACCTGCTGCCACGGCGGTGCGGCGGGCGGGGTCGTGGTCGCTCCCTTGGCGGCGGAGCCCCGCGCCTCGTTGGGCTTCTTCGCGATGCGGTCCGGTGCGACCCCGCAGGCCGCGACCTCACGGAGCATGTTCTCGATGACGGCGTGCGACTGCGCGACGACGCCGATCCGCCAGCCACGCTCCACGAGCGCGGCGATGACGCGGGCGCCGGTGTACGTCTTGCCCGTGCCCGGCGGGCCTTGGACCGCGAGGCAGCGGCCACCCGTCCCCGCGGGCGCGCCGGTCATCGCGACGAGGGCCGTGGTGATCGCCGCGGCGTCGTCGCCGGGCGGCAGGGTGCCGCCGGGGGTCGCGGGGGGTCGACGGCGCAGGACGTCCAGGCCGGGCTGGTCGGGTAGTGGCTGGTCGGGTCGTGGGTGGCGGGCGTCCTCGCCCGCGTCGAGCAGGTCGGCGACCGTGCGCGCGAGGCCGCGGACCGCCTCGGTGATGGTCTCGGCGTCGGGCGGGCGGCCCGGGGCGAGCGCCATCGGCAGCTCGGAGTGCCCGGCGAACCCCTGCTGGGTGCGTTCGGCCACGACGACGACGTCGCGCGCCGTCGGGCCGTCGACGTCGGCCTCGAGCCGCAGGATCGTGACGC
>JAEYXM010000268.1 GCA_023428465.1 Actinomycetes bacterium
CGGAACGTCACCGCCGACGACGGCGAGGAGACGTTGCCGGCCGCGTCACGTGCCACGACCCGCACCGTGTACGCGGTGTCGGCGGTCAGGCCCGTGAGCGAGGCGCTCGTCGTCGTGGACGAGGCGAGCGTCGTACCGGTGGACGACAGCACGTCGTAGCGGGTCACGCCGACGTCGTCGCTCGAGGCGGCCCAGGTCAGGGTCGCGGAGGTGGCGGTGATGCCCGATGCGGTCGGCGTGCCCGGCGCGGTCGGCGCCTGCGTGTCGTCGGGGTCGCCCGGGTCGTCCTCGCCGGAGAACATGCGGTCGTAGTCGGCGAGCGCCTTCGCGATCTCCGCCTGCGCCCAGAACCGGTGGTACCGGAACTCGGGGGCGGCGCCGCCGTTGAGGTAGGCCTCGACCTTCGGGAAGTCGGGGTCGGACTCGTAGAACGAGCGGATGTCGAGGAAGCTCACGCCGGGCTCGACGACGTCGCCGTTCGGCATGGTGCCGGTCCAGCCCTGCGGCACGTAGATGCCGTCACCGGAGGTGCTGGACATGACGTCGTCGAACCGCTTGTAGTCCTCGCGGACCTCGGGCGCGGAGACGCCCATGGAGTCGCGGTTGTTCTCCCAGATGGAGTCGAGGAGGTCCTTGGCGTTGTTCTGTGCCTCGGTGTCGCCCGATGCCGCGGCCCAGTAGATGAGGGTGCGGGCGAGCGAGCCGGCGACGCCGATGTCCTGGCCGGTGTCACGGACGGTGACGTGCAGGTTGGTGTTGGCGGTCGGGTTCGTCGGGTTCCAGGTGTTCGGCTGACCGGTCCACACGAGCGTGGACGGGACGCGCCAGTCCGGACCCTGGAACGTGGTGTTCTCCATCGCCCAGGGCACCCAGTTCTCGAGCAGGGCCTCGGCGCGCGGGTCACCGGTCTCGTAGTAGAGCTCGGCGACGCGCTCCATGCCCCACACCTGCATGCCGAACCACTGGTTGCTCGGCGGGTCGTTGTACACCGGAGCGACCGTGTAGGCCATGCCGTAGAAGGTGGGCGTGCCGGCGGGCGGGGTGGCGTAGGCGCCGTCCCAGCTGTTGGTCACACCACCGGCGATGCCGCCCTCGGCGGACTGCAGCCACTGGTACAGCTCGAGCTGACGGTCGAAGCTCTTGTCCCAGTCCTGCACGGCCGTCGCACCATCGGGCTGCAGCGCGGGGACCGTGGACAACGCGTACGCCGCCATCGGGTTCTGGTAGCCGAAGTGCGCGTGGCTGGAGCCGATGCGCCACGCCCAGCCGGAGTTCTGGTCGACGGCGCCGCCCCAGGCGTAGTACCAGGACAGCAGGTAGTGCGCGCTGTCCTTGCCGGTGCCGGCGGCGCAGCTCGGCGACGTGCAGCCGATCGTCTTGAAGTACTTGTCGAAGAGCGCGTAGCGCAGGTAGTCGCCCATCATCGCGGCCTTCTCGACCGTCTCGGCGATCTCGGCCTGCTTGCCCTGCTCCGTGGCCCACTGGTTCGCCCAGTAGACGGCCTGGATGGCGCGGGCGTCGGCGTCGGGCGCGTTCGTGTACTTCCACTGCCGCGCGTACGACGAGTCGTCCGTGAACAGGTCCAGGAAGCCGTTGGGGCCACCGAACTTGAACTCCTCGCACGACGGGTGCGGGACGGTCTCCCAGACGGACTCCTGCGGGCCGCGCTGGAAGGTGTTGATGTAGGAGGTGCCCTCGTAGTCCGGGCCGAGCGTGCAGCCGGCGCCGGGGGCGGCCCCGAAGCCGTAGACGTTGTCGACGTCCGCGAGCCAGTGCATGCCGTAGATCTCGTCGGTGCCGTAGGCGCTGCGCAGCTCACCCGCGATGGGGTCGCGGCCGACGGAGACGCCGGAGTTCAGCGCGGACGGGTAGCGGCTGGGGTGGTTGAACTCGGACGCGTAGCTCGCGGGCGAGTTGGCGTTGTAGTAGGAGTTGGTGGGCTGATCCTCCGTCTGGGGGATCATGAACTCCTCCATGGTCGCCCAAGCCTCGTTGAGGGGCTCCCACTCGCCGGTCACGTAGCCGTAGACCGCTTCGAGCTCGATCCAGTAGCTGTACGCCTCGGACGTCGTCTCGTGCCCGTAGTCGGGCGCCTCGACCATGAGGGTCTCGACCGAGTGGTACGGGATGCCCTGCGGGCTGAAGTACCCGTTGGCCGGGTCCTTGATGTCCTCGTACAGCTCGATGAACCGGGCGCGGTACTCCCTGTCGGCGGCGTCGGGGTCGACGGCCGTGGGTGCCGGTGCGCCGAACGCCGTGAGGGCTGCCGGCGCCTCGGGCAGTGCGCCCGGCGCCGGTGGTGCCGCCGCGGCCGGCGCGAAGCCGGCGGCAGCGACGGTCGCTCCGAGCGCGCAGAACGCGATTCGGGCGCGACGTCGTCCAGTCGGACGTGACATGCGGTCATCCCCTTCGTTGCCTGGCCGCCTCGTCGCAGCCGGCGGCGCCAGCTAGGCGCCCGTCCCTCGCGACGACGCGGACGGTGTGGTGTGGCGCCTTGACCGGTCACGCTCGATGCTGGGAGCGCTCCCGCACGACGCCGAGAGTTGAGCGTGCCGCCTGGCGCAGGTCTCGGGCAGGGGGTGAACCGTTTAGCCTCGCGCGCTGGCAGCCTTCTCCGCACGCGGGTCGAGGGGTTGCGGGCGCGCGTGGGCGCGCCGACGGGGCGGCGGGGCCGCGTCGGTGAGGCGGCGGGGTCGCGTCGGCGGGGCGGCGGCGTCGCGCGGCCGGCGCGGAGCTCCGGTCAGTTGGCGAAGTCGACGTCATCGACGAGCCAGGTGCCGTCCCGCTCGATGACGGTGTAGTCGAAGGCCAGCAAGCCGGAGCCAGCGCCCGGCACGACGGCCTCGACCGTGGTCACGATGACGTCGCCGTCGACCAGCCGCGCATTGGTGACCGGGACGTCGCCCGGCGGCACCGGGCCGGAGTGGAGCGTGTCCACGGCGGCGTCGAAGTCGTCGCACGACCCGATGAGCAGGGTCTCGCGGAAGTTCTCCGTCGTGTTCTCCATGAACAGGTCGCAGTCGCCCGTCCGGAGGGCGGTGCTCATGTCCTCGTACGCGTTCCGCGCGTCGATCATGTCGGTCGCCACGTTCCACACCCCCGCGATGAGGAGCGTGGCGAGCAGCGTCAGCAGACCGCCGACGACGACGCCCCCGATCGCCAGCCCGCGGCCGGCGCCGGCCCGGCGCGTCTTCGCCAGGGCGATGATCGACACGATCAGGCCCACGATCGGCATCATGAACGCGAGGATCAGGCCGACGACGGCGATCGCCGGGGCCTTCGGCGTCAGCGGGGCGAAGCCCTGCGGCGGGACGCCGGGCGCTGGGTAGCCGGCCTGCTGGTAGCCGGGCTGGGGGTAGCCCTGCTGTGGGTAGCCGGGCTGGGGGTAGCCGGCGGGCCGGCCGTACGCCGTCGGCTGGCCGTACGACGTCGGCTGGCCGTACGCCGTCGGCTGGCCGTAGGTCGTCGGGCCCCCGCGGTCGGGCTGGACGTACGAGGGCGTTCGCGCACCGGGCTCGGTGTACGGGGCCAGCTGCGACGCCATCGGCGGGCTCTGGCCGTACGCCGGCTGGGGGTACCCGGTCTCGGGAGAGGTCGCGCTGAACGGGTTCGCCGAGTCCGGCTGGAGCCACTCGTCGTCCAGTCCGCTTCCGCCCTGTGTCATCGCGCACCCCCGTCTGCCGGAACCACCACCGGGCCCGCGCCGCCCCCAGGGTAGGGACGGCGTCGGGCACCTCCTAGGGCCGAATGGCGGACGCCACGCGGCTCACTCACCGACGATCACCAGAACGAGCTCGTCACCCGACGCGGACAGGAACGCCGTCGTGTCCCACGCGCCCGCGGAGAAGGCGGCGTCCAGGTCCTCGCCGGTGAGCAGATCACCGGCGGGCAGGGCGGGGTCGAGGTCGTCGACGACGTCGGGCGCCTGGGTGGCGGGCGCGAGGTCGAGGGTGGCACGCAGCTCGTCCGCCGCGCCCGCGGGCAGGGTCACGACGGCGTCGATCCAGTTCAGCGAGGGCCCGGGCACGTCCCGCGAGCCGAGGGAGCCGCTGAACCACGTGGCGTCGGTGGCGCCGGCGAGCGCGGGGATCCGGTCGAGCAGCGGGGCGAGCTCGTCGCGCTCCTGGCCGGTCCCGGCCTTCTCCGGCGTTCGCGGCGTCGCGGGGTCCGCGCACCCGCCGACACCGACGGCTCCGAGCAGCAGGAGCGCGGTGGCCACGACGGTGCGCCGGGCGGGACGGGGACGGGCTCGCATTGTCGCGAAGGCTACCTTCCGTAACCGTCCCAAACCGGACACGTCCACAGGCGTCGGTCGGCTCGCCGGCGGCGTCGTCGGTGGCGCGACGGCAACCCGGCGTCAGATGTGGGACGCGATGGTCTCGGCGACCGAGACGCTGGCGCGCTCGTCCCAGGTCCCCGAGCTGTCGCTCACCATGATGTGCGCGAACCAGTCCAGGCCCTCGAAGCGGGCCAGCAGGCCGAGCGAGCTGCTGAAGACCGTCTCCACCGACGCACCCGCGGCCGGGGCGCCCCCGTAGGCCTCGGCGGCGTACTGCCACTCGTCTGCGGGCCGCGCCTGGATCAGCACGTTGGACCCGTCCTCGCCGACGTAGCCGCAGCCACCGAGGATGGACCCGTCATCGGGCATCGGCATCGCGGCCATCGCGTCGGTGTCCATGAGCGCCTCGAAGGCGACCTCGGAGAAGAGCGCGCACAGGTCCAGGGTGTCGAGCTCCGCGGCCGAGCCCGACGCCGCGTCACCGGAGGGGGCCGCGCCGTCGGGCGCGACGCCGTCGGACGCCTCCTCGGCGGCGGAGGACCCCTGCGTGGCGTCGTCACTGCAGGCGGCGGCGGCGGGCGGCGGCGGGCGGGCGGTCGCTGGCTGTCAGCCGCTGACGTCCGGGCCGGCCGCGGTCGGGGTGATGACCATCATGCACCGCTGGTCGCGCACCATGGCGTCGCGGTAGTCGTCCCAGTCGGGGTGCTCGCCCGACGCCCGGCGGTAGTAGTCGACGAGCAGGTCCATCGCCTCGGGCAGCCGCACGATCTCGACCGTGCCCGCGATCTG
>JAEYXM010000008.1 GCA_023428465.1 Actinomycetes bacterium
CTGCCCGATCCCCGAGATCGCCCGCCTGGGCCGGACCCTGCGCCAGTGGAAGCAGACCTTCCTGGCCTACTTCACCACCGCCCGGTCCTCCAACGGCGGCGCCGAGGCCATCAACGGCATCATCGAGCTGCATCGCCGCATCGCACGCGGCTACCGCAACCCCGACAACTACCGCCTACGCATGCTCCTCGTCGCCGGCGGCCTCGACATCACACCCCCACCGGAAGTCCGATGAGCCCCGATGTTCGACCGCGACCCGCTGTCGCTCGGCAACTTCCCGTTCTACGCCGGCGGCGTGGTGGGCGTGATCGCGGGCGGCGCCGCCCGGTTCGCCCTCGCGGGGTGGTTCGAGCTCCGGGCGCTGCGCCGCCGCTGACGGGACGACGCCGGTAAGGGACTACCCGTCCGGCGCGGGCAGAACCGCGGGATGCAGCTCACGCTGCGTCGCGACCGGCGGCGAGCGCCGGCGGTTCATCTCGCGCGGCGGCGAGGCGACGATGATGGCGCGTTGCGCGCCTCGCCCAACGGGAGGCGAATGCATCGGGCTCGGCGATCAGCCGGCGTAGCGCCGGGGCGCTTCGCCGCTCGACGAGGTGATGCAGGAGCGCAGCCAAGGTCGTCACCACCCCGACCGCGGTCGCCAGGGTCACCCACGGGCTGGATCCCGCACTGCTTCGGTCGATGATCGCGAACCCAAACTCCGCGTGCACCAGATACAGCGGGTAGCTCAGCGCGCCCAGCACAGCCGCAGGCCGCAAGAGTGCCGCCGGGGCGTGGATGAGAGCAGCTGCGGCGACGAGTCCGGTCGCGCACAGAACGATCATCAGGCTCACCCCCGGCTCGACCACCACGCCCTGCAGCTCAGTCGCATCTCCTGCTGCGCCAAGCACCGACCGGCTCACGAGGCCGACGTCGACCACCAGGACGACCCAGGCGAAGGGGACGGCCGGGCGCCGTGTCAGGACCTCAATGATGATGCCGACTGCAAAGAGCGACGCATATTGTGGAACAAGGAGTCCGGCCAACGACGACAGAAGAACCTGGGCGGCGCCTCCCGAGCTCGCTTCCAGGAGCATATCGACACCGACCGCAAAGATGGGCCAGGCCAGAGCGAGCGTGATCAGGCGCCTGTCGCTCAACCCCCCGAACCTGATGAGGAAGCCGATGAGAACGTAGAACTTCAGTTCGACAAGAAGCGTCCAGAACACCACCTGGACGCTCGGCACACCGACGAGGCCCTGAACCATGGTGAAGTTGAGCAATCCGGCGATCGGGCCGGGCCGCCTTTCCACGTCCCAGACCGACCGCAGCAGGAGTGTCAGGGCGACACATGCCCAATAGGCCGGGAGGAGTCGAGCTGCTCGCGAGGCGACAAAACCGCGAAGCCGCTTTCCCCGTGCTGAACGGACTATGACAAAGCCCGAGATCACGAAGAACACCTCGACGGCCAGCCAACCGTAGCGACTGACCGCTGTCAACGCCGGGAACATCTCGAAAGGATCCCGACCCCAGTAGCGCGCGGCCGACGGTGACGCCGTGAAGTGATACACGACCACGACCATGGCCGCGATGAGCCGAAGCGGGTCGAGCAGCACCATCCTCGCCGGAGGTGAGAAAGCTGTCGCCGGCGTCTCGCTCGTGTCGCTCGACGTCACGTCGACAGAACCGTCCGGGCACGCAGGGAACGTGCCGCGAACCAGGCAGCGGCGGCCGCAACGACGCTTGCCAGACCCCACACCAGTTCCACATTACCTCGCTCCAGAAGGAGGTACAGGTCTCTCCACATCGGAGCGTCGGCCTCGTCAAGGTGAGGCCGATATCCACTTTGCGCCACGTACCAGTGATTGATCCACCTGCCCACTCTGATGATCGCGAGAACCATCAGCAGTGCAGCGGCCCCGAGAAGCAGCCGGCAGAGCTGCCGTGAGTGCCGCTGTGGACGACTGGACTCCTGACCGCCGCGGCCCGGCTGCGCTCCGCTCATCGGCGGACCACCGGGTACCTGGGGCACCGGTTCCTTCCCTGTGCGCGCAAGCCGGTCATCAGATTCTCCGGTTGGCTGAGCCTCGACCACGCCGGTCCCCTTCCTGTGTCACGTGCGGTCCCTGAGCAGAAGGACTGCGTTCCTTGGTCTTGCCAGAGCGAGCGGGACACCCACGACGAGTCCGACGGCAAGACAGATGACAGTGCCCTTCAGCGCGGCCTGCGTCGTCCCGAGGTGGCGTGCGTGGCCGACGGCGAGCCAGGCGCCGATGCTGACGACCATCCCGAACCCCAATGTCGCCGATGTGTGTACCGCTCGCAGAAGCGCGGCCTCCGTGCGACGCAAGCCGCCGAGCTGGAGTAGGGCGAGGGCGCTCCGGTCGGAGAGCCAGAGGCCGGCGACAATGGCCCCGACGACCACGCCGCCGGCCCAGGGGGCCGCCGACCACCCCCGCATCACCATGGGGTCGATCGAATCCTCCGGTGCGGTAGGCCGGAGCGCACGGATCGAGGCTCCACTGGATGTCGGAATCGATGCACGCACAGTCTCCTCAAGCGAACTCCTCTGTCCCTCCTCCGCTTCGATCCAGCACTCGTGCGCCTCGCCGAGCGGGGCTACGACTGCGAAAGCCCACCGCTCCATCTGCGGAGCGCGACTCGCAGCGTCGACGGTCGCGGTGACGCGGCTGTCGCCGCCTCGTCGCCACGACAGGTACGAGCCGGGTTCGGCGCCGAGGTCTCTCGCCGCGGCAACGGCGAGGACGAGTCGCGGGCCGGGCCCAGCGTCCCGCCCCGCCGGGGCATCACCGCCGAACGTCGGATCCACGATGCCGAGCACGCCGGGGTCCACCTCGGCGACCACGATTCCGAGACCCGGCGCGCTGACCGGGTGGTCAACGGTGCCGTACGCAAGGGACCCAGAGGCCAGGACGTCGTCCCGCTCCCTCAACCTGGTGCACTCTTCTCTGCTGATCTGCGCCTGGTCGGACGACAGCACGAGGATGTTGCCGCCCGCCCGTAGCTCTGCCTCGTACTGATTGCGGATCGCCAGGTCCAGCACGTCGATGAGAGTGAGCATCGTGACGACTGCAAGGACCAGGGCGCCGACCCCGATGCGGGTGTTGAGGCTGGGCCGACGCGCCAAGACCAGCCAGATCGTCAGGAGCTGCCGGGCACTGAGCGCCCGTCGACGGCCCGTCATCGCACCCGCCCGTTCTCGAACGTCAGGACGCGGTCACAACGGCTCGCGACGTAGCTGTCGTGGGACGCGATGACGACCGTAGCCCGGCGCCCGGCGTCCCCGAGCAGAGCGTCGCAGACCAGTCGGGTTGCCTCGTGATCGAGCTGGCCGGAGGGCTCGTCTGCGAGTACCAGCGGCGAGTCGACTGCGAGCGCACGTGCAACGGCCACCCGTTGGGCCTGACCTCCGGACAGGCGCTTGGCCAGGTAAGCGGAGAAGTCGCCCAGGCCTACGGCCTGCAGGGCTGCGTCCGCCCTGAGCGCGGCCTGGTCTCTGGGCTTACCGGCAAGCAGTCCGGCCAGGAGCACGTTCTCCCGGGCCGTGGAGCCAGGCAGGAGATTCGCCGTCTGAAGTACCCACGCGGGTTCGGCGCCCCCTCGTGCACCGGAGCCCGCCCCGAGCACCTCAAGCTCGCCGGCGTCCGGTGACAGCACGCCACCGATCAAGGACAGCATCGTCGACTTGCCGGAGCCGGATGGGCCCCAAAGACAGACGGACTCCGCTGGGGCGATGCTGAAGTCAACCCCCTGGAGCACGGGTGAGGATGTGCGGGGGTAGCCGAAGACCAGCCCGCGCGTCCTGACCGAGGCACCGGACCGACCACCGCGCAGTGGTGTCAGCACGTCCCGTCCGCTCCGGTCTCCACCGGGTTCACCAGGATGGATGCCCCACGGAGCTCAGGCGACATCCGGACGTAGGTGACTCCTGGAACACCCCCGACGACGTGAACCTCCACAACGTGCTGCACATCGGCGCGCCCCGCAAGCGTCACGCACTGGCGACCCTCGGACGTGACGATGACCGAGGACGGCGGGATGCTGGCGATCTCCTCGTTGCCCGGTGGTGTCGCGCCCGCCGGCACTGACTCCGCGCCCGGGGGGATGACCGACTCGAGGGCCGCCAGGTCATGATGCCCGACCGACCCGTCGGGCTCGAGCTGGACGCTCACGCCCTCGATCGTCAGCGTTCCCCCACCGGCCCCGGCGGCGTCCCCCGCAAGGACGGCTCCGATCAACCTCGGCATGCCTTCGATCGCGACGTCGCCCGGCGACGGGGCCGGAAACCCGACCACCGGCTGCCCACCCGCCACGACGAACTCCTCGTCATCCGCTAGCCAGACGACGGCGCTCGGATCGAACTCCGCCTGAGAGGGCCAGTGGTTGTCTGCCAGGTATGAGCCGAGCGCAGTCGCGGTCGCGTCTGTCCAGGTGTCGCCGACCTCGACCGGGTAGCCGCAGTCAGCCAGGAAGCGGTTCACGGCCAGAACGTCAGAACCAGCGGACCGCTGACCCACTGGTGCCACGAGCGGTTGGGCCGCAGCGATCGCGCGGATCTGCCGGCCGTCCACACTGAACAGCTCTGTGCAGTTGGTCAGCACGTCGCCGATCTCCGAGCGGACATCGGTCACCAACCCGGCCGGACCGCGATACGAAAGGGCCCTCGCCGGTGACCACGTCAAGGTCACGTCGACCTGGACCTGCCCCTCGCCGCTCGCAACGGGCGCGAACACCGGGACGGGCGTGCGAGCAGGAAGCACGGACGGACGGTCGTCGACAAGCAGCCAACCGGCTACCACTGCCAGTGGCCCTGCTACGACCAGGCCGAGCGCCAGGAGCCCGGCCCCCGACTGATCGGCCACGGCCGTTCCCGCGTCAGGACTCCGCCGGGCGGCCCTCATAACTCCCCACCCCCGGGTACGCCGATGAGCCCCGCCGAAGCGGGGCTCATCGGTCGAGATCAGTAGATCGCGAGGCAAGCCGCGTCCCGGTAGACCTCATTCAGGTAGAAGGACGTGCAGGCCTTCCGCGTCGACGAGGAGAAGGTGTAGTTGTAGCGAGTCCGCTGCTGTGACACGGTCAGACAGCCCTTGACCGTCGTTCCGCTCGAGGACCTCAGCAGCACGTCCCCGGCGCCTCGCTCCGTGAAGCTGATCCGGCCGTAGCAGATCGTCGACGCCTGCGTGACCGAACCGATCTGGCTGTACGCCGTGTATCCGGGACCCTCGATGGAGTGCCTGAGGTAGCCACCCGGGAACGTGTAGGACTTCGTTCCCACCTTGAACCCGTAGGTGTTCAGCAGGACGCTCCCGCTCGCCGTCGCCTGCGCACTTCCGGAGAGCCCGACAAAGGACATCGTGAGAACCGCGAGAGCCACTAGTGCCTTCCGTCCGTACTGGAATCGCTTCATCGAAAGACCACCTTTCAGTTCATCTCCTGGATCGAAACGTAGAACAGCCGGTCATGCTCGGTGAGGCAACTCGATATGGCAGGAGTCATCTCAAGCGTGGCGTCCGAAAGAAGAACAACCACATCATCCAGCGTGGCAGCGGGATCGACATCGAGACCGCCGTTGGCGAGGCAAGCGATCAAGCCCTGCACGAGACGCTCGCGCTCGTCGGCGTCATCGACGACAAGCCCCTCGGCCCACATCGTCCCGACCATGTCTGCGTACTCTCTCTCGCAGTCGACGAAAGTCTCTTCGAATGCAGCGTTTGCCGCTTCGGGGTCGGCGAGACCCGTGTAGTCGACGTCCGTGACGAAGTCGAGGCGCGAGCCCTGCCGCACGATCTCGCCCGGCTGGTAGCCAGCGGCGACAAGGCAGTCACGCTGCGCGATCACGGCGCTCTCGTACTCCGCCCACGTCACTTCACCGTCAGCGATGATGTCTCGCTGAAATGCCGGTGCATCCGCCAGTTCCTGTGCGGTATAGAGCGGTGCATCCGCCGCACTCGAACAGCTGGCAGCACTCAAGGCTACCGCTGCGAGTGCGATGCACCTCATGAAAGGCAGGCGCACAGTCACTCGCTCGTCATCCCGAGATTCCGTGGCACTGAACGCCCGTGACGGGATACCTACCTTCATACACGGATCCAACGAATGTCGCGCATGCGCGGGTCGTGTTCGATGCGAAGGTGATGTTGTACCGCTCGCGCGACACGATGTAGACGCAGCCCTGGATGGTCGTACCCGTCGAACGCTTGACGAGCGCGCTGTTCCGGTCCCGCTCGGTGAAATCGATCCGAGCGGAGCACGCCTTCGTCTGGTTCGAGGCCTTGGCCGCCTGGTACGTCGCAGTACGCCCGGCGCCCTTGATGGTGTGGCTGATCTGACCTTGCTCGTATCCCTGCCAGCCAGTGGCGTCGCCGTAGGCCGCGGACGGTGCGAGGACGGCGCACATCGCGATCGCGGTCGAGACTGCGAGGGCGCGCCGGATCGTTCTGATTCTCATGGGTTGTCTCCACAACTGCTCGGGCGGGCATGTATTGCCTGGACGCAGATGCCTCCCGCTCGTTGAGCGGGTATCGACCATGGATGGCGCCCCTGACGCGGTCAACGTAGGGGTACGCAGTTCGGGCAGTCAAGGAGTTGTCTGACATCTGTCACATCCGTCTGAGCACGGACACCCGTGTCAAATGGGCTCTTCGCGGTTCGTGGTGATCGCGGTCTGCTGAGGGTGTTCGCGCTGCGGTCCTCGCGGCGCTGGCGCCAGGTCGGGGTGCGGGCGGCAAGCCAGGCCCCGACACCGGCGCTGTCGCGCCCATCGACCACGCCCAGGACCTGGCCGGTGTCCAGGTCCACCAGGTCGTCATCCACGGCTCGAACCGGGCCCACGTCCCGTCCGGGCGGCGGAAGTACTTCACCGACCGGTAGCGGTGCTAATCGACCCAGCCGGCACACCGCCACGCCGTTCACGTCGCCGAGCAGCACCGCGACCGCGGACAGGGCGGCCTGGACGGTCCACTACGACACAGCGAACGCCCGCGCGGTCTCCGAGGCCACCCGTCCGGAGACAACTACCACGGCCACCAGCGCCTGCCGCAGCCGGGACGTGGACCGAGCCCGCGGTGGGACCTGCACCGTCGACTCGGCGAACGTCCCGCGCGGACAGCGCGCCTCCTGACAGAACCAGCGACGCTTGCCCCAGACCACCTCCACCGGCCCACCGACCGGCACGCCCCGCACGGCCTGCCAGCGCCGGGAGTGCACCCGCACCGAGATCACCCCGCAGGCCGGGCAGCCCGGCGGCGCGGCGGACTCCACCACGACCGTTCCGGTGTCGATCAGCTCGGTGGTGGCACAGCTGGTGGTGGCGCCTGAGGCGACGTCACCGGCGTACGACCGCGACGCCTTCCCGCACTGGTCGGACCTTGACGGCGACGGGTGTAACACCCGGGCAGAGCTCTTGTATCGGTAGGCGGCCCGGACGCGTGCCCGTACATCAGCGGGCACGGCGACGTTCAGTTGCTCCTTCACGCGGCGCGTGCGGGGCGGTGTCACCGGGGGTGCTGGCGCGGGTGCGCTGGGCCGGTTCCGCGCGAGCAGGCGGCTCGCGTCGGCTTGCGAGCACGCGCGCAGTGCCGCCGTCGTCCGCCACTTGTTATAGTTGTCATGTAACAAGTAAGGTGGGCGCCATGCTCTTCCGGATCGACCCCGTCGGCGGCGAGCCCCTCTACGCGCAGCTCGCCGCGCAGGTGCGCGCCGCCGTCGCACGCGGCGAGCTCGCCGACGGCGAGCGCCTGCCCTCCGCGCGGGACCTCGCCGCATCCCTCGACGTGAACCTCCACACCGTGCTGCGCGCCTACCAGGACCTGCGCACCGAAGGGCTGATCGAGCTCCGCCGCGGCCGTGGCGCCGTCGTCACCGCGGGCTCGGTGCGGGATCTCACGCCCCTGCACGATGCCGTCGCCGAGGTCGTCCGGGCCGCGCGCAGCCTCGGCGTCTCGCCGGACACCACCCTCACCCTCGTCAAGGAAGCCCTCCGATGACCGCCGCCCCCGTCACCGTCCGCACGCCGGCCCCGCACCGCCGCTCGACAGCGGCCCTGGCCCTGGGCGTCCCGGTGGCGACGACCGCGATCGCCGCGACCTTCGCCCTGGCCTGGCGCGATCGCCTGCCGGACCCCGTCGCCTCGCACTGGGGCCCCCAGGGCACGGACGGCACGTCGTCGCTCCCGGGGCTCCTGGTCCCGCTCGCCGCGATGACACTCGCCCTCGCACTCGTCCTGTGCGCTGTCGGCTGGTTCTGGGGCCACGCGGCGATGACGCGCCGGTTCGCCGTGGGCGCCGCGGTGTGGCTCGGGGTCTTCATCAACGCCCTCCTCGTCCTCATGCTCCACGCCCAGCTGGACGTGGCACGGGCGCAGGACGCCCGCGACCTCGGCCCGTGGCTCGGCGTCGTGATCGGCGGCGCCGTCGTCCTCGCGGGGCTCGCCGCGTGGCTCGTCCCGGGCGACGACCCACTGCCGAGCAGCGCCCGCGTGCCCGACGGCGCAGCACGGCTCGCCCTGCCGGAGTCCGAGCACGCCTCGTGGGTGCGCAGCGTGCGCGCCGCCAGCCCCGTGTGGACCGGGCTGGCCGCGGTCGCGTTCGCCCTGCTCATCGGTGCCACCACGCGCGAGTGGTGGCTCGCGGGCGTCTTGGCCGTGTGCCTCACCCCGATCGCCGCCCTCGTGGACTGGACCGTCACGGTGGACCGCCGCGGCCTCGTGGCGCGGTCCCGGCTCCCGCGACCGCGCGTCGTCGTACCGCTGGAGGAGGTCGAGGAGGCGACGGTCGTGCGGGTGGACCCGCTGCGGGAGTTCGGCGGCTGGGGCCTGCGGATGGGCGTCGGCGGGCGCGTCGGCGTGGTCCTGCGCGGTGGTGATGCGATCGAGGTACTACGCACCGGTGGGCGACGCGTCGTGGTCACCGTGGACGACGCGCAGACCGGCGCGGCACTCCTCAACACCCTCGCGGAGCGCACCCGCGCCTGACCGCTGTCCGGACACACCGTCTCGGTATGTGAGGCGTACCGGTCGGTAGCGTTGCTCCCCGGGACATTCCGGTTCTAATGTCGTCCCCACTGGTCCGACAGGCGGACCGGCCGTCCCAGACGCTGGGACATGACGGGGAGGAGGCCGCCGTGCGCACTGCACCGGCGATGCCGATGACGCCCCGATGTGGCTGTTGTATGCCACACGCCGGCGCCTGACGCACTCACGTCGTCCGCGGTCCATCGAGGGACCCAGGTAGCCGGCGGCCCCCAGCCCCCGCCCCACCCGCCCTCGCGCGCGCCGTCGGACTCCGCCCGGAGCCCTGCGTCCGCGCAGCCCGGAGGACCCCATGGCCGTCACCACGCACGCCGCCGCCCGGACGACGCCCGCCCGCGTCTCGGTCCGTGGCGTCTCACGCTCCTTCCCCGACCGCCGCACCGGTGCGCCCACGCCCGTGCTCACCGGAGTGGACCTGGAGATCGAGGCTGGCGAGATCGTCGCCCTCCTCGGCCCGTCCGGCTGCGGCAAGTCCACGCTGCTGCGCCAGGTCATCGGCCTCGACTCGCCCACGAACGGCACGATCCTCATCGACGACCGGCCCGTCCGCGGCGCCGACCCGCGCTGCGCCGTCGCGTTCCAGGAGCCGCGCCTGCTCCCCTGGCGCAGCCTCGCCCAGAACGTCGCCCTCGGCCTGCCGCAGGGCGCCGACCGCGCCGCAGGCCGACGCCGCGTCGCCGAGCTCCTCGAACTCGTCGGCCTGGGTGAGTGCACCCACTACCGACCCCGCCAGGTCTCCGGCGGCATGGCGCAGCGCGCCTCGCTCGCCCGGGCGCTGGCCCGCAACCCCGGGGTGCTCGTGCTCGACGAGCCGTTCGGCGCCCTGGACGCGCTGACGCGCATGCGGATGCAGGACCTGCTCCTCGAGGTCCACGCCGCCGAGCCCGCGACCGTCCTGCTCGTCACCCACGACGTCGACGAGGCGCTCTACCTCGCCGACCGCATCGTCCTCCTCGGCCGCACGGCCGGCCGGGCGGCGGCGGCGCCGAGCAGCATCCGCTCCGTCGTCCCGGTGCCCGGCAGCCGGCCGCGGGACCGCGGCGACGCGGCCCTGGCCCTCCTGCGCGCCGAGCTGCTCGACGGCCTCGGCGTCCCCAGCCACCACGAGCTTCACGACCCCGACACACACCACTCCATCTGACCTACCCACCTCCCCGTCCCGGCGTCCACCCCGGTCGCCCGGCCAACCCGATGAGAGGGAACCCATGAGGATCCGCAACGCACTGCCCGTCACCGCGGTCGCCGCCGCCGCCCTGATGCTCGGCGGCTGCGCAGCCGGTGAGGGCTCCGCCACGGTCGACGCCCCCGAGCCCGACGCCGCAGCCGCGGAGGACGGCGGCTGGAGCACCGACACCCTGAACATCGACTTCGCCACCTACAACCCGCTCAGCCTGATCATCAAGGACCAGGGCTGGCTCGAGGCCGAGCTCGACGGCGTCGAGGTCACGTGGGTGCAGTCCGCCGGCTCGAACAAGGCCAACGAGGCCCTGCGCGCCGGTGCGATCGACGTCGGCTCCACCGCCGGCTCCGCCGCCCTGCTGGCCCGGGCCAACGGCTCGCCCATCCACACCATCGGCATCTACACGCAGCCGGAGTGGGCCGCCATCGTGGTCCCCGCCGGGTCCGACATCACCTCCGTCGAGCAGCTCGCGGGTCGCTCGATCGCCGCCACCAAGGGCACCGACCCGTACTTCTTCCTCCTGCAGACGCTCGAGGAGCACGGCCTGTCGCTCGGCGACGTCGAGGTGCAGAACCTCCAGCACGCCGACGGGCGCGCGGCACTCGAGTCAGGCGCGGTGGACGCGTGGTCGGGCCTCGACCCGCTCATGGCCGCGAGCGAGACCGAGGCCGGTTCACAGCTGCTCTACCGGAACATCGACTTCAACACCTACGGGTTCCTGAACGCGACCGAGAGCTTCATCACGGACCACCCGGACGTCGCCCAGGTCGTCCTGGACGCGTACGAGCGGGCCCGCCAGTGGGCCATCGACAACCCCGAGGAGACCGCCCAGATCCTGGCCGACGTCGCCGGCATCGACCTCGCCGTCGCCCAGACGGTGATCCTCGAGCGCACGGTGATCGACCTCGACGTGGTGCCGGGCGAGGCCCAGCGCTCCGTCCTCGAGGTCGTCGGGCCGATCTTCGTCGACTCCGGTGACGTGTCCAGCCAGGACCTCATCGACACCGCGCTCGACGAGCTGTTCGACGACACCTTCGCCCAGCAGGCCGACGCCTCGCGCATCGGCTGACCGCCGCCGGGGGTGCCCGTGGCGGAGCGGATGCGCCGTCCCGCTCCGCCACGGGTGCCCGCGGGCACCGTCTCCCCCACGCACCGCCTCCCCCACGCACCACCACCGACAGCCCCCGTCGCCAGCAAGGAGCCGACCATGACGATCCTCGGGAGCACCGGCACCGGACCCGTCGTCGACGCCGACGGGCGGGCGCACCGCGCGCTGAACCCGTCCGACACCGGGTCGCAGGACCCGGCGAAGGATCCTGCCCAGGAGTCGGCCCAGGGGTCGGCGCAGGACACCGCTGTCGCCGGCGACCAGGACGGCGGGCCCGGCAACGGGAGCGACCGCACCGGCGCCGGGCCCGCCGTGCGGCGCGCCGGTCGTCGCTGGGGCCCCGCCGCCCTCGGGCTCGTCGTCCCGGCGGTGCTCATCGGCGTCTGGCACCTCGTCACCGCCGTGACCGGCACCTTCGCGCAGTACGAGCTGCCCTCCCCCGGCTCGGTCGTCGAGGCCGGCATCGAGCTCGCGACGTGGGACAACGGCGCGACGCTCTGGACGCACATCCAGATCTCCGTGCAGCGCGTCGCACTCGGCTTCGCGCTGGGCTCGGCCGTCGGCCTGCTGCTCGGCGCCGTCGTCGGGCTCTCGCGCATCGCCGACCGACTGTTCGCCGGGACGCTCGGCGCCCTGCGCGCCATCCCCTCACTCGGCTGGGTGCCGCTCTTCGTCCTCTGGATGGGCATCAACGAGGACTCCAAGGTGGTGCTCATCGCCGTCGGCGCCTTCTTCCCCGTGTACACGACGGTCGCGTCCGCCCTGCGGCACGTCGACCCGCACCTCGTGGAGGCGGGCCGGGCCTACGGCCTGCGCGGCCCCCGCCTCCTCGTGCGCGTCCAGCTGCCCGCGGCGACGCCGGCCGTCGTCTCCGGCCTTCGCCTGGCCCTCGCCCAGGCCTGGCTCTTCCTCGTGGCCGCCGAGCTCATCGCCTCGTCGATGGGCCTCGGCTTCCTGCTCACCGACTCGGCCAACAACGGCCGCGTCGACCGGATCCTGCTGTCGCTCGTCACGCTCGCCGTGCTGGGCAAGACCACCGACGCCCTGATCGGCGTCGTCGAGAGGCGGTTGCTGCGCCGATGGTGATCTCCGCGGACACGCACGCCCGGCGGACCGCCGAGGCCGACGCCGACCACGTGGCCTTCTGGGCCGCGGCGGCCGGCGCCCTCGACTGGGACACGCCCTGGCACACGGCGCACACCTGGGCGCCGGCCCTCCCCGACCCCGAGCGCCCCGGCGAGCTCACGGTGCCGCGCGCCGAGTGGTTCGCCGGCGGGCGGCTCAACACCGCCCACAACTGCGTCGACCGGCACGTCGAGGCCGGCCGGGGCCGCCAGCCCGCGATCCTCGTCGAGTCGGCGACCGGCGAGCGCCGGGCCCTCACGTACGCGGCCCTGCAGCGCGAGGTCGCCCGCGCCGCGAATGCGCTCGAGGAGCTCGGCGTCGGGCCCGGGGACCGGGTCGTGATCTACCTGCCGCCGATCCCCGAGACGATCATCGTGGCGCTCGCCGCCGCGCGCATCGGCGCCGTCCACTCCCTCGTGTTCTCCGGGTTCGCCGCCGAGGCCCTGCGCACCAGGATCGTCGACGTCGGCGCCACGGTCGTGGTGACGGCGGACGGTCAGTACCGGCGCGGGCGCGCGCTGCCGCTGAAGGCGTCCGCCGACGCCGCCGTCGCGGGCCTCGACGTCCGGCATGTGCTCGTCGTGCGACGCACCGGGCAGCCGACGGCGTGGACGCCCGGCCGCGACGTCTGGTGGCACGACGCGGTCGACGGTGCGTCCGACCGGCACACCGCCCAGGCGTTCGACGCCGAGCACCCCCTCTTCGTCATCCACACGTCGGGCACCACGGGACGCCCCAAGGGCCTCGTGCACACCACGGGCGGGTACCTGACGCAGACCGCGTGGACCTACGCGCACCTGTTCGACCCGCGCCCCGGCGACGTGCACTGGTGCACAGCCGACCCGGCGTGGGTCACCGCGCACACGTACGTCCTGTACGGACCGCTCCTGAACGGCGCGACGATCCTCCTCGACGAGGCGACGCCCGACTGGCCGCACCGCGCCCGGCACGCCGAGCTCATCGAGCGTCACCGCGTCACGACCTACTACACGGCCCCCACGCTGGCCCGCACGCTCGCGACGTGGTTCCCCGACGGGTTCGGGGACCGCTACGACCTGTCGAGCGTGCGCCTGCTCGGCAGCGTCGGCGAGCCCATCAACCCTGCCGCCTGGCAGTGGCTGCGCACGCACGTCGGGGGCGGCACCGCGCCGATCGTCGACACGTGGTGGCAGTCCGAGACCGGCGCCACGATGGTCGCGCCGGTCGCGCTGGCCGAGCCCAAGCCCGGCAGCGCGGGCCGACCGCTGCCCGGCATCGCCGTCGAGGTCGTGGACGAGGGCGGCGAGCCCGTCCCGCCCGGCGTCGACGGGCTCCTCGCGGTCACCCGGACCTGGCCCGGCATGGCCCGGACCGTCTGGGGCGACCCCGAGCGGTACCGGGACGCCTACTGGGCACGGTTCGCCCACCGGGGCCTGTACCTGTCCGGGGACCGCGCGCGGCGTGACGCCGACGGCGACCTGTGGCTCCTCGGCCGCGCCGACGAGGTCATCAACGTCTCGGGACACCGCCTGTCGACCATCGAGATCGAGTCCGCCCTCGTGGCGCACCCGGCCGTCGCCGAGGCGGGCGTCACCGGCGTCCCGGACGACACGACCGGCCAGGCCGTCGCGGCGTTCGTCGTCCTCGCCGGCACCCGGGACGGCGACGTCACGGCCGACCTCACGACCGACCTGACGGCCGACCTGACGGCCCACGTGTCGGCAGCGATCTCACCGATCGCCCGACCGCGCGACGTCGTGGTCGTCCCCGACCTGCCCAAGACGCGCAGTGGGAAGATCCTCAGGCGGCTCCTGGCCGACCTCGTCGTCGGCGCCGGCGTCGGGGACACGACCTCGCTCGCCGACCCGACGAGCGTCGACCGGATCCGGGCCGCGCTCGCCGCCGCACCGCCGCACGGGTACGCACGCACGAGAAGCGACGAGGACGCGTCCTCGGAGAAGGAGGAGGTCGCATGACCGACCGGACGTTCGGGTTCCGCACCCGCGCGCTGCACGCGGGCGGGGTGCCCGACCCGACGACCGGCGCGCGCGCCGTGCCGATCTACCAGACGACGAGCTTCGTCTTCGACGACACCGCGGACGCCGCGAACCTCTTCGCGCTGCAGAAGTACGGCAACATCTACTCGCGCATCGGCAACCCCACGGTCGCCGCGCTCGAGGAGCGGATCGCCTCGCTCGAGGGCGGGATCGGCGCGGTCGCGACGGCGTCGGGCATGGCAGCCGAGTTCGTCACGTTCGCCGCACTCGTCGGCGCCGGGGACCACGTGGTCGCCTCGGCGGCGCTCTACGGCGGCACGGTCACGCAGCTGGACGTCACGCTCCGCCGGTTCGGCGTCGAGACGACGTTCGTCCCCGGCACCGACCCGGCCGACTACGCCGCGGCGATCCGCCCCGAGACGAAGGTCGTCTACGCCGAGGTCATCGCCAACCCCTCCGGTGAGATCACCGACATCGCGGCGCTCGCCGACGTCGCGCACGCCGCCGGGGTGCCGCTCGTCATCGACGCGACCCTCGCGACGCCGTACCTGTGCCGGCCCATCGAGCACGGCGCGGACATCGTGATCCACTCCGTCACCAAGTTCCTCGGGGGCCACGGCACGACGCTCGGCGGCGTCGTCGTCGAGAGCGGTCGCTTCGACTGGGGCAACGGCAAGTTCCCGCACATGACCGAGCCCGTGCCGTCCTACGGCGGCGTGCGGTGGTGGGAGAACTTCGGCGAGTACGGCTTCCTCACGAAGCTGCGCAGCGAGCAGCTGCGCGACATCGGTCCCGCCCTGTCCCCGCAGGCCGCGTTCTACCTCCTCCAGGGCGTGGAGACGCTGCCGCAGCGCATCGACGCCCACCTGGCGAACGCGCGCGTCGTCGCACAGTGGCTCGAGGCCGACCCGCGGGTCGGCTACGTCACGTGGGCCGGGCTGCCGTCCCACCCGCACCACGAGCGGGCCGCGCGGTACCTGCCCGCCGGACCCGGCTCCGTCTTCGCGTTCGGCGTCCGCGGCACGCAGGACGTGCCCGCGCGCGTCGCCGGCCGCCGCTTCATCGAGAACGTGCAGCTCGCGAGCCACCTGGCGAACATCGGCGACGCCCGCACCCTCGTCATCCACCCGGCCTCGACGACGCACCAGCAGCTGTCCGCCGACCAGCTCGCTGCGGCCGGCGTCCCGGAGGACCTCGTCCGCATCAGCGTGGGCCTGGAGGACGCCGAGGACATCCTGTGGGACCTCGACCAGGCCCTGACGGCCGCGGTCGGCCCGGCGACGGAGGTGCAGCCGTGAGCCTCATCCCCCCGGTCCCCGTGACCGGCGACGCGTGCGCGATCCCCTCGGCCGCCCCGGTGGGCCGGACGTGGACCGGCCCCAGTGCCGCGGAGCGCCTGGCCATCCTGCGCCGAACCCGCTCGATCGCGATCGTCGGGGCGTCCGCCAACGCCGCGCGCGCGAGCTTCTTCGTCGCGACGTACCTGCTGTCCTCGACGGACTACGACGTGTACTTCGTCAACCCGCGGGCCACCGAGATCCTCGGCCGGCCCGTGTACCCGTCGCTCGCGGAGCTGCCCGTCGTGCCGGACCTCGTGGACGTCTTCCGGCGCCACGACGACCTGCCGCAGGTGCTCGAGGAGACGATCGCCGTCGGCGCCCGCACGCTGTGGCTCCAGCTCGGCTCGTGGCACGAGGAGGTCGCGCGCCTCGGCGAGGCGGCCGGTCTCGACGTCGTGATGGACCGCTGCGTGAAGATCGAGCACGCGCGGTTCCACGGCGGCCTGCACCTCGCCGGGTTCGACACCGGCGTCATCTCCTCCCGGCGCGGCCTCAGGTAGACCCGCTCGGCCCGGGCCGTGGCCCGCCTACGACTCGGGCCACCAGGCCGCGTGCCGCAGCACGACGCGCGCGTCCTCGTCGGGCGCGCGGAGGGGGCACCCCTCCGCGCGCAGCCGCGCGACGGCGTCGGACCGGTACGCGGCGGGCGGCTCGCCCGAGGCGTTGACCACGCGCCACCACGGCACGGCGCCGCCGGCCCGCGCCATCACCTGACCGACCATCCGAGGTCCCCCGCGCCCCAGGCGGTCGCGCAGCACCTCGGCGATGCCGCCGTAGGTCATCACACGTCCGGGCGGGATCGACTCCACGAGGTCCAGCACGGCCTCGAGGTACTCCTCGTCCACTGCCGGCGCCTCAGTCGCGGTGCACGAGGATGAGCGCGCGGTCGTCGTTGTCCCCCGCGCGCACGCCGTCCAGGACGGCTGCGGCCCCGCCGCTGCGGGTCGCGACGAAGCGCTCCGCCTCGCCCATGAGCCGGTCGATGCCGAGCTCGACGTCCGAGCCCGGGGACTCCACGAGACCGTCCGTGTAGAGCATGATCGTGTCGCCGTGCTCGACGACGCCCCGGTGCACGGAGAAGCACGGTGCCTCGACGATCCCCAGCGCGGGCCCGCCGGAGGTGTCCAGCGGCTCGATGAGCCCCGAGCCCGCATGGAGGTGCACCGCGGGCGGGTGGCCCGCGGTCGTCACCGTGAAGGCACCCGTGTCGAGGCGCACGGTGAGGTGCACGGCGGTCGCGAAGCCCTCCGGCCAGTCCTGCGAGAGCAGGTAGGAGTTCGCGGCCGGCAGGAACCGCTCGGGCGGCATCGTCCCGAGGAGCCCGCCGAAGGCCCCCGACAGGAGCAGCGAGCGCACCCCGGCGTCCTGCCCCTTTCCCGACACGTCCACGAGGACGATCTCGAGCAGATTCCCGGTCCGGGAGGCGACGACGAAGTCGCCCGAGAAGGCCTCCGCGTAGGCCGACCGCACGACGCTGTCCACGCGCCACGGGGCGGGCAGCGAGGGGATCCGGCCGTGCGCGACCAGGCGGTCGCGCAGGTCGACAAGCATGAGGTCGCTGGCCGCGCCCTGCAGGCCGAGGCGGTCGCGGCTGCGCACGAACGCCAGGGCCGCCAGGACGCCGATGACGAGGACGAGCAGCGTGCCCGGCTCGAAGGACGCCAGCCCGCTCAGCTGGAGCCCGAAGACCTGGGCGAGCACCGCCACGGACAGGACGACCATGCCGGGCAGACGCAGGCCGAACACCCCGAGCAGGACGATGAACAGGGTCGTCGCCGGGGTGACCCAGGCGGGGGCGACCATGATGCCGAGGGCCACGAACCCAGCGAGCGCGACGAGCACAGCCGTGGCCGACACCTGCCGTGCCATGAGGCGCCGGCGGCGCAGCGTGTCCGCCCAGCGCCACGGCCGCGCCGGCCGTGTCCGGGAGGATCGGGGTGACACCGCGATGGTCACCCGGCGAGGCTATCCCGCCCCACGCACTCGGGGGGTCCACCGGACGATTCGGCGATGCGCGTCCCGCAGCGTGGGCGGCCATGGCCGCAATACCGTTGCGCTTCCCACAGGGCGGCCCTGCACCATGGACCCATGACGACGCTGCCCTCGGGCTACCGCACGACCGACATCCCCCAGGCCCGGCACGGCGAGCTCATCGCGCTGGACACCTGGGCGTTCCCCACGGGAGTCTCCGAGGAGAAGCTCCTCGAGCTGCCCATGACGCTCGACTGGGACCGCGCGCGCGGCGTCGAGACCGACGACGGCGAGCTGGTCGCCTGCCACGGCTCCTACCCCTACCAGGGCTTCCCCGTGCCCGGCGCACGCACGGGCGTCTCCGGCCTGACGTGGGTCGGCGTGCACCCGGGCCACCGGCGGCGCGGCCTGCTGCGCGCGATGATCGAGGACCACTTCACGCGCAGCCGCGCCCGCGGGGAGGCCGTCTCGGCGCTCTTCGCCGCTGAGCCCGGCATCTACGGGCGCTTCGGCTACGGCCTGGCTTCCTCCTCGCTCAGCCTGACGATGGACCGCCGCGCCGCCCTGCGGGACGTGCCCGGCGCGACCGACCTGCGCGTACGCATCGAGCGCGTCGACCCGGCCCGGCACGCAGAGCTCGTCGCGCGCGTCCACGGGCGCATCGACCGGCCGGGCTGGGTGACGCGCACGACCCCGGGCCAGCACGAGTCGTGGCTCGAGGACCCCGAGGTCTTCCGCGACGGTGCCGAGTCGCTGCGCATCGTCATCGTCGGGGACGACGAGCGCGACGAGAGCGCGCGCGGGTTCGCGCTGTTCCGCCGCAAGGACGACTGGAAGGCCGAGGGCCCGCGCGGCGTCGTCCGCGTCCGGGAGGCCGTCGCGCCCGACGCCGCCACGGCGCGTGCGCTGTGGGGCGTCCTGCTCGACCTCGACCTCATGGGCACCGTCGAGGTCTCACTCCTGCCGGTCGACGACCCGCTGTGGTTCCTGCTCGTCGACCCGCGCGCGGCGCGCCCACGCATCACGGACAACCTCTGGGTGCGCCTCCTCGACGTACCCACGGCGCTCGCCGCGCGGCGTTACCAGACCGCGGTCGACGTCGTCATCGAGGTGCGCGACGCCGGGGTGCCGGCCAACGCCGGACGATGGCGCCTGGTCGGCTCGCCCGACGGCGCGACCGCCACCCCGGCCGACGGCGCGGCGGACCTCACGATCGACGTGCGTGAGCTCGCCAGCGCCTACCTCGGCGGCGTCTCGCTCGAGGCGCTGGCCGCGGCCGGCCTCGTGACCGAGCACACCCCGGGCACCGTGCGGCGCGCCGCGGTGGCGTTCGCGTGGCCGGTCGCGCCGGCGTGCAGCTGGATCTGGTGACCCGACCGGGTCGCCGCTGCGGGCCTCAGGCCTCGTGGGCGGCGACCTGGTCGATCCGGCGCTGGTGGCGCGGGTCCTGGCTGAACGGCTCCGCGATGAACGCCTCGACCAGCTCGGTCGCCTCGTCCACCGAGTGCTGCCGGGCGCCGATGGCGACCACGTTCGCGTCGTTGTGCGAGCGCGCCAGCGTGGCCGTCGCGGAGTTCCAGGCCAGCGCGGCGCGCACGCCGCGCACCTTGTTCGCGGCGATCTGCTCGCCGTTGCCGGAGCCCCCGATGACGACGCCGAGGCTCCCGGGCTCGGCGACGACGGCCTCGCCCGCGGCGAAGCAGACGCCCGGGTAGTCGTCGGCGGGGTCGTAGGACGGGGCGCCGTGGTCGACGACGTCGTGCCCGGCGGCGCGGAGGTGCTCGACCAGGTGGACCTTGAGCTCGTAGCCGGCGTGGTCG
Source organism: Actinomycetes bacterium (assembly GCA_023428465.1). GTDB lineage: Bacteria > Actinomycetota > Actinomycetes > Actinomycetales > Cellulomonadaceae > Actinotalea. Next base: position 19,552 of record JAEYXM010000008.1, read on the forward strand.
GCGGCGATGTGGATGCGCATGCGCTCATCCTGCCGCAGCGACCCGGCGCCACCGGGCACCGCGTTCGTCAGACGGACTCCCGCCGGGTGAGCTGCGCCGTGAGGATCGCCTGGACCGGCGGCGCCGTCGGGTCCGCGATCCGCTGCATGAGGACGTCCACCATGAGGCGCCCCATCTCCTCCAGCGGCTGGCGCACCGAGGTGAGTGCGGGCGTCGCGGTCGTGGCGAGGATCGAGTCGTCGTAGCCGATCACCGAGACGTCGCCCGGCACGCGCCGACCGCTCGCGGCGAGCACCTTGAGCGCGCCGGTCGCCATGAGGTCGCTCGCGACGAACACACCGTCGAGCTCGGGCTCCGCCGCCAGGAGACGGGCCATCGCGTTGGCCCCGCCGTCCGCCGTGAAGTCGCCGTAGGCCGCCGGGGGCACCCGCAGGCCCCGCTCGACGAGGACGTCGCGCCAGCCTTCGAGGCGGTCCACCGACACACCCATGCTGGGCGGGCCGGCGATGGTGCCGATCACGCGCCGCCCGGCGGCGACCAGCTCCTGTGTCGCCAGGCGTGCTCCCCCGTAGTTGTCCACGTCGACGTAGGTGTGGACCGACGGGTCGGAGTCGACGGGGCGACCGAGGTAGACCACGGGCACCCGCGTCGGCCCGAGCAGCTGCGGCAGGTGCGTGCTGTGCGCCTCGAGCACGACGAGGGCGCCGTCGACGTGGCTGCCGTCGAGGTAGCGGCGCAGGGTCGCGTCGTCGTCGGTCGCGAGCAGGAGGACGAGCTGGATGGCCCGCTTGGCCACCGCGGCCGTCGCGCCGCGCAGCGGCTGCGCGAAGAACGAGTGCGGGAGCTCGGCGAGGTCCCGCTCGGTGAGGATGAGGCCGATCGAGTCGTGCCGGCCGCGGGCGAGCGAGCGCGCAGCCGGGTTGGGCCGGTACCCGAGCTCGGCGACGGCGCGTCGGACGGCGTCGACCGCCGCGGCGCCCACCGTGGGGACCCCGTTGAGGACGCGCGACGCCGTCGCGCGGGAGACACCCGCCGCGGCCGCCACGTCCTCGAGCGTCGCCGCGCCCCGTCCTGCCTGCTGCACGCCCCCCATGGTGACAGACGCCGGACCGCCGCGGGGGCTCGCGAAGAAAGCGCTCTCTCGAGCCGAAGCCCCCGGGTTGGACCGGGGCCGTTTACCGCGACAGGCGTCGTCACGTATCCTCTGACGAAGCGCTCAAGAAAGCGCTCTCTCGCTTCAAGGGGGCCTCCTGCCCCACCCACGACACGACGACGGCAGCACTGTGGCTCCCGCGGCTGGAAGGCATCACCCATGGCTCTGAACCCCGACGTCCAGGCACGCGTCGACGCATTCATCGCAGACATGTCGCTGAGCCAGAAGCTCGCGCAGCTCGTCGGCGCGTGGATCGGCATCGACTCCACCACGGGGGCCGTCGCTCCCGCGCAGAACGAGAACATGCCCACGAGCCCGGACTGGGCGACGCTCGCCTCCACCGGCCTCGGCCACATCACCCGCCTCTACGGCACGCGCCCGCTCGACCCCACCGAAGGCCGCGCCGCCCTGCGCACGATGCAGCGTGAGCTCCGCGAGCAGACGGGCGTCGGCGCCATCGCGCACGAGGAGTGCCTCACCGGCGTCGCCACCTGGAAGGCCACGACCTTCCCCTCGCCGCCCGCCTACGGCGCGACGTGGAACCCGGCGCTCATCGAGGCCGTCGCCGACTCGATCGCCGCCGCGATGCGCGAGCTCGAGGTCCACCAGGGCCTCGCCCCCCTCCTCGACGTCGTGACCGACGCTCGCTGGGGCCGCGTGGAGGAGTGCTTCGGCGAGGACCCGTACCTCGTGGGCACGCTCGGCGCGGCGTACGTGCGCGGCCTCGAGCAGGGCGGCATCGTCGCCACGCTCAAGCACTTCCTCGGCTACCCGGCCTCGCAGGGTGGCCGCAACCTCGGGCCCGTCAGCATGGGCCCGCGTGAGGTCGCCGAGCTGCTCCTCTACCCGTTCGAGGTCGCGCTCCGCGAGGGCGGGGCGCGCGCCGTCATGCCGTCCTACTCCGAGATCGACCACGTGCCGGTGCACGGCGACCGCAGCCTGCTCACCACGCTGCTGCGCGACGACCTGGGCTTCGACGGCACGGTCGTCGCGGACTACTTCGGCGTGAACTTCCTGGAGACGCTGCACGGTGTGAGCGAGGGCAAGCGTGCCTCGGCCGAGCGCGCGCTGGTCGCCGGCGTCGACGTCGAGCTGCCCAACGCGGACTGCTACCCCACGCTCGACGACCCGGCCCTGGACCCGGAGGTCCTCGCCGCCGTCGACCTCGCCGTGCGCCGCGTCCTGGAGCTCAAGGCCCAGCTCGGGCTCTTCGACGAGCCCCCGGCCGGCTCGGACGCCCCGATCGACCTGAACCCGCCCGCCACGGCCGCGCTGGCCCGCGAGGTCGCCGAGCAGTCGGTCATCCTCCTGACGAACGACGGCGCCCTGCCGCTCGCGTCGACGGGCCACGTCGCGCTCATCGGCCCGAACGCGGACACCGCCGCAGCGCTGCTCGGCGACTACTCGTTCACCAACCACGTCGAGGTGCACCACCCCGACGTGGAGCCCGGCCTGACGATGGCCACGGTCCTCGAGGCGCTGCGCCTGGAACTGCCGGACGTCCGACTCACCCACGCCGCCGGCTGCGACGTCCGCGAGCCCGGCCGTGACGGCTTCGACGAGGCCGTCGCGGCCGCCGCCGACGCCGAGGTCGCCGTCCTCGTGCTGGGCGACCGGTCCGGCCTGTTCGGTCGCGGCACCGTCGGCGAGGGCTGCGACGTCGACACGCTCGACCTCCCCGGCGAGCAGGTCGCCCTGGCGGAGGCCGTCCTCGCGACGGGCACGCCCGTCGTGCTCGTCCTCGTGTCCGGCCGGCCGTACTCGCTCGACTGGGCCGTGGGCCGCTGCGCCGCGATCGTCCAGGCCTGGTTCCCGGGCCAGGAGGGCGCGTCCGCGGTCGCGGGCGTCCTGAGCGGCCGCATCAACCCGTCCGGGCACACCACGCTGTCGTTCCCGCGGTCCGCAGGCATGATGCCGACGACGTACCGCCACGTGCGGCTCGCGGGCAAGGTCGACGTGACGAACCTCGACCCGACGCCGGTCTTCCCGTTCGGCCACGGCCTCAGCTACACGACGTTCGAGCACACCGACCTCCGTCTCGACACCGACTCGATCGCCACCGACGGCGCGATCACGGTCAGCGTCCGGGTGACCAACACCGGCGACCGCGCGGGTGCCGACGTCGCCCAGCTCTACCTGCACGACGTGGTCGCGCCCGTGACCCGGCCCGTCATCGCGCTGCTCGGCTACGCGCGCGTCGAACTCGAGCCCGGGGCGTCCGCGGACATCACGTGGACCGTCGCCGCCGACCGGCTGGCGTGGGTCGCCCCGGAGGGCGGCTGGACGATCGCCCCGCACCGCGGCTCCATCTCGGTCGGCTCGTCGTCGGCGGAGCTGCACGGCACCGCCGCGTACCAGGTCACCGGGCCGGTCCGCCGGCTCGGCCGCGACCGCGTGCTCACGACGCCGGTCACGATCGCCTGACCCGTCATCCCCCGGCCCGTGGGCCCCGTGCCACCCCTGCGGCGCGGGGCCCACGCTTGTGCCGGGCGGGGGCGGGCCGCGTCGTAGTCTGTGGCCGTGACCTCCTCCTCCACGCCCGCCGGCGCGCGCTCCGGCATCGACACGACGGCCCTTGACCCGGCGGTCCGCCCGCAGGACGACCTGTTCCGGCACGTCAACGGCCGGTGGCTCGCGACCCACGAGATCCCTGCAGACCGGGCCCGCGACGGCGCGTTCCGCGCGCTGCACGACCAGGCCGAGGAGCAGGTGCGCGCCATCATCACCGAGCTCGGTGAGCACGCGGGCGAGGCGGGCGGCACGGCCGCCCAGGTCGGCGGGCTCTTCGCGTCCTTCATGGACACCGAGCGCGTGGAGGCGCTCGGCCTGGCGCCGATCGCCGACGAGCTCGCCGCGATCGAGGCCGCCGGCACGCCCGCCGAGCTGATCGCGGTGCTCGGCTCCCTGCAGCGCACGGGCGGCGCGGGCGCGGTCGCGTACTGGGTGGACAACGACGCGAAGGACCCCGAGCGGTACGTCGTCTACCTGCACCAGGGCGGCCTGGGGCTGCCCGACGAGGCGTACTACCGCGAGGAGGCGTACGCGGGGATCCGGGACGCGTACCGCCCGCACGTCGCGCGGATGCTCGCCCTGTCCGGCCTCGCCGAGGACGACGCGGCGCGCGCCGCCGACCTGGTGGTCGACCTCGAGACCCGCCTGGCTGCGCACCACTGGGACGTGGTGCGCGACCGCGACGCCGACCTGACGTACAACCCGACGACGCTCGCGGACCTCGCCGGGGGCGCGCCGCAGTTCGACTGGAGCGCGTGGGCGGACGCCATGGGCGTGCCCGCCGGCGCGTTCGACCAGCTCGTCGTCCGGGAGCCGGGGTTCGCGGCAGGCTTCGCGACGCTGTGGACCGAGCTGCCCGCGGAGCAGTGGCGCGCCTGGCTGAGGTACCACCTCATCTCGGCGCGCGCACCGTTCCTGCCCGACGCCGTCGTGCAGGCCAACTTCGACTTCTACGGCCGCACGCTGACCGGCGCGCAGGAGCTGCGCGAACGCTGGAAGCGCGGGGTGTCCCTCGTCGAGGGTGCGCTCGGCGAGGCCGTCGGCCAGCAGTACGTGGCCCGGCACTTCCCGCCCGCGCACAAGGAGCGGATGGTCGAGCTGGTCGCGATGCTCGTCGAGGCGTACCGGCGCTCGATCGCCGAGCTCGACTGGATGGGCCCGCAGACGCGGGAGAAGGCGCTCGCCAAGCTCGCGGCGTTCACGCCGAAGATCGGCTACCCGGACCGCTGGAAGTCCTACGACGGCCTCGAGATCCGCTCCGACGACCTCGTGGGCAACGTGCGGCGCTCGCACGCGTACGAGCAGGACCGCGAGCTGCGCAAGATCGGCCGCTCCGTGGACCGCGACGAGTGGTTCATGACGCCGCAGACCGTCAACGCGTACTACAACCCGGGCCTCAACGAGATCGTCTTCCCGGCCGCCATCCTGCAGCCGCCGTTCTTCGACCCCGAGGCCGACGACGCGGTCAACTACGGCGGCATCGGCGCGGTGATCGGCCACGAGATCGGTCACGGCTTCGACGACCAGGGCTCCAAGTACGACGGCGCCGGCCGGCTCGAGGACTGGTGGACAGCGGAGGACCGCGCCGAGTTCGAGCGCCGGACGGCCGCGCTCATCGAGCAGTACTCGCAGTTCTCCCCTGCCCAGCTCGACGGCGGCCAGCGCGTCAACGGTGAGCTCACCGTCGGGGAGAACATCGGCGACCTGGGCGGCCTGTCGATCGCGATCGCGGCCTACGAGATCGCGATCGGCCGCCCGCTCCGCGACGGCCCTGTGGTCGACGGCCTGTCGGCCGCGCACCGGCTCTTCCTCGGGTGGGCGCAGGTCTGGCAGGGCAAGGGCCGCGACGAGGACGTGCTCCGCCTGCTCGCCACGGACCCGCACTCGCCGAGCGAGTTCCGGTGCAACGGCGTCGTGCGGAACCTCGCGCAGTTCCACGAGGCGTTCGACGTCCGCCCGGGCGACGCGCTCTACCTCGACCCGGCGGAGCGCGTCCGGATCTGGTGAGCCGCTACAGGATCGTGTAGCCCGAGCGAGCGACGGAGAACCCGGCGCCCGTCGGGTTGTGCCGGCACGTCGCGCCGTTCTGCGAGCTCATGCAGGTCATCTCACCGATCGTGGAGGCCTGCCCGTACTCCAGCACGGCCGCGCCCTCGGGGCGCGGCGGCGCGGCCTCGACGCACGGCAGCGTGGCCCCCTCGGCCGCCGTCACGGAGAAGACCTGCCCGACGGCGCCCGTGCACTCGGCGGGCTTCTCCGGCGGGACGTAGGTGAAGGAGCCGATCGTGCACGTCACCGACGTCTCCGTCATCGAGCACCAGATGTTGCCCGACGGGAGCACGAAGTCGGCGACCGCCTGGTTCTCCTCCGGGGGGGCCGGGGCGGTGACCTCCGGTGTCGACTCGGGCGCCGAGCTGACGGTGGGGGTGGACGTGACGGCGGCCGGTGCGGCGTCGGGGCCGCCGGGCGAGTTGTCCGCCAGCTGCGTGACGAGGAGCACGATGAAGGTGAGGACGAGGATCGCGTCCACGACGAGGAACACCGTCCACCCGGGGCTGAGCCCCGCCAGCAGACCCGCACCGCGCGGCCGCGCGGCGTTCGTCTGACCAGCCATCCACCCTCCTTGCCGCCCGGTCTGTGACCGCTCGTCGTCAGGCAGCATGGCACGGGCGAACGGGCGACGCACACCACGCCCACAGGCCGGTGGACGGCGCGGGCGGGGTGCGTCGGCCCCGCCCGCGCCGCGGGTCAGCCGCGCCAGGTGTCGTTCAGCGTCAGCAGCCCCCCGGTGGGCACCGTGACCACATGGTTGCCCCCGTTCTCCCACGTGATGCGCCCGTCGGGCTCCACGCGGACGTACTTGTACTCGACCCGTGTCCCGGCGGGCAGGGCGACCTGCGCACGCCAGACGGGGTAGGTCGCGGCGGACAGCGCGACGCCGTTCGCGGGGTTCCACGACCCGAGCGCCGGGTGGTCACCGACGATGCGGATGTCCTGCCCCCAGGAGGTCGTGGCGTTCACGGCGACGTCCAGCCCGGTCGTCCCGGTGCCGCCGCCGCCGGCCCTCGCCTCGACGTGGAGCGCGATGGCCGTGCCGGGCGCCACGCTCGCCGTGAAGCGTCCGTCGGCGCCGACGGTCACGACCGCACCCGAGCAGCCCGACGCCGTCGGCAGGCCGGTCTCGACGTCGCAGTACCGGCCCGCGGGCAGCGACGTCTGGAAGGTGCGCGTGAGCGTCCCGCCCTCGTGGTTGATGGCGACGTAGCCGCGGTCGCCGCGGCCGAAGGCGATCTGGTCGTTGCCGTTGTCCCACCAGTGGACGACGGCGGCGTCACCTGCGGCGTTGCGGAAGCCGACCATGTTGCGGATCTCGCGCCACGCGTGCTGGCACCGCCACCCGTCGGTGAAGCAGACGGCGTCGCGCACCGTGCCGTCGCCGTTCTGCGGGGCACCGGCGTCGCGGTGGGTCACGGCGTAGCCGGAGTGCACGCTGGGCGAGCCGTACGGCCAGGCCAGCATGAACACGTTCGCGAGGGTGTAGGTCGAGCCGTAGGTCTCGTTGAGGGTCTCGCCGTTGCGCTCGGTGTCGTGGTTGTCGACGAAGACGCCGGCCCGGTTCGAGGGCATGAAGCCCCATGCCTCGCCGAAGGTGCGCAGGTAGGACAGTCGCTCGGCCGCGAACATCCGCTTGAGGTCGCGGCCGTAGTCGAACTCGTGGACGTCGCCGTTGCCGAGGTAGTCGGTGTCCCGCACGGCTTCGCCGGCGGCGCCGATGACCTCCTGCACGATGTACACGCTCGGGTCGCTGAGCCGGCTGCGGATCGCGGCGATGTCGCCGGCGGGTATGTGCTTGGCGGCGTCGATCCGGAATCCGCGCACGCCGAGCGAGATCAGGTCGTTCATGTAGGCCGCGATGCGGTCCCGCACGGCGGTGGTCTCGGTCGCGAGGTCGGCGAGCTGGACGAGGTTGCAGTTCTGCACCTCCCACGCGTTGCCGTAGTCCGAGATGTCGCGCCGACAGCTGTGGAAGTCGGCGCCGGAGTAGGTGCCGGGGTAGCTGTAGTGCGAGAACGGCGAGCCGGCGAACCCGACGCCGCCCTCGGGCTTGCCGCTCATGTGGTTGATCACCGTGTCGGCGATGACCTCGACGCCCGCCGCGCGGCACGCGGTCACCATGGCCGCGAACTCGGCGCGGGTGCCGAGCTTGGACTCCAGGCGGTAGCTGACCGGCTGGTAGGACGTCCACCACTGGCTCCCCGTGACGTGCTCCTGGGGCGGGGACACCTGGACGTACCCGTAGCCCGCCGGACCGAGCGTCGAGGCGCACTCGCGCCCGACGGCGTCCCAGGTCCACTGGAAGAGGACGGCGGTGACGTCCTTGTCGGACGGTGGGTCCGCCTGGGCGGGTGGGGCCGTCGCGACCGAGGACCCGAGGATCCCGGCGGTGGCCACCAGGGCACCGACGGCCAGTGTGGCGATGCGCGCGCGCCGCCGGCGCGCGCTGGTCGTGTGACTCATGGAGCTCCCCCTCGTCGGGTCGCCGTCGACCCGTCCCGGCCGTAGCGCGCCCGTCGTCGGGCGGAGGCTCGCGGCACTCTCGACGCTGCAACGCTCTGCAATGCAACCGCAATGTTGCAGCAAGTGCTTGCACGCTAGGGCGCGAACGGCCCGTCCGCAAGACCTCCCGACCGATCGACCCGGCCCGGACTGTTACCACCCGGTAGGCGATCGGTGGCAGGATCGGCCGGAACGTTCGACCATCACAGGGAGCACCGCGTGCCCGCAGAGAACCTCACGCGCGCCGAGGCGCGCGACCGTGCCGCCGTCGTCGACGTCCGGTCCTACGACGTGACGCTCGACCTCACGAGCGGTCCGGAGGTCTTCTCCTCCACGACCGTCGTGCGGTTCACGGCCACGCCCGGGGCGGCCACGTTCATCGACCTCATCGCACCGACCGTGCACACCGTCGAGCTCAACGGCCGCGCGCTCGACCCCGCCCAGGTCGTCGCGGACTCCCGGATCGCCCTGCCCGACCTCGCCGCCGAGAACGAGCTGCGCGTCGTCGCCGACTGCGCCTACATGACCACCGGCGAGGGCCTGCACCGGTTCGTCGACCCCGTCGACGGCGAGGTCTACCTCTACAGCCAGTTCGAGGTCGCCGACTCCCGGCGCGTCTTCGCGGTGTTCGAGCAGCCCGACCTCAAGGCCCCCTACACGTTCACGGTCACCGCGCCGGCGCACTGGACCGTCATCTCGAACTCCCCCACGCCCGAGCCCGTCCCCGTCGACGGCGGCGTCAACCGCAACGGCGGGCGTGACGAGGGCACCGCGACGTGGTCCTTCGAGCCGACGCCGCGCCTGTCGAGCTACGTCACCGCCGTGGTCGCCGGCCCGTACCAGGGCGCGACCGGCTCACTGACCAGCAGCGACGGCCGCGAGATCCCCCTCGGCGTGCTCTGCCGCGCCTCGCTCGTCGAGCACCTCGACGCCGACGAGATCATGGACATCACGCGTGCGGGCTTCGCGTTCTACGAGGAGCTCTTCGACGTCGCGTACCCGTTCGCCAAGTACGACCAGGTCTTCGTCCCCGAGTTCAACGCGGGCGCCATGGAGAACGCCGGCGCCGTCACGTTCCTCGAGAACTACGTGTTCCGCTCCAAGGTCCCCGAGGCCACGGTCGAACGCCGCGTCGTCACGATCCTCCACGAGCTCGCGCACATGTGGTTCGGGGACCTCGTGACCATGCGCTGGTGGGACGACCTGTGGCTCAACGAGTCGTTCGCGGAGTACGTCTCGCACCTCGCAACAGCCGAGGCCACGCGCTTCACGCAGGCCTGGACCACGTTCTCCTCCCTCGAGAAGTCCTGGGCCTACCGCCAGGACCAGCTGCCCTCCACGCACCCGATCGTCGCGGACATCCGCGATCTCGAGGACGTCGAGGTGAACTTCGACGGCATCACGTACGCCAAGGGCGCCTCGGTGCTCAAGCAGCTCGTGTCCTGGGTCGGCCGCGAGCAGTTCTTCGCGGGCGTGCGTGCGTACTTCGCTCGGCACGCGTGGGGCAACACCGAGCTCGCCGACCTGCTGCGTGAGCTCGAGGCCACCAGCGGCCGTGACCTGTCCGCGTGGTCGGCCGTCTGGCTCGAGAAGGCCGGGGTGACGCTCCTGCGCCCCCGCATCGAGACCGACGCGCACGACATGATGACCGCGATCGACGTGCTCCAGGAGGTGCCCGCCGAGCACCCCTACCCCCGGCCCCACCGCCTCGCGGTCGCCGGGTACGACGTCGTCGACGGGCCGGACGGCGAACCCCGCCTCGAGCGGGTGCTGCGCGCCGAGCTCGACGTCGACGGCACCGCAACGCCCGTCGTGGAGCTGCTCGGCCGCAGCCGGCCCGCGCTCCTCCTGGTCAACGACGACGACCTGGCGTACGCGAAGGTCCGGCTCGACGCGGCCTCGCTCGACGTCGCCACCGGGTACCTGCACGCCTTCGACGACTCCCTGCCCCGGACGCTCGTGCTCGGTGCGGCCTGGGACATGACGCGCGACGGCGAGTGGGGCGCCCGGCGCTTCGTCGAGCTCGTGCTGGGCACGGTCGCGCACGAGACGGACTCGAGCGTCGTGCTCGTCCTCCTGCGTCAGCTCGCGACGGCCCTGGACGTGTACGTGGCGCCCGAGCACCGCGCCGCCGTCACGGAGGCCGCCGTCGACCGGCTCTGGACCCTCGCGCAGGACGCCGCTGCCGGCGGGGACACGCAGCTGCAGCTCGTCAAGGCGTTCGCGGCCCGCGCCGCCACCACCGCACAGCTCGACGCCGTCGCCGGCCTGCTCGACGGCAGCGCGCCGCTCGACGGGCTCGTCGTCGACACCGACCTGCGCTGGGACCTGCTCGTGTCGCTCGTCGCGGGTGGCCGCGCGGGCGAGGCGGAGATCGCGGCCGAGCTCGCACGCGACGCCACCGCGTCCGGCGAGCGCGCCGCAGCGGTGGCCCGCGCCGCCGTCCCGTCGCCGGAGGCCAAGGCCGCCGCGTGGCGGGCCGTCGTGGACGCCGACTCGCTGAGCAACACGCTGCAGACCTCGACCATCGCCGGGTTCGCGCGCGTGCACGACCGCGCGCTCCTCGCCCCGTTCGTCGAGCCGTACTTCGCCGCGCTCGAGCAGGTCTGGTCGAGCCGGACCAACGAGATGGCCCAGAACATCGTCGTCGGGCTCTACCCGACGCTCCTGACCGGCATCGACCCGGACCTCCTGGCCCGCACCGACGCCTGGCTCGAGGGCCTCGGCGACCGCGCACCCGCGCTGCGGCGCCTCGTCGTCGAGAACCGGGACGGCGTCCGGCGGGCCCTCGCGGCCCAGGCGCGCGACCGCGCCTGACGGAGCCCCGGCGCGTCGGGACCCCTGAACCCGGCGCGCCGGCCCGGGGCCAACGGTCCTTGTTGGCGCACCGGGCTCTTCGGTAGCCTCGGAGCCCGGTCCCTCCCCGCTCCGGCCGTGTCGGCATGCCTGCGTCCGGCCTGGAGCGGCCGCCCGACGCGGGCGGTCAGCGGACTCGCTGGCCCCTGGCACGGCATGCGGAACGAGGTGAGGGATGAGCACGCGCGCACGACGGGCACGCCGCGTCGGCCACAAGGTCGGCCTGCGCGTGGTGCTCCCCGTGGTCGCCTTCGTGACCGTCGTGGGACTCGTGTGCATGGGCGTCACCGTGGTCTCGCTGGTGCTCCCGGCGCTCAGCGCCGAGGCCGTCACGGTGGACACCACACCGTCGTCGTGCACCGAGCGCACGATGCAGGTCGTCGCGCACCCCGACGACGACCTGCTCTTCATCAACCCGGACATCCAGACCGACATCGAGAACGGCCGTTGCGTCCGTACCGTCTACCTGACGACCGGTGACGCCGCGCGCGACGAGAGCTACTGGCGCCTCCGGGAGGACGGCATCCGTGCCGCGTACGCCACGATGGCGGGCACGAACGACGCCTGGACGCCGTCGGTCACCGAGGTGAACGGGGTCGCGATCTCGACCGAGACCTTGGACGCAGCGCCCGGCATCTCGGTGCTGTTCGTCCACCTGCCCGACGGCAACCGGCGCGGCACCGGCAACCTCGTCCACGACCGCCAGAGCCTGCGCCGGCTGTGGATCGGGGAGATCACGCACATCGACGCCATCGACGGCAGCGCCACCTACACACTCGACTCGCTGAGCGAGACGATCACCGCCCTCGTCGACGACTTCGACCCGACGACGATCCGCACCCAGGACTGGACGATCCCCTTCCGCACCGGCGACAACGCCGACCACACCGCCGCTGCGCTGTTCGTGCGCGATGCCGTGGCCGCGTCCGCGCAGCCGCGCACCGTGCTGGCGTACGCGGGCTACCCCAGCTGGACGTCGGGCGCCAACGTCAGCGGGCGCGACCTCGGGCTCAAGGCCGACGCGATCATCGCCTACGCCCAGCACGACCCGAAGCTCTGCGCCGAACCGAGCTGCGTCGAGTCGCTCGTGACGGCGATCCGGGCCGCCCGGCAGTACGTCGTCGCCGAGGAGGTGCTCGGCGGCGGTCACCTGCCGGGCGATGACGCCGAGCTCCGCGCGGTCGTCACGGAGGCCGACGAGGACTGACGGGCGTCCCGTCCCACCGCGGCGCGCGTATCAGCCCGTCCGCTGAGGCTCTCCTCACCTCCATGGCGCAACAGCGCCGGGAGGGCCGAGGAGGATCCCATGACCGTCACCGAGGACCTGGGGACCGAGTACCACCAGCAGGACACGAGCTACTACTGCGGCGCGGCGTGCGCCCAGATGGTCCTGGAGGAGTGTGGTGCGGGCCTGCAGAACCAGGTCGACCTGTACAACGACAACCACAGCCACTCCACGACGGAGTCGGGCTGGTACACGGCCCCTGACGGGCTCACCTGGACGCTGAACAACCGGCAGTCCGGCAGGTACTTCGTGCTCGACGCGCTCGCCACCGAGGACGCGATCTCGCGCATGATCGCGTGGACCATCCACCACTACCGGATCTCGCCGGTCGCGATGGTCTTCGGCTGGCAGCACTGGATCACCGTGCGCGGGTACACCGCGAGCGCCACGCCCGCCCACAGCCAGGACGTGAGCTACACGATCAGCGGGTTCGACGTGAACAACCCCTGGCCGCCGACGCCGAGCCCCGCACCGCCGCCCCCGCACTCGACGGGCGACGTCTGCGGCACCGGTGGGCTGCGTGGCGTCGCCGACGAGCACATCTCCCTGACGACGTGGCGCGCCGACTACATGACCGGCATCCCGGCCGGGCACTGGGCCGGCAGGTTCGTCGCCGTGTGCGACCCCGAGCCGCCGCCCGTGCGCCGTCCGGACCGCCAGGACCTGCCCAAGCCCCGGTTCGACGGCGAGCGCATCATCGAGCCGCAGGTCGCGGCCGAGCTGGCGCAGCGCGCACTCGAGGAGGTCGGTCTGTCGCGCCGCGACCCGTGGCGCAGGGCCCTGGACCGCGCGTCCGTGGGCGAGCCCGTCCTCGTGCAGCGTCTCGATCGACCCGACACCTTCTACTGGGTGGTCCCCCAGGTGCGCGGCGACGGCGCGAGCGCCGCGGTGAACATCGACGCGCGGTTCGGGCACTACATGCAGGCGCGCGCCCTGCCCGACGCGAAGGGGACGGCGCTCCTCACGCTCGACCGCAGGGACGTCGACGGTCTGATCGCCGGCACGCTCCACGAGGTGCCGGGCCGGCGCGGACCGCTCCTCGTCCGGCCGGACCTGGCGTGCGTGAGCAAGCACTGGGTCTGGCGGCCGTGCCGCGAGTCGCTCTCGCCCTACTACCCGTTCAAGATGGTGAGCTACGGCGCCGGCCGCCTGTACGTGCGGGCTGACGGGCGCGTCTTCAGCAGGCTCACGACCACCGGTCGCGGTATCTGAGGGGCCCGTGATGGAACTACGGTGGTGCGCGTGGACGCCGAGCTGGAGCGGGCAGTCGCACGTGCGCGCGTCGCGGTCGGCGCACCCGACGACGTGCCGGCCCGGGCGACGCACGTCGAGCGCCTCGACCGCCCCACCGGCTACGTGCTCGTGGACCTCGGCGCGCCCGGGTCCCCGGGATGGGTGGCCGCCGTGGATCCTGTGCACGACGACGTCCTGGCGTGGGCCGTGAACGCGAGCGGCGACCCGACGATCCCCGTGAATCCGCCGGGTCCGGCGTCGCGGGGCGAGGCGGCGGACCACGTGTGGTGGGCGGGCGGACCGAGCCGCTCGCCCCTGTACCCCCTGCTGCGCGTGACCACGCCCGACGGCGTCCGGTTCCGCGACGTCACGGGTCGGTGGCACAGCGCGGGCCCCACCGGAACGCGGGGCTGACCGGCGCCGTCGGGCGACAGCCGGCCATCGCGGGGAAACTCGTGGATTCTTCTTCGCGCCCGGATGTATCAGCGTGCCCGGCCGCGGCTCTTCGTCCGATGTCGGGTACCGCCGCCCGGCCGCCACGGGCGTTCCGGACCTCCCGGGATGCCGGGGCGACGCAATACGCTCGTGCGCGTGATCGGCCCGGCGCCGGTCGTCGGAGGAGGACCTGTGATCGACACCCCCCAGCTCGACGGAGAACCCGGCAAGGGCAAGCGCCACCGGCTGCCGCGAGTCGCGAAGCCGGTACGCCTCAAGCCCGAACCGACGATCAACCTCTCTCCCGAGACGTGGGGTCGGTTGCACGCCCGCAAGCTCGACCCGACCAAGTCGTTGCGCCTGCCCGGTGAGACGTCCCCGCGCGCGACCGTGTACGTCGGCGACAGCCTCCTCGTGCGCGGCCTCGTCCGCGGCAACGGCGCCCTGGAGGACCTCAAGGAGGCGGCCCAGGCGGCCGGCCTGCGGGTCCTCGACGACTCCGAGGTCCACGCGGACGCCGAGCTCCTCGCGGAGGCGGACCTCCCCGAGGAGCTGCGCTCCCGCCTGGCGGATCTCTGGGTCTCCGAGGTCCGCCTGGAGCCGGGCACCGACGGGCCGGCCCTGCCGCCCGACGCCTGGGCGGTCCTGCAGCACCTGCGAGCGCGACGCGGTCCGGCCACCCCCGTCGCGCTCGACCACGTGGTGACGTCCACGAGCCCCGACGTCGGAACCGCCCCGTTCACCCAGCCGCATCCCTTCACGCAGCCGCACCCCTTCACCCAGCCGCACCCCTTCACGCAGCCGCACCCCTTCACGCAGCCGCACACCACGTACGGCAACGGGAGCTTCGCGAGCGCCCCCGGCAGCGGGGCGATGGGCAGCTACGGCGTCCCGGGCCTCGGCGGCCGACAGCCTGTCGCGTGGGTCGGCCCGGAGCCGAGGCCGCGCCACCCGGTGGATGGCTCCGTGCGACGGCCGCTCGTCGCGGTGTGCGACACGGACCTCGCCGACCACCCCTGGCTCGGCCCCGATCACGTCGACCGCGATCCCGAGGTCCTCGGCCTGCCCATCGGCCTGGCCCGGGCAGCCGCCGACGTCACGGGCTCGGCGGACGCGCTCGTCGGTGACCTGCAGTCCGACGCCGGTCACGGCACGTTCATGGCCGGGCTCGTCCGCCAGACCTGCCCCGACGCGCGCATCCTCGGCGTCCGGCTCTTCGGCGGCGACGGCGCCGTGTCCGAGGCCCAGCTCCTGCGGTCGCTGCAGCTCCTGGCCCTGCGCCAGGCGCTCGCCGTGCACGGGTCCGGGGCCGGGTCCGAGGAGGCGCCCGTCGACGTCGTCGTCCTGTCGCTCGGGTACTACCACGAGACGGCGGAGGACCTCGCGTTCGACGGCCTGCTCCTCGGGCCGATCACCCTGCTCGGCGAGCTCGGCGCGACGACGGTCGTCTCCGCGGGCAACGACGCGACGGCTCGGCCGATGTTCCCCGCGGCGTTCACCCCGTTCGACGGTGGCCTCGTCCCCGCCGATCCCGGCCGCCTCCCCGTCGTCGCCGTCGGCGCCGAGAACCCCAACGGCTCCGTCGCGCTGTTCAGCAACGACGGCCCCTGGGTGCGGGTCCTGCGCCCGGGCGCCTCGCTCGTCAGCTGCTACCCGCCGACGTTCGACGCGTCGGGGCAGCCGAGCGCCGAGCTGATCACCGAGGACGGCACGTGGCGCGCCGCCGTCGACCCCGACGACTTCTCGTCGGGCTTCGCGGTGTGGAGCGGCACGTCGTTCTCCGCGCCCGTCCTCGCCGGCGAGCTCGCGGCTCGACTGTCCGAGGCCTACGCGGCCGGCGACGCGAGCACCGCTCCCCAGGACGCGGTCGCGCGGGGCTGGGCGGCCCTCGAGGCCGTCACCGCCGACGACGACGATCCACTGGTGCGGCCATGATCGATGCCCGCCCCTCCGGCGACACGCTCGTCGCCCGTGCCGCGGTGGCCTTCGCGGACTTCCGCGACGGCGACCGCGCAGCCTTCGACCAGCTGATGACCATGGTCAGCCCGCTCCTGTGGCATACGGTCCGGGCAGCCGGCCTCGACCACGCCCAGGCCGAGGACGTCCTGCAGACCGTGTGGCTGACGCTCCTGCGGCACGCCGAGTCCGTGCGCGACCCCCGCACGGTCGTCAAGTGGCTGCTCATCACGACCAAGCGCGAAGCCTGGCGCGTGCGCCGGCGCGAGCGTGAGGTCGCCGCGATCCCCGCCAGCACGACCGACGGCTCCCCCGAGCCCTGGGACCGCCCCGCCGACCCCGCCGAGGAACCCGGGACCGCGGTCGAGCTGAACGAACGTCAGCAGCGGCTCTGGCAGCACGTCCACTCACTCCCCCCGCGGTGCCGCGAGCTCATGCGCGTCATCGCCTTCGCCGACCGGCCGGACTACGGCCACATCGCCGAGGCCCTCGGCATGCCCGTCGGAAGCATCGGCCCCACCCGGGGTCGGTGTCTCGCCAAGCTCCACGACATCCTCGCCGGCGACCCGGCATGGGAGGGCTGATGACCACGCACCCCGCCGACCGACCTATCGACGGCTCCGACGTCGCCCTGCTCACCGAGCTGGCCCGGCTGTACGAGACCGCCGATCCGGTCCCCGACGGACTCATCGAGCGACTGTCGTTCACCCTCGCCCTCGACGAGCTGTATGCCGAGGTCGCCGCGATGACACGCGTCGCGCCGGACCTCGCGGGTGTGCGCAGCGAGACCGGCGTCCGCACCGAGACCATGACCTTCTCCGCCGAGTGCCTCACGGTCATGGTGACCGTCAGCCGCACGGGACCGGACCGCGTCCGGCTCGACGGCTGGGTCGCCCCCGCGGCACCGCTGCCCGTCCGGCTGCGCATGCAGTCCGGCCGGCTCGAGACCGTCGCCGACGTCGGCGGCCGGTTCTCCTTCGCGGACCTGCCGACCGGCTTCGTCCAGCTCGCGTTCGGTGCCGGACACGCCGAGGAGACAGGGCAGGTTGTTGTGACACCGTCGTTCGAGCTGTAGACACCTGCCTATGCATGTCGCGCCAGGGCTCCGGAGCTGGCGCGACCGTCTCGCGGCCGCCGCCGCGCACAACGCGGCGGGCCGTCCCGTGCTGGCGGAGCGCGCCTTCACGCGTCTGCTGCGTGACATCGAGCAGGCGCCGGACGCGGGCGACCCCGCGACGACGGTGCTGCGTGCCCGAGCGCACCTGGGCCGCGCCGCGTGCACGGTCGACCGGCGGGGCGACCTCGTGCACGCCCTGCAGGACATCGACGCCGCCGCCACCCTCGCGCACGCCGTGGGCGCCGACCACGTGCTCGCTGCCGTGCACGGCCAGCGCGCCCTGATCGCCCTCTCGATGGGTCGCACGGCCGACGCCCTCGCCGCGTTCGACGCCGCCGTCGAGCTCCTCGACCAGGCCGAGCCGTACGACCAGATGTGCATCCTGCTCAACCGCGGGGCACTACACCTCGAGCGGGGCACGCTCGGCCCGGCCCGGCGCGACCTGTCCCGCTGCGTGGGTCTCGCCGTCGCTGCAGGCGACCTCGTGCTCGAGTTCAAGGCCCGCCACAACCTCGGCTACGTCGAGTTCCTCGCGGGCAACCTGCCGCGCGCCCTCGCGGAGATGACGGCCGCCACCCAGCTCGACGCCGGCGGGCCGTGGCCGACGTCGCTGCTCGACCAGGCGCGCGTCCTGCGGGAGGCCGGGCTGATCGGCGAGGCGGAGAACGCCCTGCGCGCCGCGGAGGACCTCTACCGGCGCGACGGCGTCGCGCAGGGCGTCGCCGAGTGCCTCCTCGCGCTCGCCGAGTGCGCGCTCACGACCGACCCGGAGGCGGCCCGGTCGTTCGCCGCCGACGCCCGGCGCCGGTTCCGTCGGCGCGGCAACGGGCGCTGGGAGCGGCGCGCCGAGCACCTGCTCCTCGTCGCGGGCCTGGCGCTGGCCACCTC
>JAEYXM010000016.1 GCA_023428465.1 Actinomycetes bacterium
ACTCCTGGGCGAGGAGCCAGGCGAGCACGACCTGCGACGGGGTGGCGCCGAGGTCGGCTGCGACCGCCCGCACGGCGGCGATCTGGGCGCGCTGGTGCTCGCCCGCGTAGTTGGCCTGCCAGAGCCAGTGCGCCTCGCGCTCGGCGTCGGGCAGGTCGTAGATGCCCTTGAGCACGGGGGAGTAGGCGACCAGGGTCAGGTCGGGGTGCCCGGCGAGGTAGTCGAGCTGCTCGTCGTCGACGATGGACGCCGTGCTCAGGTCGGCGCGCCGGTGCAGCAGTGAGTGCTCCTGCTGGAGCGCCACCGGCGTCGGCCAGCCGTTGGCGAGGCACAGCTGCCGGATGCGCTCGAGGCGCCACGTGCGCACGTTCGACCAGCCGAGGTGGCGGACCTTGCCCTCGGCGACGAAGCCGGCGAGAGCCTCGAGGGTCTCTTCGAGCGGCGTCGACAGGTCGTCGACGTGCACGTAGTACAGGTCGATGTGGTCCGTGCCGAGCCGCCGCAGGCTGCCCTCGAGCGACTCGCGGAGCACGGCGGCCCCGGCGCCCACGAAGTTCTTGCGGGCGGCGTCCCAGTCGGGGGCCGCGACGCCGTCGGACCAGACCTGGTCGAGGTTCGCGACCCGCGCGGTGGCCTTGGTGGCGAGGAACACGTCGTCGCGGCGGCCGGTGCGGGCGAACCACCGTCCGAGGAACTCCTCGGACTGGCCGCCGTCGGTGCCGCGGGCGTCCCACCAGGAGTAGCAGTCGGCGGTGTCGATGAACGTGCCGCCGTCGGCGGCGTAGCGGTCGAGCAGCGCGAACGACGCGGCGTCGTCGGCGATGGTGCCCATCCCCATGGCGCCGAGGGCAATCCGGCTGACGTGCTGGCCGGTGGTGCCCAGCTCGATGGTCTGCATGCGGGTGTCTTCTCTCTCGTGGGGTGCGGGCCGGTGGTCCGGGCCCGCGTCAGTTGTCCGCGCCCGCGGTGGCGGCGCGCAGCAGCTCGGTGTAGATGCCGATCTTGTGGTCCAGGGCCGCGAGGTGGCGGTTCAGCAGCGCGATGTGCGCCACGAGCTCGGTCCGGTGGTCGGTGAGTACACCGACGCGCTCGGGGATCGTGTGGTCGCCGGCGCGGGTGAGCTCCACGAACCGCTGCATGTCCTTGATGGGCATGCCGGTCTGGCGCAGGAGCGTGAGGAACACGACCGCCCCCAGGTCGGCGTCGGTGTAGCGGCGGTGTCCGCCCGACCCGCGGGGGACCGGTGCGAGCAGCCCGATGCGCTCGTAGTAGCGCAGCGTGTGCGCCGAGACGCCGGTGCGCTCGGCGGCCTCCTCGATGGTGCAGCCCTGCGTCGTGGTGGTCATGTCTGCGACCGTAGAAGTTCGAGTGCGCTCGAAGTCAACGCATTGTCGGGAGGAATCTGCGCGGGTGCGACGATGGGGGCATGTCCTCGACCGTCGTGCGCCCCGGCTGACGCCCGTGGTCCCGGCCCTTCCCGACGGCGAGTCGGTGCCCGACGACGGCGCGCTGCCCGGTTGGGTGCGTGACGCGCCCGCGCCGCCCGCGGGGTTCGGCGTCTACCTCCACGTCCCCTTCTGCCGGGTGCGCTGCGGGTACTGCGACTTCAACACGTACACGGCCACCGAGCTGGGGGGCGGCGCGGACCAGGCGTCCTACACGGACACGGTGCTGCGCGAGGTCGCGCTGGCGCGCCGCGTGCTCGACGACGCCGGTCGCCCGGGGCGTCCGGTCGAGACGGTCTTCGTGGGCGGCGGAACCCCCACCATGCTCCCGGCGGCGGACCTGGCGCGGATACTCGACGGCGTCCGCTCGGCCTGGGGCCTGGCCGACGGCGCCGAGGTCACCACGGAGGCCAATCCCGACTCCGTGACGCCCGGGAGCCTCGCCGACCTCGCGGCGGCCGGCTTCACGCGCGTGTCCTTCGGCATGCAGTCCGCGGTGCCGCACGTGCTCGCGACGCTGGACCGCACGCACGACCCCGCGCGGGTGCCCGACGTCGTGCGCTGGGCCCGCGACGCGGGGCTCGACGTGTCCCTGGACCTCATCTACGGCACGCCGGGAGAGTCGGTGGACGACTGGCGCCGCTCGCTCGACGCGGCCCTCGCGTGCGACGTGGACCACGTCTCGGCGTACGCGCTGGTGATCGAGGAGGGCACCCGGATGGCGACGCAGGTGCGCCGCGGCGTCCTG
Organism: Actinomycetes bacterium; assembly: GCA_023428465.1. Classification (GTDB taxonomy): domain Bacteria; phylum Actinomycetota; class Actinomycetes; order Actinomycetales; family Cellulomonadaceae; genus Actinotalea. The sequence goes on from JAEYXM010000016.1 coordinate 2,194, forward strand.
CCGCCGGTGGACCCCGACGACGAGGCCGCGAAGTACGAGGTCGCCGACGCCGCGCTGACGGACGCGGGGCTCGAGTGGTACGAGGTCAGCAACTGGGCCAGGCCGGGCCGGCAGTGCCGGCACAACCTGGGCTACTGGCGCGGAGCGGACTGGTGGGGCTTCGGCCCCGGCGCGCACGCGCACGTCGGCGCGGGGGACCGGTCCGTCCGCTGGTGGAACGCCAAGCACCCGCGCGCGTACGCGGAGCGCCTCGCGGTGGGCCGGACGCCCGCCGTCGGCCGGGAGCTGCTCGACCCCGAGGACGTCGCGCTCGAGCACGTGCTGCTGGGCGTGCGGCTGCGCGAGGGCCTCGACCTGTCTGTGGTGCCCGCGGCGGGCCGACGCGCGGTGGCCGGCCTGGTCGCGGACGGCCTGCTCGACGGCGTCGCGGCCGTGCGCGGACGCGCGGTGCTCACGCTCCGCGGCCGCCTCCTCGCGGACACCGTGGTCCGCGCCCTGACCGACTGAGTCGCCGGATCCCGGAGGGGGCACGTCGCCCGGCCCTGGACGCACGGAGGGCCGGTGCCCGTAGGCACCGGCCCTCCGTGACGTCAGCCAGTCAGCTCACTTGATGAGGCGCAGGGCGAACGGGTAGCGGTACGCCTCGCCCTTGTTGGCGGCCAGACCGGCCATGATGCACAGGATCAGGTTGGCGAGGCTCAGGACGCCCATGAGCACGAAGCCGATGAGGATGAGCGTCAGGATGCCGGAGACGATCATGCCGATGAGGATCGTGATCTGGAAGTTCAGGGACTCCTTGGCCTGCTCGTCGACGAAGCGGCTGCGGTCCTTGTACATCAGCCAGACGACCAGCGGGGCGATGAAGCCCAGGAGGATCGCGCCGATGTGGCCGAGCATCGCCCAGAGACGCTGGTCGGAGTCGGTCATCGGGGCCGCGGCGCCGTAGGCCGGCGGCGGAGCGGCCGCGTAGCCGGGCGGCGGGGCCTGGTACCCGCCGGCGGGCGGTGCGCCGTACGCGGGCGGCGGGACGGCGCCGGCCGGCGGAGGCGGGACTGCACCCTCAGGGGTGGCGCCCGGCGTGGGGTCGGAGGGATTCGACATGTGGCTTGCCTTTCGCTGAGGGCGGGTCGTGCACCGGCGGGGCACACCCGTGGAGCGCGCCGAAGGGCTGGACCTCGGCGATCCGACGATAGCGAAGCGCGCGCGGCCGTGGGAGCACACCGCGCCGCGATTTCTCACCCGGCGTCGCGGAACACGCTCAGGGACCGGTCACGAAGTCGATCAGTTCCTCCACCCGGCCGAGGAACGCGGGTTCCAGGTCGCGGTAGTCGCGCACGCTGGCGAGGATGCGCCGCCAGCCGTCCGCGACGTCGGCCTGCGAGCCGGCCGGCCAGCCGAGGTGGGCGAGGATCCCGCGCTTCCACTCGACGGACCGGTCGATGCGCGGCCACGCCTCGAGCCCGACCCGCTCGGGGCGGACCGCCTCCCACACGTCCACGTACGGGTGCCCGACGACGAGGACGGACCCGGCGGGCACGCCCCGCACCGCGTCGGCGGCGATCCGGCTCTCCTTCGTCCCGTCGAGGAGGTGGTCGACGAGCACTCCCAGGCGACGCTGCGGCGTCGGGGCGAAGTCGCGCACCGCGTCCGCGAGGCGGTCCGCGCCGTCGAGCATCTCGACGACGACGCCCTCGATGCGCAGGTCGTCGCCCCACACCTTCTCGACGAGCTCGGCGTCGTGGCGCCCCTCGACCCAGATGCGGTTGGTGCGCGCGACCCGTGCGGGCGCGTCCGGCACCGCCACGCTGCCCGACGCCGTGCGCGTGGGTCGCGCGGGGGGCGTCCTCGTCACGGGGGCCACGAGCTCGACGGGCTGCCCGTCGATCCAGAACCCGGGTCCCATCGGGAAGGTCCGGGTGCGGCCCTTGCGGTCCTCGAGCACGACGACGCGCATGCCGCCGGACGCCTCGACGCGCAGGACGGCCCCGACCCAGCCGGTCGTGACCTCCTCGACGACGAGGCCCGTGTCGGCCGCGATAGGGCGGGAGGCGGGGCGGCGCGATGGCGCGGTCAGCGCATCAGGTCCGTATCGGTCGAGCACCAGGGCACTCTAGGGCGCCGTCGGCGGGCCGGTTCGACGCCGGGCCGGTCCGTCGTAGGATTAGCACTCGGACCATCCGAGTGCCACGACGCCGTTCCCGGCGAGGCCCGCGGACGGCCGTGCCCCGTCGAGGCCGGGAGGAGGCGCGATGAGCGAGGACCGCAGGCTCGAGGTGCTGCGAGCCATCGTGGAGGACTACGTGCACACGCACGAGCCCGTCGGGTCGCGTGTCCTCGTCGAGCGTCACAACCTCAAGGTCTCGCCGGCGACCATCCGCAACGACATGGCGGCGCTCGAGGACGCGGGGTTCATCACCCAGCCCCACACGTCCGCCGGCCGGGTGCCCACGGACAAGGGCTACCGGCTCTTCGTGGACCGGCTCTCCGACATCAAGCCGCTGTCCCCGGCCGAGCGCCGCGCCATCCAGACGTTCCTGGACGACGCGGTCGACCTCGACGACGTCGTGGACCGCTCCGTGCGGCTGCTCGCGCAGCTCACCCAGCAGGTCGCCGTCGTGCAGTACCCGTCGCTGCGGCGTTCCGCCCTGCGCCACCTCGAACTCGTCCCGGTCGGCCCGTCGCGGTTGCTGGTCGTCATCATCACCGAGGCCGGGCGCGTCGAGCAGCGGATCGTCGAGGTGCCCGACGGCGTGCCCGAGCACGTCCTCGACACGCTCCGGGCCCGGCTCAACGCCACCGTGGCAGGCCGTCGCCTGGCCGAGCTGACCGAGCCGCTGGACCAGGTCGCCGGCGCGTTCGCCGTGGCCGACCAGCCGTTCGTCCGGCAGATCGTGCGCGTGGTGGAGGAGACGCTCGCGGAGACGACCGAGGAGCGCATCGTCATGGCGGGCGCCTCGAACCTCGCGCGCAGCGGGACCGACTTCGTGCACAGCATCCGGCCCGTGCTCGAGGCACTCGAGGAGCAGGTCGTGCTGCTGCGGCTGCTGACGGAGATGGCCGAGGACTCCGCGGGGGTGGCGGTGCGCATCGGGCGTGAGAACGACCACGCGGGCCTCGCGGAGACCTCGATCGTGGCGGCCAGCTACGGTGAGGAGGGTCGGCCGCTCGCGCGCATCGGTTCGCTCGGCCCGACGCGCATGGACTACGCGGGCACGATCGCGTCCGTCCGGGCCGTCGCCCGGTACCTTTCCCGGATCCTGGCCGGTTGATCCCGGCCCCGATGGAGACCCTTCGTGAGCGCTGACTACTACGACATCCTCGGCGTCGGCCGTGACGCGGGCACCGACGAGATCAAGAAGGCCTACCGCAAGCTCGCCCGGCAGCTGCACCCGGACGTCGCCCAGGGGGAGGACGCCGAGGATCGGTTCAAGGAGGTCTCGCGGGCGTACGAGGTGCTCTCGAACCCCGAGAAGCGCCGGATGTACGACTCCGGCGTCGACCCCGCGGGGCCGAGCAGCGGCGGGTTCGGCGCGGGCTTCGGCTTCCAGGACATCTTCGAGACGTTCTTCGGTGCGGGCACCTCGGCCCGGCGTGGCCCGATGCCGCGGGCCCGACGTGGCCAGGACGCGCTCGTCCGGCTCGACATGGACCTGGCCGAGGCGGCGTTCGGTACGCACCGCGAGGTCCCGGTCGACACAGCCGTCCTCTGCCCGACGTGCCAGGGCTCGTGCTGCCGCCCGGGCACCTCTCCGCGCACGTGCGACGTCTGCGGCGGCGCGGGCGTCGTGCAGCGGGTCGCGCGGTCGTTCCTCGGGCAGGTCATGACGTCGAGCCCGTGCGCCGCGTGCCACGGGTTCGGGACAGTGATCCCCGACCCCTGCCCGGAGTGCTCGGGTGAGGGCCGCGTGCGCAGCCGCCGCACCCTGACCGTCGACGTCCCGGCGGGCGTGGAGACCGGCACGCGCATCAAGCTCCCCGGCCAGGGCGAGGTTGGCCCGGCGGGCGGCCCGCCCGGCGACGTGTACCTCGAGGTGCGCCAGCGCCAGCACCCCACCCTCATCCGGCAGGGCGACGACCTGCACTGCACCCTCGAGATCCCGATGACGGCCGCCGCGCTGGGCACCGTGGTGGAGATCGAGACCCTCGACGGGACCCGCGAGCTCGACATCCGGCCCGGCACGCAGCCCGGCGCGGTCCTCACCGAGAAGGGGCTCGGCGTCGGGCACCTGCACGGCGTGGGGCGCGGCGACCTGCACGTCCACGTGGAGGTCCAGGTGCCGACGGGGATCGACGACGAGCAGGAGCGCCTGCTGCGCGAGCTCGCGGCCCTGCGCGGCGAGGAACGCCCCGAGGCGCGGCTCGCCGCAGCCCAGTCGGGCGTGTTCGCCCGGCTGCGGGACAAGCTCGCGGGTCGGTGACGCCGTGACCGCGCCGGTGTTCCTGGCCGAGCCGCGCACGCTCGACGCCCACACCCCCGGGGCCGAGCTCACCCTCGAGGGGGCCGAGGCCCGGCACGCCGGGGTCGTGCAGCGGCGCCGGCCCGGCGAGCGCGTGGACGTCGTCGACGGGTGCGGGGTACGGCTCGAGTGCCGGATCGCCGCGGTCGAGCCCGGGCGGCTGACGCTCGCCGTGGAGGGGCGCCGGGAGGAGGCGGCACCCGCCGTCCGGCTGGTCCTCGCCCAGGCGCTCGCGAAGGGTGACCGCGACGAGATGGCCGTGGAGGCCGCCACGGAGATCGGCGTCGACGAGGTCGTGCCCTGGCAGGCGTCGCGGTCCGTCGTCGTGTGGCGCGGTGACCGCGCGGCGAAGAGCCGCGCACGCTGGGTGGCCACAGTGCGCGAGGCCACGAAGCAGTCGCGACGCGCCCACCTACCGGCCGTCGGCGACGCCGTCGACTCCCGCGGCCTCGTGCGCCTCATCCGCGACACGTGCGCGGACGGCGGCCGGGCCGTCGTGCTGCACGAGTCCGCGGAGCAGCCGCTGACGGCCGTTGCGCTGCCTGACGGCGGTCCCGCGGCCCGCGTGCTCGTCGTCGTCGGGCCGGAGGGCGGGATCACGGACGACGAGCTCGACGCGTTCACCGAGGCCGGCGCCGTCCTTGGCCGCATCGGACCACACGTCCTGCGGACCTCGACGGCCGGGCCGGTCGCGCTCGCCGTCCTCGCGGAGCGGCTCGGCCGCTGGGCGTGACGCCGGTCGGCCGCACTACCCTGGCCACATGGCGCACCGAACGGTCTCCGACTGCCTGTTCTGCCGGATCGTCGCCGGCGAGATCCCTGCGACGGTCGTCGCGGGGAACGACCACGCGATCGCGTTCCGCGACCTCAACCCGCAGGCCCCTGTGCACGTCCTCGTCGTGCCGCGCGACCACCACCAGGACGTCGGGCAGCTCGCCGCGGCGGACCCCGCGCTGCTCGCGGCGCTCGTGGCCCTTGCCCAGGACGTCGCGCAGGCCGAGGCCGGCGGGCAGTTCCGCCTGGTCTTCAACACGGGGGAGGAGGCCGGTCAGTCCGTCTTCCACGTGCACGGCCACGTCATCGGCGGCAGCCGGCTCGGGTGGTCGCCCGCATGACCCACGTGGTTAGCATGACGCCACCCACGAGCGACGAGGAGGCCCGGTCGTAGCGGCCGATCCCATGGCAACCACACCTCCAGGCGACGCCGGTGCCGGCGACGTCGAGCACCGCATCATCGTCCCCGCACACCTGCCCGCCGTCGTGGTCCTGGGCCCGGGGGACGAGGTCCTCCGGGCGATCGAGGCCGGCTTCCCCCGCGTGCGCGTGCACGCCCGGGGAGACCAGATCACGTTGCACGGCCCGCCGTCGGACGTCGGGCTCGCCACGCGTCTTCTCGACGAGCTCCTCGAGGTCGCCGCGACAGACACCCCGGTGACCGCGGACGTCGTGACGCGCGCGGTGCGCATGCTCACCGGGGCCGTCACGAGCCGGCCCGCCGAGGTGCTCACGCACAACATCCTGTCCACGCGCGGCCGGACCATCCGGCCGAAGACCGTGGGTCAGAAGACGTACGTCGACGCCATCGACCGGAACACGATCACCTTCGGCATCGGCCCGGCGGGCACGGGCAAGACGTACCTGGCCATGGCCAAGGCCGTCCAGGCGCTGCAGGCCAAGCAGGTCAACCGGATCGTGCTGACGCGCCCCGCGGTCGAGGCGGGGGAGCGGCTCGGGTTCCTGCCCGGCACCCTCAGCGAGAAGATCGACCCCTACCTGCGGCCGCTGTACGACGCGCTGCACGACATGGTCGACCCGGACTCGATCCCACGGCTCATGGAGGCGGGCACCGTGGAGGTCGCCCCCCTGGCCTACATGCGCGGACGGACGCTCAACGACGCGTTCATCATCCTCGACGAGGCGCAGAACACCTCCAGCGACCAGATGAAGATGTTCCTCACGCGCCTGGGCTTCGGGTCGCGGATGGTGGTCACCGGGGACGTCACCCAGGTCGACCTGCCTGGGGCGACGACCTCCGGGCTGCGCGTGGTCGAGGGGATCCTCTCGGGTGTCGACGACGTCGCGTTCTGCCGCCTGACCTCCGAGGACGTCGTCCGGCACCGCCTGGTGGGGGACATCATCGACGCGTACGCGCGCTGGGACGTGAGCCGGCCCGACCGGGAGGGTGCGCGGTGAGCGTCGAGGACAACAACGAGTCGGGCCACGAGCTCGACGAGGCCGAGTTCGCCGCCCTGGCCCGCCACGTGCTCGACGCGATGC
>JAEYXM010000021.1 GCA_023428465.1 Actinomycetes bacterium
CGCCTGCCCCTGCCGACCGCCGAGCCCGCGGTCGTCGGGCGAGTGCCGTCGTGGGGGCCGCCGCCCGAGGTGCTCGCCGCTGCGGCCGACGCCGCCGCCGCGATGCCGCTCGACCGGCTCGCCGGCCAGGTGATCGTCGTGCAGTACGGCGGCACGGACCCGGCCCAGGCCGCCGCGACCCTGACGAACTGGCACCTCGGTGGCGTGATCATGATGGGCGACAACGTGGCCGACGCCGCCCAGGTGCGCGCGTCCACCGCCGCGTTCCACGCCGCCGTCGCCGCCGACGGGCGCACGTGGCCCGCGGTCGTCGCGGTCGACGAGGAGGGCGGTCGCGTCTCACGCCTGCGCACGGTGCTCGACGGGCTGCCGGCGTTCGCGACGTTCGCGGGCGACGAAGCGCGCACGTCCGCGGCGTTCAGGGCCCTCGGCGTCCAGCTCGCCGACCTCGGCTTCACCATGAACTTCGCGCCCGTCGCGGACGTCACGATCGGCGCGGCGGACCCGACGATCGGTGACCGGTCGGCGTCGTCGGACCCCGTGGTGGCCGCCCGGACCGTGCGCCCGGCGGCCGAGGCCCTGCTCGCGTCCGGCGTCGTGCCCGTGCTCAAGCACTTCCCCGGCCACGGTTCGGTGACGAGCGACAGTCACGCCGGGCTTCCGGCCCAGACGGCGAGCCTCGAACAGCTCGCGGCGCGCGACCTCCTGCCGTTCGCCGCGGGCATCCGCGACGGCGCGCCCGCCGTGATGCTCGCGCACCTCGACGTCGCGGCGCTCGACCCCGGCGTGCCCGCGACGTTGTCGCCGGCGGCCTACGGCCTGCTGCGCGACGGGATGGGGTTCCGCGGCGTGACGGTCACCGACGCCCTCAACATGGCCGCGGTGCCCGAGGCGACGCCGGGCGAGGCGTCCGTGCGTGCGCTCGCGGCCGGCGCGGACCTGCTCCTCATGCCGCGCGATGCCGGGGCCGCGGTCACGGCGATCGTCACCGCGGTGCAGGACGGCCGCATCACCGTGGAGCGTCTGCGCGACGCGGCGACCCGCGTCATCGCCCTCCAGATGTGGACAGCGACCCTCCGCCCCTGACCCGCCGTCCACCCCTGACCCGCCTCGGCCCCGCTGACCCGCCTCGGCCCCCCTGACCCGCCTTGGGCCAAAGTGGTACTGAACGGGTCAGTTCAGTACCAGAGTGGAACGAAGCTGGTTCGTTCAGTACCACTTTGGCGCGCGGGGTGGGGCGGGGTGGTGGCGGGGACGGGTCCGGCGGGGTAGCGGTTCTCGCAGGTCACAGCGGTCGGCCGGCGCGCATCTCGGCGACCAGCGCCTCCACGACCGGGAGCAGCTCCCCGCCGTTGCGGCGGGCGACGGCGCGCTGACGCTGGTAGCTCGCGCCCTTGTGGAGGATGGTTCGCACGCCCTCGAGCTCGGCGGTGCACCCGAGCCGCTCCGCGGTCGGGGCGAGGTCGACGAGGAGGCGCTCGACGGCGTCGGCCACGAGCTCCTCGTCACCGGCCGCGTTCGTGATGATGATCGCGTCCATGCCGTAGCGGGCCGAGCGCCACTTGTTCTCCTGGACGAACCACGGCGGCAGGTGCGTCAGCGGCTCCCCGGCGTCGAGCATCGTCGAGAAGTGCTCCACGAGGCACTGCGTGAACGCGGCGAGCGCGAGCACCTCGGCGAGGTTCGACGCCCCGTCGCAGATGCGCATCTCGAGGGTCCCGAGGCGCGGCGACGGGCGCAGGTCCCACCGGATCTCGCTGATGTCGTCGATGACGCCGGTGTACGCCATGTCCGCCGCGTACGCCTCGAAGTCCGACCACCGGTCGAACTGGAACGGCAGCCCCGCCGTCGGGAGCTGCTGGAACATCAGTGCCCGGTTCGACGCGTAGGCCGTGTCCCGGCCGCCCCAGAACGGCGACGACGCCGACAGGGCCTGCAGGTGCGGGTAGCAGGCCAGCACCGCGCGCAGGATCGGCAGCACCTTGTCGCGCGACTCGATGCCGACGTGCACGTGGATGCCGTAGATGAGCATCTGCCGGCCCCACCACTGGGTGCGGTCGATGAGCGTGGCGTACCGCTGCTTGTCGGTGACCTTCTGGTTGCTCCACGACGCGAACGGGTGCGTGCCCGCGCACATGAGCTCCACGCGCAGGGGGTCGGTGACGCGCCGCAGCTCCTCGAGGGTGCGCTGCAGGTCCGCGCCGGCTTCCGCGATCGTGTGGCACACGCCCGTGACGATCTCGACCGTGTTGAGCAGGAGCTCCTGCTTGATGGTCGGGTGCTCGCCGCCGTCGGCGGGCGCCACCGTGTCGAGGACGGTCTGCGCGACCTGGCGCAGGTCGCCGCTGTCCGCGTCGACGAGCGCGAGCTCCCACTCGATCCCGACGGTCGAGCGCTCGGACGGCGCGAACGGGATCTCCATCACGGCTCCTCGGGTGACTGGTCGTCCGGTGCGCCGTCGCCCGTGCCCGCGCCCGCGCCCGCGCCGCGGAGCGGTTCGACGAGGAGTACCTGCTGGCTGCCGCCGACGCGCGTGAGGATGATCGTCGCGGTCGCGTCGCCTTTGAGGTCGAGCTGGCGGCGCAGCTGGTCCGGCACGACGGCGGTGCCCCGCTTCTTGATCGTCAGCGTGCCGACGCCGCGCTCCCGCAGGGCCGCGCGCAGGCGCTTGAGGTTGAAGGGCATGGTGTCGAGAACCCGGTAGCCGTCGGCCAGCGGGGTGGCCACAGGTGCGTCCGCCGTCACGTAGGCAATGGTGGCGTCGAGGAGGTGGCCCTGCACCTCGTGTGCGACGGCGGAGACCAGCCCGGCGCGGATGACGGCGCCGTCGGGCTCGTAGAGGTAGGCCCCGACCGCCCCGGCGGGGACGCGCTCGGCGGGGCCGTGGACGGCCACGGCGTCCCGCCCGCGGATGACGAGGGCGCTGCGGCCGGGCCCGTCGGTGGCGAGCGGGCCGAACCACAGTCCGGCCTCGACGACGTCGCCGTCCACGCTGACCCACTGGGCCTCGGCGTCGTCGGGGACGGCGGTGTGCGCGATGGCGGGGCCGACCTTCACGCCCAGCGCGGGCACGCGCTCGCGGAGGGCGAGGACGGCGTCGAGCGGCGGGGAGTACGCGGCGGGGTCGTGGCGGCGCTGCCCGCCGCGCGTGCGTCGGGCGGGGTCTGCGAAGACGCCGTCGATGCCGGTCAGGTCCGTCGTGAGGCCGTCCTCGTGGCGGACGGTCGCGCCGAAGTGTCGCAGGTTGACGGTCGCGACGGCGGCCGTGAGCTCGTCGGTCTCGCACGCGACGACGTCGAGGCCGAGCGCCCCCATGGCCATCGCGTCGCCGCCGATGCCGCAGGTGATGTCGGCGACGCGCGTGCACCCGGCGCCCTGGTAGCGGCGGGCGTGCCGTGCGGCGACCGTGAGGCGGGTGGCCTGCTCGAGGCCCTCGGGCGTGAAGAGCATGCCCTCGGCGAAGTCGGCGAACTTCGCGTGCGCCTTGGCCCGCAGGCGGGACTGGGTGAGGGCGCCGGCGACGAGCCGCGGGTCGAGGCCTTCCTTGCGCAGCCGCTCGGACAGGGCCATCGCCCGGGCCTCGTCGTAGGGCGGCAGCGCGGACAGCAGCGCCCACCCTTCCGGGCTGAGCAGGAGCGACAGGGTCTCGGCGTCCACGCGCAGATCCTTCCACGCCACCCCCCCCACTCACGCCCCCCTCACCCCCCCGATCCCGTCCCGCCCCCACCCGTCCCCACCCGTCCCGCCCCCGCCCCGTCCACCTCTCCAGCACATCGCGGCAGTCCGTACGGATCGCGGCTGTCCGACATGGCGGATCTGCACCGAGCGCCGCGATCTGCGGGATGGGGGGTGGGAGGGGGGCGGGATGGGGACGGGCGGGAGGGAGGGGAGGGTGGGGATGAGGGGAGGGGGGATGAGGGGAGGGGGTGGGGGTGGTTGGCACTCGTGTTGACCGAGTGCTAACGCCGATCTAGATTGAGCAGTGGCACACGTGCCATGCCGATCGGTCGGGCTGCCCGGCACCCGCGACGACGGGACGCCCCCACGGCACATATGAACGTCCGTTTCCCACGACTGTGAAGGGGAGGTCCGCTGTGTCGGTCTCCATCAAGCCGCTCGAGGACCGCGTCGTCGTCCGCACGCTCGAGGCGGAGCAGACGACGGCGTCAGGTCTGGTCATCCCGGACACCGCGAAGGAGAAGCCCCAGGAGGGCGAGGTCCTCGCGGTCGGCCCGGGCCGGATCGACGACAAGGGCCAGCGGGTGCCGCTCGACGTCGCCGTCGGCGACCGCGTCATCTACAGCAAGTACGGCGGGACCGAGGTGAAGTACAAGGGCGAGGAGTTCCTGATCCTCTCCGCGCGCGACATCCTCGCCGTCGTCAGCTGACCAGCTGAGCACAGACACGAAGGCCCCCGTCCTGCTGGACGGGGGCCTTCGTCGCGTCGGGTGGCGCTCTGCGGTCGCGGCGGCCGGGGTGGCCGTCGCCGCGCCCGCGGACGTCGCGGGAGGACGGCGGCGGGTCAGCCGGCCTTGCGGAGGCGGCGGCTGAGCATGTCGGCGCGCTCCTCCTCGGAGAGCCCGCCCCACACCCCGTAGGGCTCGCGGACGGCCAGCGAGTGCTCGCGGCACTCCTGGATCACCGGGCACGTGGCGCAGATCGACTTGGCGGCCTCGGCGCGCCGACGCCGTGCGACGCCGCGCTCACCCTCGGGGTGGAAGAAGAGGGTCGGGTCCGCCTCGCGGCACTTCCCCTCGTACTGCCACTCCCAGAGGTCCATCACGGGGCCGGGAAGTCGCGAGATCTCGGTCATCTGTCCTCCTGCGTCGGCCAGCTCGTGGCGCCGTCAATGTGCCCACCGTAGAACCGCGTCAGAAGTTGGTCAACCCCCTTAGTCAAAGTTCTTCGAGATCGGGCGG
>JAEYXM010000071.1 GCA_023428465.1 Actinomycetes bacterium
GCGTAGCCGATTCGCGGGACTAGTCCTTCGACATGTCGGACATCCGCGCCCAGGAATCATCCCAATTCCTAAACGTAATCGCTACGTCTGGACCGAGAAGCTCACGGGTGATCGCGGTTACTTCAGCCTGCGTCGCCGTGTCGGACTGCAGTCCCCTTCCTGCGACCCATATACCGGACAGGTCCTCCAACGTCCCCACGGCACCGATTTGGATATCCAGCCCGTGCAGCGCGCGGACGAGGTCGCTACAGGCACCCTCAAGTCGCTCCTGGGTGAACTGTGCTGTGCCGGGTGATGCGCTGATGACCACTGGGCCCGCCTCGTCTCCGTGTGTCAGCAGGCCAATGCCAGCGCCCGCAAGGACGATGAGCGCACTGAAGACGGCACCGGTAGTTCGACTACGCCGACGTCGGCGCCGATGAATTGAAGACCACACCAATTCTGTCGGAACCATAGCCGCCGGCAGAACATCGAGGCTTGCCTCGAGCCGATCAACCACAGCAGACTCGTTCATTCTCCCGATCCCTTCCCTGAGACACCGCTAGCCTCGCTCGCACTGAGCCGCTGCTCGAGGAGTGCCAGCGCTCGACGAGCTGATGACTTCACTGTCCCTACCGGAATGCCGAGCTCATCGGCGACCTCGGCCTCGGTCAGTCCTACGGCGTAGCGCAGAACAACTACGCGACGCTGCTTGAGCGACAGCGCCGCGAGAGCCCGAAGTAGATCCAGGGCTTCAGCCACGGCCTGCTCGTGCCCAGCCACAGATGGAGAGTTGATGTCCCGAGCCTCCATCAGGACCTCTCGGCGTCGGCGGCGCCACGTATCAACCCGGAGGTTCGCAATCGTTCGGCGTGCATAGCCAAACGGATTGTCGACGGCACCGCGAGACCAGGCGAAGTACGTCCGCGTTAGCGCCTCCTGCACCAGATCCTCAGCAAGCGTCCGGTCGCCGCAGATCAGCAGTGCGATCGAGCTAAGGCGGGCACTGTGGCTCCGCACGAAGCAGGTGAACTCCTCGTCGACCGTCAGCCTCGTCTGGCCGGTCAGGCTTACGTCGACAGCGTCGTGCCCGTCCGCCGCCGACGTTGCGCCCTCCTCTGCGGCTACGAGTTCGACCCCCATGTCTCTGAGACGCACCACACTCGCAGGAAGTTCCATCGGCGGCGCTCCTCGCCTGATCCGGCCAGACGGCGAGCTGCGAGCGCGAGGTCCTCGCGCTCATGGCGGAGGGCAGGTCGAACACCGCCATCGCGCAGCACCTCGTCGTGAGCGCGGGAGCGGTCGAGAAGCACGTGGGTAACGTCTTCGCCAAGCTCGACCTGGCGCCGTCGGACGGAGACCACCGCCGCGTGCTGGCCGTGCTCACGTGGCTGGGCGCCCGCTGACCTCCGTCGCGGAGAGCTCCATGAGGGCGAGCAGGGCGCGCGCGTAGGCGTCGGCCGCCACGCGCTCGGTGACCTCGCGGTCCCCGCCCGGGCCCGACGTCGCGACCGTGTAGCCGCCGTCCGTGCGGCGCAGCGCCGCGAACGTCCCGCCGAGCAGGTCACGCAACTGGTCCTCGCGGGGCAGCCAGAGCGCCTCCTCCTTGGCGACGGAGTCCAGCGCCCACTCGGTCGTACCGTTGAAGCCGAGGATCGTCCCGGTCGGGTACTGGCGGGCCTCGATCGTCATCTCGCTGAGCGTGAAGACCTGGCCCTCGAGCTCCGGCTGCGGGATGACGAACCGGTCCCCGGGCCGCGGGTCCCACCGCAGGCCCGCGTCCCGCAGGGCGATGGCCAGGCGCTCGGAGATCATGCGCCCAGTCTGCCGGGTCCGCCGCTGCTGCGCGTCCCGACACCGCCGCCCGCGCCGGCATTGCCCTCCTCGACCTGGAGGAACGCGCGGAACGACGCTGGTCGCGCGCCGGGTGGCATCGGCAGCCCGGTCACCGCGCCTCCTCGGGCGCCTCGGCGACATAGGTGAGGAACGTCCGGCCGGACTCCCCCGCCCAGTCCCGGTCCGGTGTGCGGCGCAGGCCCATCCGGTCGTACAGGCGTTGGGCGGCCACCATCTCCGGCATGGTGGTGAGCACGACGGCGCGCGCACCGCACCCGAGGCCCCGCTCGATCGCCGCCCGCATGAGGAGCTCCCCGATCCGCTGCCCGCGGGCCCCGGGGTCCACCGCGAGCATGCGCAGCTCGAACTCCTCCGGACCGGCGATCTCCGCGTACGGCGAGCCGGCGGGCGCGAGTGTGATGGTGCCCAGCACCCGGTCACCGTCGACGGCCACGAGGACCGTGGCCTCGTCGGCGCGGCGCGCGGCGTCGCGCAGCTCCTCCACGTAGGAGTGGTCCGGGTCGATCAGGTCGTCCGCGAGGTAGGCGTGCGCGGTCAGCCGGCCCACCTGCTCGAGGTCCGCGGGGCCGGCCACCCGCACGTGCACGCTCATGCCCCGCCGTCCTGGTCCGTCCCGGTCCCGCCCGCGCCCGCGACGACCGCCGGCCCGCCGCTGAGCAGGGCGACGAACTGCGCCTCGTCGAGGATCGGTAGGCCCAGCTCGCGCGCCTTGGCCTCCTTGGAGCCCGCGTTCTCCCCCACGACGACGAAGTCGGTCTTCCTCGACACGCTCCCGGCCGCCTTGCCACCGCGGGCGAGGATCGCCTCCTTCGCGCCGTCGCGCGAGAAGCCCTCCAGCGAGCCCGTGACGACGACGGTGAGCCCCTCGAGCGTGCGGTCCACCCCCTCGTCGGGCTCGTCGCGCATCTCGACGCCCGCCGCGGACCAGCGGTCGAGGATCTCGCGGTGCCAGTCCTCGCCGTACCAGTCGAGGATCGACTCCGCGATGACCGGCCCGACGCCCTCCACGGCCGACAGGGTCGCGACGGCCGACGCCCGGTCCCCGTCGAGCACGTCGCGGACCGCGGTCATGGACCCGAAGTGCTGCGCGAGGGCCCGGGCCGCCGTCGGCCCGACGTTGCGGATGCTCAGGGCGACGAGCACGCGCCAGAACGGCTTGGTCTTGGCCGCGTCGAGCTGGTCGAGCAGCGTGAGCGCGGCCGACGACGGCGCCCAGTCCGCCAGCTCGCGGCCCTCCGCGAGGGCCGCCTTCTCCTGCGCCTTGGTGTGCTTGACCGCCCGCCGGAACGGCGCCCGACGCCGGACCACGCCGTCGTCGTCCGCGCGTGGCTCGCCCGTCTCCGGGTCCCGGACGACGACCTCGACCTCCGCGAGGCGCGCGAGGCTCGCCGCCCGCACGCGCTCGCGCGTCGCCTCGTCCGCGTCCGGGCCGTAGGCGACGAGGTCGAAGAGGTCTGCGTCGCTCGCGACCGGCGGGGCCTCGGGTACCTCGGGCTGCGTGAGCGCGGCGGCCGTCACCTCGCCGAGCGCCTCGATGTCGAGCGCGCCCCGCGAGCCCACGTGCTCGATGCGGCCGCGCACCTGCGCCGGGCACGTGCGCGCGTTGGGGCAGCGCAGGTCCACGTCGCCCTCCCGCATGGGCCGCAGCGGCGTACCGCAGTCGGGGCATGTCGTGGGCATGACGAAGTCGCGGCGCGGCCAGTCGTCGTCGGCCGCGCGCGGGGCCGGGCCGACCACCTCCGGAATGACGTCACCCGCCTTGCGCAGCACCACCATGTCCCCGATGCGCACGCCTTTGACCCGCACCACGTCCTGGTTGTGCAACGTCGCCATCGCCACCGTGGACCCAGCGACGCGGACGGGCTCCATCACGGCGAACGGCGTGACCCGCCCGGTGCGGCCCACGTTGACCTCGATGGACAGCAGCCGGGTGTTGACCTCCTCCGGCGGGTACTTGAACGCGATCGCCCAGCGCGGCGCCCTGCTGGTCGCGCCGAGCCGGCGCTGGAGCGCCACCTCGTCGACCTTGACGACGATGCCGTCGATCTCGTGCTCCACGTCGTGGCGGTGCTCGCCGTAGTGGTCGATCATCGCCCGGATGCCGTCCAGGCCGTCCACGACCCGCGTGCGCTCCGATACCGGCAGGCCCCATGCCTGGAGCAGCGCGTACGTCTCGGACTGCCGCGCCGTCGCACGCTCGTGGCCGGCCCACACCAGGCCGCCGATGCCGTGGCAGATCAGGCGCAGCGGGCGGGACGCGGTGACGCGCGGGTCCTTCTGCCGCAGCGAGCCCGCGGCCGAGTTGCGCGGGTTCGCGAACGGCGCCTCACCGGCCGCGACGCGCGCGGCGTTGAGGGCCTCGAAGTCCGCCACCGGGAAGTACACCTCGCCGCGCACCTCGATGCGCTCAGGGACGTCGTCGCCGACCAACCGGTCCGGGACACCCTCGATGGTCCGGACGTTGGCCGTCACGTCCTCACCCGTCCGCCCGTCGCCGCGCGTCGCAGCGCGGACCAGGCGGCCGTTCTCGTACAGCAGCGCGACGGCGAGGCCGTCGATCTTGAGCTCGCACAAGTAGTGCGCGTCGTCCGCCGCCCCGTCGAGGTCCCGGCGCACGCGCTGGACCCACGCCGCCACGTCATCGGCGGAGAAGGCGTTGTCGAGGCTGAGCATCCGCTCGACGTGATCGACCGGCGTGAAGTCGGTCGAGAACGCGCCGCCGACCACCTGCGTCGGCGAGTCGGGCGTGCGCAGGCCGTACTCGTCGTACGCGTCCTCGAGCGCGGCCAGGCGGCGGAGCAGCAGGTCGTACTCCGCGTCGGACACCGTGGGGGCGTCCTTGACGTAGTAGGCGAACTGGTGGTCGCGCACGACGTCGGCCAGCTCGCTCCAGCGGTGCCGCGCGGTGGCCTCGTCGAGCCCCGCGTCGTCGGGGTGCAGGTCGGGGGGCGTCACGTCCTGATCACTCACCGGCCCATCATGCCGCCCGCCGCCGACACCGCACGCGGTGCGGTCGCCGCCGGGTGGACGGCCGCCGGCGCGGGCCTCAGCGCCAGGACTCCCGCACGGTGGCCTGCCCGAGGACACGGTCACCGTCGTACGCCACGAGCGACTGGCCGGACGCGACCCCGCGCAGCGGCTCGCCGAGCCGCACCTCGACGTCCGTGCCGCTCGCCATCACCACGGCCGGCACCGCGGTCCCGTGGGCCCGCACCTGGACGACGCACTCCTGCTCCCCCACGGGCCGGTCGAACCACACCGCGTCGCCGCCACGCAGCCCCCGGACGTCGAGCTCGGCAACCGCGCCCACCACCACCCTGTTGGCGACGGGCTGCACGTCGAGCACGTAGCGCGGGTGCCCGTCCGGCGCGGGCCGCCCGAGGCGGAGCCCGCGCCGCTGCCCCACCGTGAACGCGTACGCGCCGTCGTGGCTCCCGACGACGTTCCCCGCCGTGTCGACGACGTCACCGGGCCGGGATCCGAGCCGCTCGCGCAGGAAGCCCTGGGTGTCGCCGTCCGCGACGAAGCAGATGTCATAGGAGTCGGGCTTGGCGGACACGCCCAGGCCGCGCTCGGCCGCCTCGGCGCGCACGGCGTCCTTCGACGGGACCTCCCCGAGCGGGAACATCGCCCGCGCGAGGCGCTCCGGTCCCATCACCGCGAGCACGTAGGACTGGTCCTTCGCGAGGTCGCGCGCCCGGTGCAGCGAGCGAGCGCCGTCGTCGGCGGTGACCACGCGGGCGTAGTGGCCCGTGCAGACCGCGTCGAACCCGAGCGCGAGCGCGCGGTCGAGCAGCGTGGCGAACTTGATGTGCTCGTTGCACCGCACGCACGGGTTGGGTGTGCGTCCGGCCGCGTACTCGGCGAGGAAGTCGGCCACGACAGTGTCCTCGAACCGCTCCGACAGGTCCCACACGTAGAACGGGACCCCGAGCACGTCGGCAGCCCGGCGCGCGTCGCCCGCGTCCTCGATCGAGCAGCAGCCCCGGCTGCCCGTCCGGAACTGCTCGCGCGACCGGGACAGGGCCATGTGCACGCCCACGACGTCGTGCCCCGCATCCTGCGCGCGGGCGGCCGCGACGGCGGAGTCCACCCCGCCCGACAGGGCCGCCAGCACGCGCATCCGTCCAGGGTACGTGCGGCACGCAGGTCAGCCCGCTGCGCCCGCCTCGTGCGCGGCGAGGTACTCCTCAGCCGTGCGGAGCACCTCCTCCTGGACCGCGGCGAAGTCCTCCAGCCACGCACCGCCACGCTCGATGTACGCCAGCTGGTAGGCCGCCTCGACGTCCGCCAGTCGCTGGACGAGGTCGGTCTCGGCCTTGCACTGCACGTCGATCAGGCCGATGCGGACCTGCTCGTCGAACGGCTCCGCCCACACCCCGGGGGGCGCCAGAACCCCGGAGTCGTCCAGCGCGGCGGCGACACCCGCGTCGTCGAGGCAGCCCACCCACGCGGCGAGCGCCTCGTCCGCCTCGGGCATCAGAGAGACCGGCGGAACGCCGAGCGGCGCGTCCGCCGTCGTCGTCTCCGGCTCGTACGAGAGCCCGGCGTCGAGCATCGCCCGGTAGCAGCCGCGGGACGCCGCCGCCATCTCGTCGGTGAAGGGCAGGCCGGACACCTCCTCCTCGGGGGTCGCCCATGTCTCGAGGAGGCCCGCGTACCCGCGCTCGCGCACGTCGTCGGCCTGCCAGACGCCGTACCGGTGGGCCTCCTGCGCGTGCCGGGCGCTCGACTGCCAGAGCGCTTCGCCGGGCTCGTAGTACTCGCCGTAGCCCGCGTCCTCGAAGCAGGCGTCCAGGAACACGTCCTGCGCGGCATCGATGACGTCCCAGTCGTCTGCACTGAGGCGGTACGCGTCGAGCGGAAGGGCGATCGTGCCCGCCTCCGCGTCGACCTCGGCGACTCCGGCGACGACCTCGACCGGACCGTACGCCTCGTCGTAGGCCCCGGGGGTGGGCGAGGGAGAGCCGGTCGGGCTGTCGTCCGCACCGACGGGCCCCGCGGGCCCGTCCGGCGCGAGCGCCGCCACCCCGGTGATCGTCGCCGCGACGAGCGCGACGGACAGGCCTGCGCCACCCGCCACCCGGGCGACCCGGCGGCGTCGGCCGGCACGCAGCACGGCCCCCCGGTCGACGGTCACACGCGGGGTGTCGGCGGCTGCTGCCCGCATCCGGTCCAGCACGTCGTCGCTCATCGTTCCTCCTCGATCACGGGTGCCGCGGGCCCGCCCCAGCCGTCCGCACCG
Source organism: Actinomycetes bacterium (assembly GCA_023428465.1). Taxonomy (GTDB): domain Bacteria; phylum Actinomycetota; class Actinomycetes; order Actinomycetales; family Cellulomonadaceae; genus Actinotalea. The sequence continues at coordinate 7,082 of JAEYXM010000071.1, forward strand.
AGGATGGTGCGGAGCTGGGCGAGGCCGCGCGCGGCGGTGGACTTGACGGTGCCGACGGACACTCCGAGGTCCTCGGCGACCTCCCGCTCCGAGAGGTCCAGCAGGTAACGCAGGACGACGACGCGTCGCCGCCGGACGGGCAGCTCCAGGAGGGCGCGCACCAACCGGTCGCGCTCCGCCCGCGCGTCGGCACCGGAGTCCACGCCACCGTCCGGCAGGTCGTCGGGTGGCGCGAGGTGCTCGCGCCGGTGCTTGCGCCACGTGTCGATCCGCGCGTTCGCGAGCGTGCGGCGCGCGTAGCCGAGCGGGTCGTGCCGACGGGCGCTGGGCCAGGCGACGTACGTGCGCACGAGCGCGGCCTGCACGAGCTCCTCGGCCCGGTGCACGTCGCCGCACAGCAGCCACGCGATGCGGCCGAGGACCGGTTCCGCCTCCGCCATGAACGCGGCGAACTCCACGTCCCTGCTCGCAGCGCCGGTCACGACGACCTGGGCGTCGAACCGCTCGGGCACCACGCGCGCATCCTCTCTCAGAACGGCTGTCATGCCTTCAACACGGCCGACGGCGCGGGAAGGTTGCCCGGGCCCCGGGACGTGTCGCGGCGGGTCCGGTCAGGCCGACCCTGCGGCCCGGGCGCGCGCGACGACGTCGGGCAGGACCACGAGGAGGTGGTCGACCTCCGCGGCGGTCGAGGACCACCCGAGACTGAACCGGAGGGCACCGCGGGCCTCACGGTCGCCGACCCCCATCGCGAGCAGCACGTGGGACACCTGGGTCACGCCCGCCTGGCACGCCGACCCCGCGGACGCCGCGACGCCCCGCTCGTCGAGCAGGAAGAGCAGGGCCTCGCTGTCGCAGCCGGGGAACGTGAGCGCCGCGTTGCCGGGCAACCGCCCACCGGCGCCGGGCCACGGGCCGCGGACGACGGCGTCGGGCGCCACGGCCCGGACCCCGGCCACGAGGGCGTCGCGCAATCCACCGACGCGCGCGGCGTGCTCCGACTGCTCGCGGACCGCCTCGTCGAGCGCGACGGCGAACGCCCGCACGAGGGCCGTCGCCACCGTCCCGGAGCGGACGGCGCGCTCCTGCCCACCCCCGTGCAGCAGGGCGTCCAGCGGCAGGTCCCGGCGGGCGAGCAGCGCGCCGACGCCGACCGGCCCGCCGAGCTTGTGCGCCGAGACGGTCACCGCGTCGAGGCCCGATGCCGCGACGTCCACCGCCAGCTGCCCGACGGCCTGCACAGCGTCGGCGTGCACCGGGACGCCGTACCGGTGCGCGAGCTCGGCGACCTCGTGCACGGGCTGCACGGTGCCCACCTCGTTGTTGGCCCACATGACGCTCACCAGGGCGGTCGCGTCGTGGTGGGCAGCCAGCTCGGCCTCGAGCGCACCCAGGTCGACGCGGCCGTCGCCGTCGACGCCCAGGCGGACCACCTCGGCCCCGTGCGTCGCGGCCAGCCAGTCGGCGGCGTCGAGCACGGCATGGTGCTCGATGGCGGAGACGAGCACGCGGCGCCGGCGCGCGTCGGCGGCGGTCCGCGCCCAGAACATGCCCTTGACCGCGAGGTTGTCGGCCTCCGTGCCGCCGCCCGTGAGGACGACCTCGGTGGGCCGCGCCCCGAGCCGGGCGGCGATCAGCTCCCGCGACTCCTCGACCACGCGCCGGGCTGCGCGGCCGGCGTCGTGCAGCGAGGAGGGGTTGCCGGTCCGTGCGGCCTGCTCCGTGAGGGCCTCGAGCGCCGCGGGGCGCAGGGGCGTCGTCGCCGCGTGGTCGAGGTACGCCACGGTCACGCGTCGGCCGGCGGTCATGCGGCCCGAGTGTACGAGGGCGCCGTGCGCCACCAGCGGCGGGCACTCTCCTCACGCTCGGAGGACCGCGCCGAACGCCCTGGCCACCTGGCCGTCGAGGACGTGCTGGAGGCCCTCGTCGGCCGGCTCGGCGGGTGGGTCCCTCGACGATCCTGAGGACCTGCTCGATCGAGTCTGTCCCGGGCGAAGCGCGACGTGGCGCATGTCACGCCCGCCCCGGCGGACCGGTCCGGACGGGTGTGCGCCACTGACGGCCGGACCTGGCACAATCACCCCGTGACGACGGCGCCGCTAGCCTTCAGTGGGTCGCGGCTGCACTGGTCGGACCTCCCCCGCCACGTGCGCAGCCGCATCGCCGAGCTCGCCGGCGCGGACGTCGTGAGCGAGACCAGCGCCACGAGCGGCTTCTCCCCCGGCTACGCCGCCCTCCTCGGGCTGAGCAACGGGACCGAGGTCTTCGTCAAGGCCGTCTCCCCCGAGCAGAACCCCGACTCCCCCGACCTCGCGCGCCGCGAGATCGCCGTCGCGCCCGTGCTTCCTGCCGAGGTCTGCGCCCCCCACCTGTGGTGGCACCACGACGACGGCGACTGGGTCCTGCTCGGGTTCCAGCCCGTCGACGGCCGCGCACCCGAGCTGCCGTGGCGCCCCGACGACCTCGCCCGCGCCCTCGGGGCGCTCCGCGACCTCGCCGAGTACGGCACCCCGTCACCCCGTGACCTACCTGCCCTGGCCGACGAGGTGTCCCGCCTGGCGCGCGGCTGGGAGCTGCTCGCCGCCGACGACGCCGCGCTCGACCGGGCCGTCCGCGCCGTCGGCCCGCACGGCGACTGGCTCGAGGAGTCACTGCCGGGCCTCGTGGACCTCGCCGCGGGCGCGGGCGCCGCGAGCGCCGGCGAGACCCTCGTGCACGGAGACCTGCGCGCGGACAACGTGATGCTCGCGCCGTCGCCGGACGACCGGGTCTGGCTCATCGACTGGCCGCACACGTGCCGCGACGGCGCCAGCTGGTTCGACCTGCTCGGCATGCTCCCGAGCGTCGCGATGCAGGACGGCGGGGACCCCGACACGCTGTTCTGGGCGCACCCCAACACCCGCGATGCGGACCGCGACGCCGTCCGGTCGGTGCTGGCCGGCGTCACCGGGTACTTCGTGCACGCCGCCGTGCAGCCGGCACCCACGAACCTGCCGAACCTGCGCGAGTTCCAGCTCGCGCAGGGTGTCGCGGCGATCGACTGGCTCCGCCGGCTCTGAGCAGCGCCCCGAACGGCTCGCCGGATGCGCCTCCGCGCCACCCCGGGGGGGCAGTAAGGTCGCGGTCATGACCGACGCCCTCCCGGAGCTCTCCGTCACCTACGGGGACGTCTCCCAGGCGGCGACCACGCTCGAGCAGGCGGCGGTCGACCTGCGCAACGGCGCCCTCGGGGACGTCCCCAACGGCTTCTGGGTGTACGGCGACCCGCTCCTCGGAGTCTGCGTCCGGGTGGTGTCCGACGCCCTGGGACAGCGGCAGACCGTTCTGGCCGGGGAGTCCGACCGCGTCGCCGCTGATCTGCGCGCGTCGCTGAGCGCCTACCAAGCCGCCGATGCCGAGGCCGCGCAGCGCCTGGAGGGCCTCGGCGGCCGTTCCCACGGCGGCGGCGGCCGGATGGTGGCGCGGTGACCGCCCTCGCGGGCGACCCGGCCCAGGTCAGGGTCGCCGCCGCGGCCTTCGAGACCTCAGCGACCGCGACGTCCGCTGTCGCGAGCAACGTGAGCGGAGCACAGATCGCCTCGTGGACCGGGGACGCCGGCGATGCCTTCCGCGGCGACTGGAGCGCCCTCCGCACCGACGTGAAGGACCACTCCGAGGACCTGCAGCGGGGCTCCGAGGTCCTCATGGTGCACGCGACCGAGCTCGAGACCATCAACGCACAGGCCCTCGACGCCCTCGAACGCTGGCGCGCGGCGGCGGACCGGCTGCTCAGCCTGCCCCCCGACCTGTCCGCGTTCACCGACCTCTACCGCGCCCAGGCGGACCTGCGCCATGCGATCGACCTCCGGGTCCGCCTGTCCCAGCGGACCGCGGACAACCTGTACGGCCTCATCTCTGCCGACGCCGCCGAGGTCGAGGGGTACACGTGGCCCCCCGCGGGCTGGCCGGCCGGCGGCTCATGGGCCGACGACCCGTTGCCCTCGACGATCCTCGACGACGCGACGTTCGACCCGGAGGACGTCAGCCAGGGTGGCATCGGCGACTGCTACGTCATCTCCACGGTGATGGCCCTCATGCAGACCCCCGAGGGGGACGCCCTCCTCCGCGAGAACATCCGGTGGGACTCCGTGCGCGAGGGCTACTGGGTGACCCTGTACGTCGACGGGAAGCCGACGCCGATCTTCATCGACCACGCCCTGCACGAGGGCGCCCTCGAGGACGGCGGGCCGGGCATCGTGAGCCTCTACGAGGCCGCGTTCAGCGAGTACGAGTCCTGGGCGACCTTGAGCGGCGGCTCGGCGCACGACGTCTTCCCGGTGATCGCCGGGACGGACGCGGAGCGCATCAACTGGGACGCGGGCGACGGCGGCACCTGGGACCCGGGGCCGGCCAGGGAGGCCCTCGACGACGGCGGGTACGTCGTCGCCTCGTCGCACCCGACCGACGACCCGGCGCCCACGATCCAGGTCACGAAGCAGAACGCCGACGGGTCCACGTACACGACCGACGTGAGGATCGTGGGCCCGCACGCGTACACGGTGGCCGGCGTCGAGGCCGACGGCTCCGTCTGGGTCATGAACCCCTGGGGGCAAGGGAACTCCTACGACGACGGCGGGCCGTTCCTCGTGTCGGCGGAGGACTTCGAGGAGCTCTTCCGTGCCGTGTCCATCAGTGAGGGGCTGTCGTGACGGAGAAGCTGCTGGTCGACGTCGGGGCGCAGCACCTGGGCGACCCCCGCCTCGCCGTCGTCGCCCTGGGCACCGACGAGGAGGGCCGGTACGCGGCGGTCGCGATCGGCTCCCACCCGCACGCCGCCCACGTGCGGCTGCGGGTCGGCCGGCCCCACGACCTCGGTGACGGCCGCGCCCTGCACCTCGTGGGCATCGCGCCGGAGGGCTACCGACCCTCGGTCGCCCTGATGGTCTCCGACGGGGACCCGGACGGACCGGTCGCTCCGTGAGCACTCCACTGCCCCGGGCGCTCGCCTGGTCGATCGGCGGCGTCGCAGCGCTCGTGGTCGTCGCGGTGCTGGTCGCGGTGCTCGGCGGATCAGGTGCACCTGTCGCCGAGCCCACGGCGTCGAGCACGCCGAAGCCGACCGGGACGCCCTCGCCCACCACGGACCCCACGCAGGAGCCGACCCCGACCACGGCGCCGCCAGATGGGCTCGCCTTCGACCCCGCGCGCCCGACCTTCACGTTCGGCGTCGAGGAGGGGGCCGCCGTCTCGGTGAACGGCCTGCTCATCGACGACGTCGGTGTCTCGCCGATCGACCACGTCACGTACT
>JAEYXM010000072.1 GCA_023428465.1 Actinomycetes bacterium
GGCCGCTACCGGCTCGCCGGCTCCACCACCTGGCTCCCCGTCGTCGGGACCGCCACCACCACCAGCACCGCCGGCCCCCTCACCCCCGAGGAGCACGAGACCCACCTCGTCCACGGCAACTGCTACCAGAACCCCGACGGCCCCTACTGCGACGACTGACTTGCCCGGCGCGAGCGGCGCCCCATCCACCCCCGTTCAGCGAATGACTTCGATTTTGACGTCAAGCCCTTTGACTTCAATAATGAAGTCGCCTAAAGTGACGTCAATATCGAAGTCAACTTCGTCGACAGTCTGAGCGAGACGCAGGGCAGCACGCCCGATGGAGGTCTCCATGTCCAGGGTGAGAGCAGAGATCGCCACCCCGGAAGCACTCGGTCTGGTGCTGCAGCAGGGACGGCTCCTCCAAGGGATGAGCCAACGGCAGCTCGCCGACCACCTCGGCATCGGGCAGAAGTGGGTCTGGGAGATGGAGTCCGGCAAGCCGGGCCTCTTCACCGAGAGGCTCTTCGCGATGCTCCGGGCGACCGGGGTGCACCTCTATGCGGACGTCGAGGTCCCCGGTGAGGACGCACCCTGATGGGCAACCTGCGCGTGGAGCTGTACGGCACGCTCATCGGGCACCTCGAGGGCACCGACTGGCGAACCTTCGACTTCCGCGCCAGTCGCGAGGGTGTCGACCGGTTCTCCCTCGGAAGCACGATCCTCTCCGAGGCGGTGCCCCTGGAACTCGTCGCCTCACGGGCCCGGGCCGAGCGTCGCCGGACGTTCTTCGCCGAGCTCCTGCCCGAAGGTCGCGTTCTCTCGCGGCTCGCCGCAGCCATCGACACGCGGGAGTACGACGTCGTCGGCATGCTGGCCGCCTACGGTCGCGACGTCGCGGGGGCACTCCAGATCTATGACCCGGACCGTCCTGGAGAGCCTCGCGCACCGCACACCACGCCGCTCGACGCCACCGGCGTCGCACGGCTCCTCCGCGACGTCCGCGCACAACCCCTCGGCAACGCACCCGTGACCGGGAAGTCCTCGCTCGCAGGCGTCCAGGACAAGGTCGTGCTCGCCCGCATCGACAGAACCTGGCACCAGGTGCACGACGGGCACCCCTCCACGCACCTCGTGAAGGCAGCGCCCGACGAGCATCCGACTCTCATCTTCGACGAGGAGTACGGCACCCGCCTCGCCCGGCGACTGGGCGTCATCACCACCGACGCGTGGCTCGAGGACTTCCACGGGACGACGGGCCTCGTCATCGAGCGGTACGACCGCACGGCCGACGGTGCACGGGTGCATCAAGAGGACTTCAACCAGGCACTGGGAGCACGGGGCGACCAGAAGTACCAGGCGATCGGCGGGAAGGTCAGCCTCCGTCGCGTCGCCGCAGTCCTCCGCGCCCGTGGGGACACGGCCGCGATGGGGCGACTGCTTGACCAGGTGACGGTGGCAGTCGGCATCGGGAACCTGGACCTGCACACGAAGAACCTGTCCCTGCTGCACCCCCTCGACGGCCCACCGACGCTCGCACCCGCCTACGACGTCGTGCCACTGCGCCAGCACGACAACGACGGCCACCTGGCGCTCGCTATCGACGACGAGTACCGCCACGCCGCGGTCACGGTCGACCACCTCGTGGCCGAGGCAGACAGCTGGGGTCTCAGGAACAGCCACGCGCGCGTCGTCGGCATGCTCGAGCGGCTGCACGCGGTCGCCTCAACCGAGGAGCCCGATGCGCGGAGCCACCCCCGCGTTCGCGAGCTCGTCCAGGACTTCACAAGAAACCTGCTTGACGGCCGCCCCGCTGGTTGACCCGCACCTACGCGGGCGGGTCCACACCCCGGGCGACCCCGAAGCGGCCTGTGGAGACTCCCGTAGTCGCCACCTGCGGGTCACCTAGTGTGACCGACATGCGCCAGCTTCCCGCCACGCTCGAAGCCGTTACCGACGCCGTCGTGGACGTGCTCGCCACAGCGGGCACCACCGCTGTGACGGACCTGATCGACACGCTCGACAGCTCGGACCTCCACCTCGGCGCACCGGCCGAGTCGGTGCTCGAGGAGCTGGACATGGGCGACCGCCTCGTCCTCGTCGCCACGCTGGCCGGGGGACGCTGGGCTTGGCTGCCGCGACTGTTCGAGGGCAGGGCGCTGACGCACCGCCTCACCGCCATGGAGATCGACAACGACGTCGTCGCGGGCGAGGCCGACCTCGACCCCGCCTTCATGCTGGCCGACGACGCCACCTTCCTCCCGCCACACCGCGGGGCCACCCTTCAGCGGTTCGCCGACGGCACGCCGTTCCTCACAGGAGACCCGGACCTCGACGGCGACCTCGACGACGAGGACGCGCCCCACCGCGCTCCGGAACACGGCGCTGACTTCCTGCTTCTACCCCGCGGATACCTGTCGGACCTCGGCGCGCAGCCGGGCGACCTGGTCAGCCTCACCCTCACGCCAGACGGCTGGGTTCTCGCACACCTCCCGGCCGGCACACCGGTCGGTGATCCGGGGCGCCACCGCACCGCGGTGCGGACCTGGCTGGACGGCATGGGCCCGACCGACGTGGCCGACCTCGTCTGGTGGCTGCTCGACACAACGGATGCCTTCACCACCCCGGAGCTCCCGCTCTCGGAGCTCTTCACGGCCTGGGGCCTGACACGCCGATCGGACGTCGTGGCCCTGAACGACGTCGGCCTGGAGGCCTGGGCCCAGCAGAACCGGGCGCGCAGCATCGCCGAGCGGCACCGCATCGGGGACGACGACGCACACAGGGTTGCCCGCCTCCTCGGCCTCGTCGACCGGGCGGACGCCGCGATCACCGCGGTCCTGCGCAGCGCCGGCACCGGCGACGGCGATCCCGGCCCGAGCAGCGCGCCCACCGGGCCGCTCGTGCCCCCCACCGACGAGGTCGCGGACCTGACGGCGCCGCTCGTCGACCCGGACGTGGCCGAGGCCTTCCTCACCGAGGCCGTCGGCATCGGCAAGCGCCGCGCCGCCGCGCTCGGCCTCCTGGCCGAGAACCTCCAACCCGTCGCGCCCCGGTCCGTCCAGCCGATGCTCCACTGGCTCGTCGGGAAGGCCTACGAGCACACCGGCGACCCCCTCCGCGCCGAGGCGTCGCTGCGCGCCGCCGCCGACCTGGCACCGTGGCCGCCCGCGCTGACGGCGCTCGCCCGGTACTCCTCCGACCGCGGCCACGCCGCCGAGGCCGCGGCGCTCCTCCGCCGCGCCGGGGTGAGCCGCGACGACGCCGAGCTGGCCGTGTACGAGCACTTCGCCCGGATGAGCGCCACCAACCTCGGACGGAACCAGCCCTGCTGGTGTGGGTCCGGTCGCAAGTACAAGGTCTGCCACCTGGGCAAGGAGACCCTCCCGCTCTCCGAACGCGCCGCGTGGCTCTACCAGAAGGCAGGCGCGTACGCCGCGGAGGGCCGTTGGCGCGGCCAGATCGTGGAGGCTGCCGCGGAGCGTGCCCGCTACGCGGCGACGGAGCGCGCCTTCTACGAGGCCCTCCACGACGGCCTGGTCGTCGACGCCGTCCTCGTCGAAGGCGGTGCCTTCGAGGCCTTCCTCGCCGAGCGCGGCCTGCTGCTGCCCGACGACGAGCTGGCACTCGGCGAGCAGTGGCTCCTCGTCGACCGATCGGTCCACGAGGTCGAGGCCGTGCGCCCCGGAACCAGCATCACGTTGCGCGACATCCGCACCGGTGACGTCCATACCGTCCGTGAGCGCACCGCGAGCCGCACGGTGGAGCGCGGCATGCTCCTGTGCGCGCGGGTCCTCCCCGCAGGCGACACGATGCAGGTCTTCGGGCCGGTCGAGCCCGTCCGGCTGAGCGACCTGGACGCCCTCCTCGCACTCCTGGACCTGGGGCCACGCCCCGCGCAGCTCGTGTCACTCCTGTCCCGGCGCTTCGCACCACCACAGGTCCAGAACACCGACGGCGAGGCCCTCGTGTTCCACGAGGCGGAGTTCCGCGTCGCCGACCCGGAGCGGCTCGCGGCGCACCTTGACTCCGTCCTCGGTGCGGACAACGACGAGCCGGTCGGCTCCTCGACACCGAAGACCTGGCACGTCCTGACTGACGACGGGATGGACCGTGTCCGCGCCAGCGTGCGCCTCGACGGGGACGTCGTCACCGTCGAGACCAACAGCGACGCCCGCTATGAGGAGACCATCGCCACGCTCCAGCATGCGGGCACCACGATCACCGAGATCTCCCACGAACATCACACCGCCGAGGAGATGTCGGAGCTGATGGACCGATTCCCTGACCTGCTCGGAGCTCCTTCGCCCCTGGCGGACGCCGACGAGTACCCCGAGGTTGCCGATGCGATCGCGGGCATGATGCGCCGCTACGAGGACCAGTGGCTCGACGAGCCCATCCCCGCCCTCGGCGGCTCCACCCCCCGGCAGGCGGTCGCGGACCCCACCCGCCGTGGCGACGTCGTCCGGCTCCTCCGGTCCTGGCCCGTACCGACCCCGCAGAGCATGGACCGAGACCGCATCGCCGGACTGCTCGGCCTCACGCTCTGACCGTCGGTGCCGGGCTTTCGAGTCCAGGACTATCCACAGATCCCTCAGCCGGGCTGACTGGTTTGTCCGGTTCACGGTAGGTTGCCGCCCATGCGCAGCAGGGGGACGACGACGACGCGCGGGCTCACCGCGACAGCCCGTGGGTGGGGCCGGATCGCCGGGGTGATCGCTGTGGGAGCGGCGGTCGCCGGTCTCGCCGGGTGCACGGGCGACGACCCGGCACCGACGCCTCCCGCGACCAGCGCACCGGCCGAGCAGACGCCGTCCCCGACGCCGACCCCGACCCCAACACCCACGGACCCGGCGGCCGTGCCGCCGGAGCGGCCCGAGGCGATGGACACCGTCGACACCGCTGGCGC
>JAEYXM010000085.1 GCA_023428465.1 Actinomycetes bacterium
GCCGCGGACGACCCCGTGCGCGCGCTCGTCGACCTGCAGCCCTACGCCGCGCAGGACGCCGCCGGCGACGTGCACTGGTGGCTCGCCTCCGACCGCGGCGAGGTCGCCACCGGCGACGCGCTGCGCACCGACCACGTGCTCGGCGTCGGCGGTGCGACCATCTCCCTCGCCCGTGCGACCGTGCGACTGCCCCGCGGGCGCGCCCTCGACATCGGCACCGGGTGCGGCGTCCAGGCGCTGCACGCGAGTCGGCACTGCGCGTCCGTCGTGGCCACCGACGTGTCCGTGCGGGCCCTCGCCTTCGCCCGGTTCAACGCCGCGCTCGCGGGCGTCGAGCTCGACCTGCGACAGGGGTCCATGCTCGCCCCGGTGCTGGGCCCGGTACTGGGCCCGGGCGAGCCACGGGGACCGGGGACGGCCGGAGGCGCCGGTGCCGCGGGCGTCGTCGGCCCCGAGACGTTCGACCTCGTGGTCTCCAACCCGCCATTCGTCATCACGCCGCGCGCAGGGGCCGTGCCCCACTACGAGTACCGCGACGGGGGGCGGGCGGGCGACGACGTCGTGCGCGACCTCATCACCGGGGTCGGCGACGTCCTCGCGCCGGGGGGCGTCGCGCAACTCCTCGGCAACTGGGAGCACCGGCGCGGCGAGGACTGGCGCGACCGCGTGGGCGCATGGCTCGACGCGTCCGGGCTCGACGCGTGGGTCGTGCAGCGCGAGGTGCTCGACCCCGCCGAGTACACCGAGACGTGGCTACGCGACGGCGGCACGTCTGCCGATCGCGACCCCGACGCGTGGCGCGCCGGGTACCGGGCGTGGCTCGCCGACTTCGCGTCGCGGGACGTCGAGGCGATCGGCTTCGGCCTCGTGGTGCTGCGCCGGCCCGCCGCCGGGACGGGACGAACGCTGCGCCGGCTCGAGGAGGTCACCGGCCCGCTCGCGCGGCCGCTCGGCGGGCACATCGCCGCGGTGCTCGCCGCGCACGACGCGTTCGGGCCGGTGGGCGCCGGTCCCGCCGGCGCCGCTCCCGACGCCGGCGGTTCCGAGCGGCTCCTGGCGGCCCGGCTGCGCGTCGCGCCCGACGTCGTCGAGGACCGTCACCACGTCCCGGGCGCACCGGACCCCATGGTCGTCCGGCTGCGCCAGACCGACGGCTTCGGCCGGGCCCTGCAGGTGGGCAGCGCGACGGCCGCGACCGTCGGCGCGTGCGACGGTGAGCTCGCCGTCGGGCAGATCGTGGCGGCCGTCGCAGCACTCACGGACCGGTCGGTGGCCGACGTCGCGGCCGAGGTGCTCCCGGCGCTCCGCGAGCTCGTCGTCGACGGGTTCCTCGCCCTGGCCTGAGGCTCACCCGCCCGGCGGTTCCGACGTCGCGAGCGCCGGCGGCGGTGGGGGAGGTGCCGGCATGGCCCGGCCCGGAGCGGGCGGCGGGAGCGGCGCCGGGAACCGGACCGTGAACGTGGTCGCGCCGGGCGCCCCGTCGACCGTGATCTCCCCGCCGTGGGCCTGGACCACGGCCTGCGCGATCGCCAGGCCGAGGCCCGTGGACCCCTTGCCCGGCGACCGGGCGGCGTCGCCGCGCGTGAACCGGTCGAAGAGGCGTCCCTGCAGCTCGGGGTCGATGCCGGGGCCGTCGTCGACCACGCTGAGCACGACGCCGCCAGGCCCGGCGGCGACTGCCGTCGTCACCGTCGTGCCCGCGGGGGTGTGCACGCGGGCGTTCGACAGCAGGTTGGCGAGCACCTGGCGCAGCGCGTGCTCGTCGCCGACGACGACCGCACCGCCGGCGGCATCGTCGTCGTCCGTCCCGTCGCCGTCGGGCAGCGCGAGGAGCCACGTGTGGTCCTGGCCGGCGGCGTGCGCGTCGCCCACGGCGTCGGCCGCGAGGGCGGCGAGGTCCACCGGACGGCGGCCGAGCGCGCGCCCGGAATCCAGGCGCGCCAGGAGCAGCAGGTCCTCGACCAGCGAGGTCATCCGCACGGCCTCCGACTCCACGCGGCCGATGGCGCGAAGGACGTCGGGCGGGACGTCGTCCGGCATCCGGCGCACGAGCTCCGCGTAGCCGCGGATCGAGGCCAGCGGGGTGCGGAGCTCGTGGCTGGCGTCGGCGACGAACTGGCGCAGCTTCGTCTCGGAGGCCTGCCGGGCGCCGAGGGCGTCCTCGACGTGGCCGAGGAGCTGGTTGAGCGCCGCCCCGACCTGGCCGACCTCGGTCGCGGTGTCGGTGTCGGCGTCGGGCACGCGGTCCGCGAGGTTCACCTCGCCGCGGTGCAGGGGCAGCCCCGCGACGCGCGTGGCCGTGGCCGCGACCCGGTCCAGCGGCCGCAGCTCGCGGCGCACCAGGACGTACCCGACGACGCCGACGGCCGCCACGCCGCCCAGCGTCACCAGGACGGTCGTCAGCGCGTGCCGCGCCACGGCGTCGTCGAAGTCGTGCAGCGGCAGGCCGGTCACGGTCAGCACGTCGCCGTGCACGGACGAGACGGTCCGGTACCGGCCGAGGTCGTCGAGGACCATCGTGCGCTCGGCGCCGTCCGCGGGCAGGGCGAGGATCTGCCGGGCCTGCTCGTCAGGCAGGTCCACGACCTCGCCGTCGGACGTGATGTAGGCGGCCCAGAACACGTTGCCGCGCAGCTCCAGCACGATGGTCCCGGCGGCCTGGCCGCGCACGCCGATGCCGGCCGGCTCACCCGTGCCCGAGGAGAGCTCGGTCGCGGTGGCCTCCAGCCCCCGCAGGCCCCGCGCCTGGGCGTCCGCGAGCCGCGCGTCGACCTGCTGGAGCAGCGAGTCCCGCAGGGCGAGCGTCGAGAGCGCCCCGATCCCCGCGCCGGCCGCTGCGAGGAGGCCCACCACGACCGCGATGAGCCGGTACCGCAGCGGCCAGCGGTGGGTCATCAGCTGCCCTCGGCCGGCTTCAGCACATACCCGGCGCCGCGCAGCGTGTGGATCATCGGCGCACGACCGGCATCGATCTTGCGGCGCAGGTAGGACACGTAGAGCTCGACGATGTTCGCCTGCCCGCCGAAGTCGTACTGCCACACCCGGTCGAGGATCTGCGCCTTCGACAGGACCCGGCGCGGGTTGCGCATGAAGTAGCGGAGGAGCTCGAACTCGGTCGCCGTCAGGTGGATCTCGTCGTCGCCGCGGAACACCTCGTGGCTGTCCTCGTCCAGGACCAGGTCCCCGACGACGAGGCGCGCGTCAGCCGCCTGGGCGGTCGCGCCGGCGCGGCGCAGCAGGGCGCGCAGGCGCGCGACGACCTCCTCGAGGCTGAACGGCTTCGTCACGTAGTCGTCGCCGCCCGCCGTCAGCCCGGCGATCCGGTCCTCGACGGCGTCCTTGGCCGTGAGGAACAGCACGGGGACGAGCGGGCTGGACTCGCGGAGCCGGCGCAGGACGTCCAGCCCCGACATGTCGGGGAGCATGATGTCGAGGACCACCACGTCCGGGTCGAGGCTCGCAGCGGCCTTGATCGCGGCGCGCCCGGACAGTGCGCTCTCGACCTGCCAGCCCTCGTACCGCAGCGCCGTCGACAGCAGGTCGCCCAGCAGCGGCTCGTCGTCGACGACGAGCGCGCGCACCGGCGAGCCGTCCGAGCGGGTGAGGCGCTCGCGCGGCGCGGTCTTGTCCATACGGTCATTGTCGGTGAACGGGCCCTGCGCAGTCTGTGGCGCCGCTGTGCGGGACCTGTGAGGAGGCCGCGTCATGTGCCCGGGTGAGTGACCTGCGAGGGGACCGACGGGTGACCGATGAGGCCGGGTGAGCGGCCAACTTCCGCGCGGGGGTCGCAGTTCGCCTAACGTGATCGCGTGGCCCCCGACGACGAGACGTACCTGCGCTCGCCCGCGCGCGAGACCGGGGTACGCAGCGTCGTCGTCGTCGCAGGCCTGCTCGCCGCCGTCGGCGTGTGGGGCGTGTGGCGGGTGTTCGTCGCGACCCGCACCGGGCAGCTCCTCGACCAGGCCGCGCTCGAGGGCGCCGAGCTCGGCCGCAACCGGCTCTGGCAGCTCGCCGAACCCGTGCTCGACGTCATCTCCATGCCCTTCATCGCGACCGTCCTCGGCGTGAGCGTCGTCGTCGCGCTCGCCCGACGCCGCTGGCTGCTCGCCGGGCAGATCGTCCTCTTCATGGCCGGCGCCAACCTCACCACCCAGATCCTCAAGTACGGCATCTTCGACCGCCCCGACCTCGACGTCGGCGACCGCCTCGCCAACACCCTGCCCAGCGGGCACACCACCGCAGCCACGTCCTGCGCGGTCGCGCTCCTCCTCGTCGTCCCGCGCCGGTTCCGGGCCCTCGCCGCCGTCGGCGGGGCCGTCTACGCCGCGGCGACCGGGATCTCCACGCTCATCGGTGCGTGGCACCGGCCCGGCGACGTCGTCGCCGCCGTCCTCGTCGTCCTCGCCTGGACGTGCACCGTGCGTGCGCTCGGCCCGGCCGGCTCCGCCGGCACGCGCGCCGACCACCGGCGCGAGACCTCCGCCGCCGCCCTGCTCATCGCCGCCTCCGGCGTCGCCGCCGCCGTCGCCGTCGTCGCCATCCAGCGCACCCTCGTCGCGCTCGAGAAGGTCACCGACCAGTACCACTCGACAGGGCTCCACGACCGCGCCGACCACCTCACCGCCTACGCCGGAGGGTCGCTCGGCATCGTCGCCGTCGTGTTCGCGACCTTCGGTCTCGTACTCCTCCTGCTGCGCGTCACCGAGCCGCGCGGGGACCGCGACGTCGTGCACAGCGACGGGCCGACGCAGGCGCAGGGTTGACGACAGGCCGTAGAGTGCGCTGCCGACGCCCCTGAACACGTGGTGCCCCCCGACGGAAGAAGGTCCTGATGTCCCGCAAGCTCGTGATCGTGGAGTCGCCGGCCAAGGCGCGCACGATCGCCGGGTACCTCGGTGACGGGTACACGGTCGAGGCGTCCGTGGGCCACATCCGTGACCTCCCGCAGCCGTCCGAGCTGCCCGCCGACATGAAGAAGGGCCCCTTCGGCAAGTTCGCCGTCGACGTCGAGAACGGGTTCCAGCCGTACTACGTCGTCGACGCCGACAAGAAGAAGAAGGTCGCCGAGCTCCGCAAGGCGCTCAAGGGAGCCGACGAGCTCCTCCTCGCCACCGATGAGGACCGCGAGGGCGAAGCCATCGCCTGGCACCTCCTGCAGGAGCTCAAGCCCACCGTGCCCGTCAAGCGCATGGTCTTCCACGAGATCACCCGCGAGGCCATCGAACGGGCCATCGCCCACCCGCGCGACCTTGACGACCGGCTCGTCGACGCGCAGGAGACCCGCCGCATCCTCGACCGCCTCTACGGCTACGAGGTCTCGCCCGTGCTGTGGCGCAAGGTCCGTCAGGGTCTGTCCGCCGGTCGCGTCCAGTCCGTCGCCACGCGCATGGTCGTCGAGCGGGAACGCGAGCGGATGGCGTTCCGCGCCGCCGACTACTGGGACGTGCGCGGCACGTTCGCGGTCTCGGGCGGCGACGGCACGCCGTTCGACGCGCGGCTCGTGCAGCTCGCAGGCGACCGGGTCGCCACCGGCCGCGACTTCGACGACCGCGGCGCGCTGCGGACCCGCGGTGCGCGCCACCTCGACGAAGCGACCGCCACCGCCGTCGCCGGCGCGCTCGCAGACGCGCCCTTCCGGGTGCTCGAGCTCGAGACCAAGCCCTACACACGCCGGCCCGCCGCCCCGTTCACGACGTCGACCCTCCAGCAGGAGGCCGCCCGCAAGCTCCGCATGGCCTCGCGCCAGACCATGCGCGTCGCCCAGAGCCTGTACGAGAACGGCTACATCACCTACATGCGGACCGACTCGCCCGTGCTGAGCACGCAGGCCGTCGACGCCGCCCGGCGCCAGGCCGGCGAGCTGTACGGCGCCGAGTACGTGCCCGACAAGCCGCGCGTCTACGCCGCCAAGGCCAAGGGCGCCCAGGAGGCGCACGAGGCCATCCGGCCCGCCGGCGACCACTTCCGCACCCCCGCGCAGGTCGCCCGCGAGCTCTCCGGCGACCAGTTCAAGCTCTACGAGCTCATCTGGAAGCGGACCGTCGCCTCCCAGATGGCCGACGCGCGCGGATCCACCGCCACCGTGCGGCTCGGCGCCGCCGCCGTCGTCGCCCCGCTCGGTGACACGCCCACCGAGGCCGTGTTCTCGGCGTCGGGCACCGTCATCACCTTCCGTGGCTTCCTCGCCGCCTACGAGGAAGGGCACGACGCCGAGCGGTACGAGGACGGCGACACCCCCCGCGGCGACCGCGAGACACGGCTGCCCGTCATGGCCTCCGGGGACGCGCTCGACGCGCGGTCGCTCACCGCCGACGGGCACCGCACCTCCCCGCCACCGCGCTACACCGAGGCGAGCCTCGTCAAGGCCCTCGAGGAGCGGGGCATCGGGCGGCCGTCGACCTACGCCGCCACCATCTCCGTCATCCAGGACCGCGGATACGTGACCAGCCGCGGGCAGGCGCTCGTCCCGTCGTGGCTCGCGTTCGCCGTCACGCGGCTGCTCGAGGAGAACTTCGACAAGCTCGTCGACTACGGGTTCACCGCCGAGATGGAGGAGGACCTCGACGCCATCGCCGCCGGCGAGAAGGACCGCGTCGAGTGGCTCACGCGGTTCTACTTCGGCGACGCCGGTGGGGCCGGTGGGGCTGGCGGGTCCGGTGCGGCCGGTGCGGCGCCGGGCGCCGGGGGCCCCGGGCCCGGCGGCAGCGGCCCGGGCACCGGGCTGCGCGACCTCGTCGAAGGCCACGGCGAGATCGACGCCCGCGAGGTCAACTCCGTCGAGATCGGCGAAGGGATCACGCTGCGCGTCGGCCGGTACGGCCCCTACCTCGAGGACGCCAACGCCCCCACCGAGGACGGCACCCCTCGCCGAGCATCCGTCCCCGAGGACCTCGCGCCCGACGAGCTCACCGTCGAGAAAGCGCGCGAGCTCCTCGAGACCCAGCCCGACGGCGACCGCGTCCTCGGCACCGACCCCACCACCGGCACCACCATCGTCGCGCGCACCGGGCGGTACGGCCCGTACGTCACCGAGGTGCTGCCCGAGGTCGAGCTCCCCGACGGCCTCACCGCCACCGAGCGCAAGAAGCGGCTCGCCGCAGCGCCCAAGCCGCGGACCGGGTCCCTGTTCCGGTCGATGCAGCTGCAGACCGTCACGCTCGAGGACGCGCTCCGGCTGCTGTCGCTTCCGCGCGTCGTCGGCGTCGACCCCGCCACCGGCGAGGAGATCACCGCCCAGAACGGCCGGTACGGGCCCTACCTGCGCAAGGGCACCGACTCGCGGACCCTCCCGAGCGAGGACGCCATCTTCGACACCACGCTCGAGGAGGCGCTCGCCATCTACGCCGAGCCCAAGCGCGGGCGCGGGGCAGCGTCGACCGCGCCGCTGCGCGAGCTCGGCGCCGATCCCGTCTCCGGCAAGCCCGTCGTCGTCAAGGACGGGCGGTTCGGGCCGTACGTCACCGACGGTGAGACCAACGCCACCCTCCGCAAGGAGGACGCCGTCGAGTCCGTGACGCTCGAGCGGGCTGCCGAGCTGCTCGCCGAGAAGCGCGCGCGGGGGCCGGTGAAGAAGACCGGGCGCCGCACGTCGTCAGCCGCCGCTCGCGGTGGGTCGCGGAAGGCCACCGGGGCGCGGGCGCCGAAGAAGTAAGGCGGGCGGCGAGGACGTCAGGCGGGCGCCGAAGGAGTCGGGCGGCGGCGCGGCCGGTGAGACGGCGCGGCTGGCGCTGGCCGCGGGGACGGCACTGCCGGCGGGACGGTGGGGACGGCGCTGGCGGCGGGGACGGTACTGCCGGCGGCGGCGGACACGCCTGCGGCTGGAGGTGGCGTGCCGCTCGGCGCGCGTGCTCAGGGCTCGGCGTGCGTGCTCAGGCCTCGGCGCGCGCGCTCAGGGGTCGGCGTACCTGCTCAGGCCTCCTGCGGCACCGCGATGATCGCCGGCGGCACCACGCCCTCCGCGAGGTAGCGCAGGACGGCGAGCTCGTGCGGCACGACCGGGTCAGGGAGCGCATCGAGCCGGAACCAGCGCATGTCCGCGCTCTTGTCCGGCTCCAGGCGTGCGGGCGTGCCCGTCCAGCGGCGCGCGCGGAAGAACAGGTCGCAGCGCTGCTCGATCTGCGGGCCACCGGGGATGAAGCGGTGCAGCGTCGTCAGCGGCTCCAGGTCCTCCTCCGCGACCACCACGCCGGACTCCTCCGCCGCCTCCCGGGCCGCCGCGGCGGTGAT
Organism: Actinomycetes bacterium; assembly: GCA_023428465.1. Classification (GTDB taxonomy): domain Bacteria; phylum Actinomycetota; class Actinomycetes; order Actinomycetales; family Cellulomonadaceae; genus Actinotalea. The sequence goes on from JAEYXM010000085.1 coordinate 8,227, forward strand.
CGTCTCGCCCGACTCGAGGTGGCCTGCGAGGACCGCCCAGTGCCCGTCCCGGTAGCCCGTGCCGCGTCGGAGCTGCAGCAGGACCTCCTCGCCGCGCTGGAGAACCACGTACGCGGCGGCCATAAGGAGGGCGCGGTCGGCGGGGTCGTCGGTGTAGGCCACGTGGCCACCGTAGCGAGGCCGGCGGGGCGGGTCGGGCCGCTCGGTCACGCCGGGCCGGTGGCAAGCCCCGGCTCGACGATGTCAGGCCGCGCCGGTGGTGAGCCCGGGCTCCTCGTCGTCCGTGCGGAAGCCGACGACCTTGTGGCTCCCGTCGCAGTACGGCTTGATCCCGGAGGCTCCGCACCGGCAGAGCGCGACCGTCGCCCGACGTCGGGGGGCGG
>JAEYXM010000102.1 GCA_023428465.1 Actinomycetes bacterium
TTCCGCGTCACCCGCAACGAGGACGTGGAGGTCGAGGAGGACGACGCCGAGAACATCCTCCAGGCCATGGAGAAGGAGCTCCTGCGGCGGCGCTTCGGCCCGGCCGTGCGCCTCGAGGTCGCGCAGGACATCGCACCCCGCGTGCGCGAGCTCCTCACGCGCGAGCTCGGCGTCGACCCCGCCGAGGTCTACGAGCTGCCGGCACCCCTGGACCTGACCGGCCTGAACCTCATCGCCGACCTCGACCGCGCCGCCCTGTCCTACCCGCGCTTCGTCGGCGGCACGCACCGCGGCCTCGCCGAGGTCGAGACGGCGATGCCCACCGACGTCTTCGCGGCGATGCGCCGGCGCGACATCCTGCTCCACCACCCGTACGACTCGTTCGCGACGTCAGTGCAGGCCTTCCTCGCCCAGGCCGCTGCGGACCCGCAGGTGCTCGCGATCAAGCAGACGCTCTACCGCACCTCCGGCGACTCCCCGATCGTCGACGCCCTGATCGACGCGGCCGAGGCCGGCAAGCAGGTGCTCGCGCTCGTCGAGATCAAGGCCCGCTTCGACGAGCAGGCGAACATCTCCTGGGCGCGCAAGCTCGAGCAGGCCGGCGTGCACGTCGTCTACGGCATCGTCGGGCTCAAGACGCACTGCAAGCTCTCGCTCGTGGTGCGCCAGGAGTCCGACGGCCTGCGCCGCTACTGCCACGTGGGCACCGGCAACTACAACCCGAAGACGGCGCGCCTGTACGAGGACCTGGGCCTGCTCACGTGCGACCCGGACGTGGGCAACGACCTCACGCGCCTGTTCAACCAGCTCTCCGGCTACGCGCCGAAGGCCAAGTTCTCCCGCCTGCTCGTCGCGCCGCGGGCCATGCGGTCCGGCCTCCTCGAGCGCATCGAGCGCGAGACCGTGAACCACCTCGCCGGACTGCCCGCGTGGATCAAGATCAAGGTGAACGCGATCGTCGACGAGGCGACCATCGACGCGCTCTACCGCGCATCGCAGGTCGGTGTGCCGGTCGACCTGGTCGTCCGGGGGATCTGCGCGCTCAAGCCGGGCGTGCCCGGGCTGTCGGAGACGATCCGCGTCCGGTCCATCCTCGGCCGGTTCCTCGAGCACGGGCGCGTCTACGCGTTCGCGAACGGCGGCGAGCCCGAGGTGATGATCGGCTCCGCCGACCTCATGCACCGCAACCTGGACCGCCGCGTCGAGACCCTCGTCACCGTCGGGCCCGAGCACGCCGCCGAGCTCATCGAGACCATCGACCTGTCAGCGAGCGACACCACGGCCAGCTGGCACCTCGGCCCCGACGGGACCTGGACGCGCCACGACCACGCGGACGGGCGCCGGCTCCGCGACATCCAGGAGCACTTCATGGCCCGCCAGCGGCGCCGTCCGGCCCGCGACCGGTGAGCAGCCAGGTGGTCATCGCACCTCCCGTCGTGCACGCCGCGGGTGCGGTCCTCTGGCGCGTGCGCGACGGGCGTCTCGAGGTCGCGCTCGTGCACCGGCCGCGGTACCGGGACTGGTCGTGGCCCAAGGGCAAGCTCGACCCGGGCGAGTCCTGCGCGGCCGCGGCGGCGCGCGAGGTCGCCGAGGAGACGGGCACCGCCGTCGTGCTGGGGGTCCCGCTGCCCGCCCTGCGCTACCGGACGCCCGACGGCGGTCGCAAGCACGTGCGCTACTGGGCGGCACGCGCCGCGACCGACGACGACGCCGCACCCCTGGCCGCGCGCGCACCGGTCGAGCGCGCGGCGCTCACCGAGATCGACGACGTCGTGTGGGTGTCCGCGCCGACCGCGCGGGACCTGCTGACGCGACCGACGGACCGGAGGCCTCTCGACGTCGTCGCGGGCCTGCACGAGGAGGGCCGCCTCGCCTCGCGGGTCCTCGTCGTCGGCCGGCACGGCCGCGCGAAGCAGCGGTCCGCGTGGAAGGGCGAGGAGGCCACGCGCCCGCTGACGGCGCAGGGCCGCGCGCAGGCCGCCGCGCTCGTGCCCGTGCTCGCGGCGTTCGGGGTCCGCGCGGTCGCCACGAGCCCCTGGGAGCGGTGCCTGCGCACCGTCGTCCCGTACGCCGAGGCCGCCGGGCTGCCCGTGACGACCATCGACGCCCTGACCGAGGCCGCGCACGCGGACGACCCGGCTGCCACGGTCGCCGCCGTGGCCGACTACCTGCGCCGGCCGCGCGACGCCGTCGTCGTCACGCACCGGCCCGTGCTACCCGCGGTGCTCGCCGCCGTCGGCGAAGCGTCCCGGCGGTGGACGACCGGCACGGTCCCGGGCGCCGACCCGTACCTGCGCACGGGCGAGGTGCTGGCCGTGCACGTCGCGGGCGAGGGTGGCGGCGCGCGCGTCGTCGCCATCGAGGCGCACCGGCCGACGACGGCCAGGGGCTGAGGCCGGACCGCCCGGCTGCGGTCAGCCGATGAAGAGCGAGAGGCCCCAGTAGGAGGCAGCGGCGACCGCGGCCGCCGCGGGAATCGTCAGGACCCAGGCGATCGCGATGTTGCCGGCCACGCCCCAGCGGACCGCGGACAGTCGCTTCGTGGCGCCGACGCCCATGATCGCCGAGGTGATGGTCTGCGTCGTCGAGATGGGCGCGTGGAACGCGAACGCGGTCGTGTAGAGGACCGACGCGGCCACGGACTCGGCCACGAACCCGCGGGCCGGGTCGAGCTCGATGACCTTGCGGCCCAGGGTGCGCATGATGCGCCAGCCGCCGGAGTACGTGCCGAGCGAGATCGCACCTGCGGCCGACAGCTTGACCCACAGCGGGATCGAGTCGCCCTCCTGCACACCGCCGGCGACGAGCGCCAGCACGATGACGCCCATCGTCTTCTGCGCGTCCTGCAGGCCGTGGCCGAGCGCCATCGCCGCGGCCGACGCCGTCTGCGCGATGCGGAAGCGGCGCGTCACCTTGTGCGGGTTGGCGTTCTTGAACGCCCACAGCAGCGCGACCATGAGCACGAACGCGAGCGTGAACCCGACGACGGGCGAGACGAGCATCGGGATGACGACCTTGTCGAGGATGACGTCCCAGTGCACGTCGATGCCGCCCGCGATCCCGACGCCCGTCAGCGCGCCGATGAGGGCGTGCGACGAGGACGACGGCATGCCGAACCACCACGTGATGAGGTTCCACACGATCGCGCCGATGACGGCCGAGAGCACCATCACCAGACCCGTGTGCGTGGTGTCCGCCTGGGTGATGTCGATGATGCCGCTGCCGATGGTCTGGGCGACCTCGGTGCCGAGCATCGCGCCGAGCAGGTTGAACCCCGCGGCCATGAGGAGAGCCGCGCGCGGGGTCAGGGCCCGGGTGGACACGGACGTCGCGATCGCGTTGGCGGCGTCGTGGAAACCGTTGGTGTAGTCGAATCCCAGGGCGAAGACCACCACGAGGACGACGAGCGCCATCTCCACGGGGGTCAGGACTCCTTGAGCGCGATGGTCTCGACGAGGTTGGCCACCCGCTCGAACCCGTCAGCGGCACCCTCGAGCGCGTCGACGACGTCCTTGAGCTTCATCAGGAGGATGGGCTCGAGGCCGTCGTTGAACAGCTCGGCGACCAGGCGGCGGTACGTCCGGTCGGCCTCGTTCTCGAGGCGGTTGATCTCGACCCAGTACTCGGTGAGGTGCTTCATCGCGCGCAGGCGCGGCATGGCCTCGGCCGTCAACTCTGCGCAGCGGCGCAGCACGTCCACCTGCTTGATGACCAGGGGCGGCAGCTCGTCGAGCTGGTAGAGGACGACGAGGTCGCCGGCCTCCTCCATGAAGTCCATGCAGTCGTCGAGCCGGGCGGCGAGCATGTAGATGTCGTCACGGTCGAACGGCGTGACGAACGTCTGGTTGAGGTTCCGCATGATCGTGTGCGTCGCCTCGTCGGCGTCGTGCTCCGCCTCCCGCAGGCGCGTCGCGACGTTCTTGCGCTCGGCCTTCTCCGCACCGAGGAGCTCGCTCAGCAGGTCCGCGCCCCGGACCAGGTGGCCGGCCTGCTCGGCGAGAAGATCGAAGAAGGAGGCATTGCGCGGGGTGAAGCGCAGGCGCACGAGGATCTCCGCGGAGGTGGAGGGAGTCGGTCGTCCTCAGGCTAGGGCAGCAGGGCCCGGGACGTACAACCGACCCGGGTGTCGGACGTCCGCAGGTCTGTGTCGACGCCGGACCGGGAGCGCCTCTCGGCGCGGGGCCGCTCGGAGCGGCTGAACATGGAGCCCGGGGCTACCGCGGCCCGACGTCGACGCATCATCGTAGGTGCGCCCGCCGCCGTCCGGCACCCGCAGGCGGGGTGAAGACCGTCACGCCGCCGCAGGGAATACGCGGCGCGGGCCGGCGGGCGGGCTTCAGTCCAGGGAGCCCGCGCGCCACATCGAGGCGGCGCGCTCGAGCTCCTCGGCGGTGCGCACCAGGCCGGACGCGCCACGCGTCACGCGGCCCGCGGCGTCGTCGTCCGCCATGAGGCCGGCATCCACCGCCGAGCCCGTCGCGAGCACGCGGCAGAACGCGCCCGCCCGCTCGAGCGCGACCGCCAGGTCGGCCGTGTAGACCCCGGACAGGACGGCGTCGGCGACGGCGCGGACCTCCTCCGGGCCGGGCGGGCTCGCGACGCCCGCGACGACGTCGTGCACCTCGGCCGCGGCGGTACCCATGCGGTACCGCTCCGCGACGGTGGGCGCATCGCGGCGGACCCACTCGCGCAGCAGGTACAGCCGCCAGAGCGCACCCGGCAGCGTCCCGGCCGGGGAGTCCGCCCACAGCTCGGCGATCGTGTCGAGGCCCTCCGCCTCCACGAGGCGCAGGAGCCGCTCGTGGACGTCGGGGTCCTCGGACGCACGGCCCCCGTGCACGAGCGCGCGTGCCGTCGTGTGCGCGACCTCGCCCCGGAGCGTGAGGTCGCCCTCGCCTGCGACCTGCTCGGCCTGGTACGGGTCGAGCATCGCGGGCCGCCGCGGGCGGCGCTCGGCCGTCACGCGCCGGGCTCGTCGGCCTCGAAGGTCAGCGACACCGAGTTCATGCAGAACCGGTCGCCCGTCGGGGTCTGCGGGGCGTCGTCGAACACGTGCCCGAGGTGCGAGCCGCACGCCGCGCACAGGACCTCCGTGCGCACCATGCCGAGGCTGCGGTCCGCACGGAGCACGACGGCGTCGTCCGCGCTCGGGGCGTAGAAGCTCGGCCAGCCGCAGTGCGAGTCGAACTTCGCCTCGGCGCGGAAGAGCACCTCGCCGCACGCCCGGCACCGGTACGTGCCCAGCCGTGTCTCGTCCAGGAGCGCGCCGGTCCACGGGCGTTCTGTGGCCGCCTGCCGCAGCACCGCGTACTCCTCGGCGCTCAGCTCGGACCGCCACTGCTCGTCGGTCTTCTCCACGCGTGCCATGTCGCCTCCCTCACCCGTCGGCCCATTTTCCCCCGTCCGTCGAGCGGGTGAGACCTGGCGGTTCGTCTCACTATCCCCCCCAGACCTGCCGATTGCTCCGGGGATGCCCCTACTCAGGGAAGGACGCGGGTGTCGGGTCTCAGCACGGAGCACGCCCACGCAGGCGCGGCCGCCGACGCGCAGCCGCGCCCCGCGGACCGCACGGACGACGGCGGCCCGCCGACGCCACCTACCACCCGCCCGCCCCGCATCGGCGTCCTGTCCCCGGTCACCGGCGGCTTCTTCTTCGGTGAGATCCTCGCCGGCGTCGTCGGCGAGGCGGCGCGCATGGGCGCCCGGGTCGCGCTCGTGCAGACCCTCGACGCGGGTGTCACGGGCGACGCGCCGGTGAGCGCCGTCGCGCAGGCCCACCCGATGGCGTGGCGCCACCTCGACGGGTTCGTGGTCAGCGCGTGGGCCGCCACCGACGACTACCTGCAGCAGCTGCGCGCGCAGGGCAAGCCCCTCACGCTCGCGTGCACGACGGCGACCGACGTCGACGCCAGGCCTGTCGTCGTGGACAACGCGGCGGGGGTCTCGCTCGCGGTCGACCACCTCGCCGGCCACGGGCACACGCGCATCGCCTTCGCGGGACGGATCGAGCAGAGCGACATCCGCGAGCGCTACAACGCCTACCTCGCCCGCATACCCGGGGTGGGACTGGAGCCGCTGCCGCTCATCGCCGTGACGAGCGACATCGACCGCGGCGGGCACGAGGCCGCCGAGGTCATCGCCGCCCAGGAGCCCGACGAGCGGCCCACCGCGGTGCTCGCGGCGACCGACCGACTGGCCCTCGGCCTCATCGCGCGTCTGCGCGAGCACGACATCCGGGTACCCCAGGACGTCGCCGTCGTCGGCTTCGACGACATCCCCGCCAGCTGGTTCTCCGAGCCGCCCCTGACGACGATCCGCCAGCGGTTCCAGGATGTCGGTGCACGCGCCGCGTCCGTGCTGGTCGAGGAGATGATGGGCGGGCCGCACAGCACCGAGCGACTGTCGGTGCCGACGACCCTCGTCGTGCGCCAGTCCTGCGGCTGTGTGGCCGCGACGACCGAGGCCTCCCCCGCCGCGGCGGCCGCGGCCGCATCCCTCGTCGACGGCATCGAGGAACGCCTCGCGGCCGCCGTCACCGCCGGGACCGCCGAGCGCACCGCGTCGGACGTCGTCGACGAGATCGAGCGCGTCATCGAGGCGGCCGTGGGCTCCCTCCTGCGCACCGACCCCGCACCCGAGCACGTCGAGCAGTTCCTGCACGTCGCGCTCGAACGGCTCGAGGCAGGCGTGGGCACGGGCGCCGACGACGACCTGCGCCGCTTCGTCGTGGCCCGCGTCGCCTCGACCACGACGCGCCTGCAGGCCGCCCGCGACCACGGGCGGGTCAAGCGCCTCTCCATGGCCAACGGCGAGCAGTACCACGTCGGCATGGGCCTGCTCGGCGGTGCGGGCGGCGACCCCGCCGACCTCGACTGGCTCGCCGGCGTCGGCGTCATGGCGGGGTGCCTCGCCCTGTGGGACGGCCCACCGTCGGAGCGCCGCCTGAAGATCGCCGGCCTCGACGTCCCGGACGGTGGCCTGCGTCACCTCGTGGGCACGACGACGACGGTCGAGGAGTTCCCGCCACCGGAGCTGCTCGACCTCGCCGACGCCGCCCAGGGCCTCGTCGCCTACCTGATCCCCGTGCGCGGCGCGACGGGCGACCACGGACTGCTCTGCCTCGTCGCGCACGCCGAGCCGGAGTACGCCACCGACCACGCGACGTACGACCACTGGGCCTCGTTCCTCGGCGCCGCACTGCGGGAGAAGCAGCTGCTCGCGGAGGTGCAGCACAGCGCGGAACGCCACGCCGTGGTCACGCGTGCCGCGAACGACGGCCTGTGGGAGTGGGACTCCTCGCGCCCGGGCATCTACGTGTCGGACCGCTGCGCCGACCTGCTGTGCGTGCCTGCCGGGACCGACGTGACCGTCGAACAGGCGGTCGCCCAGGTCCACCCGGACGACCATGCCTCCGTGCGGAGCGTGCTCGGCCGCGCGGTCGTCGAGCGCGACGTGCCGCTCGAGGTCGAGCTGCGCCTCTTCCAGCCGGACGGCACGACGCGCTGGGCGCGCGTGCGGGCCGTCGGCACGGAGGGGCGCGACGGCGGGGAGTCGATCATCGGCTCGTTGTCGGACGTCGACGACTTCAAACGCCTCGAGACCGAGCTGCGCCAGGCGGCGCTCTTCGACCCGGTCACGGGCCTGGCCAACCGCCGTCTCTTCCTGGACCGGCTCTCCGTCGCGCTCAGCCAGCGCGACCGCCGCCCCGGCACCGCGTTCGCCGTGCTCTTCCTCGACCTGGACGGCTTCAAGCTCATCAACGACTCCCTCGGCCACCTCGCCGGGGACGACCTGCTGCGCGTCGTGGGCAACCGCCTCAACGAGCACGTCCGGCGCGCGGACACCGCGGCGCGGTTCGGCGGCGACGAGTTCGCGGTCCTGCTGACCGACCCGTTGCCGGATGACCTGCTGAGCGTGGCGCGCCGCCTCCAGGCGAGCATCACGGAGCCGGTGATGCTCGGCGACCAGGAGGTCACGATCACCGCGAGCGTGGGCATCACGTCGTCGGAGAACTACGACGACGCCGAGGAGATCCTGCGGGACGCGGACATCGCGATGTACCGGGCGAAGGAGACCGAGCGCGGCACCGCGTGCGTCTTCGACCCCGTCATGCACGAGCGTGCCGTGGCCCGCCTGCGCGCGCGCTCGACGATCACGGCGGCGCTCGAGGCCCGCCAGTTCGTCGTGCACTACCAGCCGATCGTGGACCTGCACGGCGGCGCGCTGCGCCAGTTCGAGGCGCTCGTCCGCTGGGACCACCCCGAGCGTGGCCTGCTGCTGCCCGGGGAGTTCCTCGCGTCGATGGAGAACACGCAGTCGATGATCACGCTCGGCCGCCAGGTCCTCGAACAGGTGTGCGCGCAGATCGCGCAGTGGCGCAGCGAGGCCGACGTCGACGTGTGCGTGTCCGTCAACGTGTCCCACCGCGAGTTCTGGAACCCCGAGCTCCTGCCGGTCGTGCAGGCGACGCTCGAGCGCCATGGCGTACCACCCCAGTGCCTGGTCCTCGAGATCACCGAGGGCGTGATCATGACGGACCCGGCGGTCGCCCAGGAGATCATGGCCGGGCTGCACGCGGCCGGCCTGCAGCTGCACATCGACGACTTCGGCACGGGCCAGTCGTCGCTCAACGCGCTGCGCCGCTTCCCGGTCGACGCGCTGAAGATCGACGGCTCGTTCATCCGCGACCTCGGTCCGGAGCAGCCGACGGCGCTCGTCACGGCGATCGTGGCGATGGCGGCGGCGCTGCGCCTGGAGGTGGTCGCGGAGTGCGTCGAGACGCCCGAGCAGGCCGAGCAGCTGCGCGCCATGGGCTGCACGACGGCGCAGGGCTGGCTCTACTCGCGCGCGGTCCCGGCCGCCGACGCCCGCGCCCTGCTCGGCCGACCGCTGGCCCATGTGACGTGACTCATGTCCGAGCCTCCCGAGCTGCGCGCACGGGGCGCCGTTAGCCTTGCCCGGTCGGCGCCCCCCCGGCCGGCACGGAAGGTCCTCGCCCTCCTGCGAGGTGCGAGCGGAGCCGTCGATGACCCACGTCGGAGTGCTGTGTCCCGTCACGGGCGGCCTCTTCTTCGGTGAGGTCCTCTCGGGGGTGAC
>JAEYXM010000165.1 GCA_023428465.1 Actinomycetes bacterium
GGTCAGCGCCGCGGCGCGGGTGAGTCGTCGTGTTCGCATGAGTGGACGATTCCACAGTCTCCGGGTCGGCGCGCCGCTCCCGGCAGTCGAGACCGGGGTTCGTTGCGAGACCGCAACCCCGGTCGCCCGCTCGCACCGATGAAGTTGAGTGACGTAGACTCAAGTCTGTTCCCGTCGTCAGGACCCGTCGCCAGGAGGCGTCCGCCGCATGGAGCCGAAGTTCACCACCAAGTCGTCCGAGGCGATCGCCGCGGCCCTGCAGGCGGCCGCGTCCGCCGGCAACCCCCAGCTCGAGCCGGTCCACCTGCTCGAGGCGCTCCTCGCCCAGCCCGGTGGGGTCGCCGTCGGGCTGCTGGACGCCGTCGGCGTGGACCGCGCGGCGCTCGCGCGGCGCGCCGCCGCGATCCGGGCGACGCTCCCGACGGCGTCGGGCGGTTCGGTCGCCGAGCCCTCCGTCTCGCGCGCGACGAGCGCCGTCATCACCGCCGCCGGGTCGGAGGCCCGCGCCCTGGGCGACGAGTACGTGTCCGCCGAGCACCTGCTCATGGGCATCGCGGCCGGATCGTCGCCCGCGGCCGAGGCGCTCGCCGCCGTGGGCGCGACCCGCGACGCCCTGGCCGCCGCGCTGCCCGCCGTCCGCGGCTCCGCGCGCGTCACCGGTCCCGACCCGGAGGGCACCTACAAGGCGCTCGAGCAGTACGGCATCGACCTCACCGCCGCCGCGCGCGAGGGGCGGCTCGACCCCGTCATCGGCCGCGACGCGGAGATCCGGCGCGTCGTCCAGGTGCTCTCGCGACGGACCAAGAACAACCCCGTCCTCATCGGCGAGCCCGGCGTCGGCAAGACGGCCGTCGTCGAGGGGCTCGCCCAGCGCATCGTCGACGGCGACGTCCCCGAGTCGCTGCGCGGCAAGCGGCTCGTCGCGCTCGACCTTGCCTCGATGGTCGCGGGCGCCAAGTACCGCGGCGAGTTCGAGGAGCGGCTCAAGGCCGTGCTCACCGAGATCAAGGACGCCGAGGGTCAGGTCGTCACCTTCATCGACGAGCTGCACACCGTCGTCGGCGCAGGGTCGGCCGAGGGCAGCATGGATGCGGGCAACATGCTCAAGCCCATGCTCGCGCGCGGCGAGCTGCGCCTCGTCGGCGCGACGACGCTCGACGAGTTCCGTGAGCGCATCGAGAAGGACCCGGCGCTCGAGCGGCGCTTCCAGCAGGTCTTCGTCGGCGAGCCGAGCGTCGAGGACACCGTCGCCATCCTGCGGGGCATCGCCCCGAAGTACGAGGCGCACCACAAGGTGACGATCTCCGACGCCGCGCTCGTCGCCGCCGCGACCCTCAGCGACCGGTACATCCCGGGGCGCCAGCTCCCCGACAAGGCGATCGACCTCGTCGACGAGGCGGCCTCCCGCCTGCGCATGGAGCTCGACTCGTCCCCGGTCGAGATCGACCAGCTGCAGCGCGCCGTCACGCGCCTGGAGATGGAGGAGTCCTACCTGTCGGAGGCGTCCGACGCCGACGACGCCTCGCGCGAGCGCCTCGAGCGACTGCGGGCCGAGCTCGCGGACCGGCGCGAGGAGCTCGCCGCGCTGACGGCCCGCTGGGAAGCCGAGAAGGCGGGCTCGAACCGGCTCGGCGACCTGCGGGTGCGCCTCGACGAGCTGCGTACCGCGTTCGACAAGGCGTACCGCGACGGCGACTACGAGACGGCGGCGCGCTTGCAGAACGGCGAGATCCCCGCGGTCGAGCGCGAGATCGCCGCGGCCGAGCAGGCCCAGGAGGAGCGCGGCTCGTCCGGCCCGGCCGAAGGTGGTGATGCCGACCCCTCTGCCCGCCCCTCTGCCGGCCCGGCGGCCCCGGTCGAGGCGCCGATGATCGCGGAGAAGGTCGGCCCCGACGAGATCGCCGAGGTCGTCTCGGCGTGGACCGGCATCCCGACGGGTCGCCTCCTCGAGGGCGAGACGGCGAAGCTGCTGCGCATGGAGGACGTCATCGGCGAGCGGCTGATCGGCCAGCGCCGTGCCGTGCGGTCGGTGTCGGACGCCGTGCGTCGCGCACGGGCCGGGATCTCCGACCCCGACCGGCCGACCGGCTCGTTCCTGTTCCTCGGGCCGACGGGTGTCGGCAAGACCGAGCTCGCGAAGGCGCTCGCGGACTTCCTGTTCGACGACGAGCGGGCGATGGTCCGGATCGACATGTCGGAGTACTCGGAGAAGCACACGGTCGCCCGGCTCGTCGGCGCCCCGCCCGGGTACGTCGGGTACGAGGAGGGCGGTCAGCTCACCGAGGCCGTGCGGCGTCGGCCCTACTCGGTGGTGCTCCTCGACGAGGTGGAGAAGGCCCACCCGGAGGTCTTCGACATCCTGCTGCAGGTGCTCGACGACGGGCGCCTCACCGACGGCCAGGGCCGCACGGTCGACTTCCGCAACGTGATCCTCGTGCTCACGTCGAACCTCGGCTCGGCGTTCCTCGTGGACCCGACGCTCGACGAGGGCGCCAAGCGCGACGCCGTCATGGCGGCCGTGCGCGCCGCGTTCAAGCCGGAGTTCCTCAACCGGCTCGACGACGTGGTCGTGTTCGACGCACTCGGCCTGAGCGAGCTGGGCTCGATCGTCGACCTGCAGATCGCGCGCCTGGCCCCACGTCTCGCGGACCGGCGCCTCACGCTCGACGTGACGCCGGCCGCCCGGGAGTGGCTGGCGCTCGAGGGTTACGACCCGTCCTACGGCGCGCGGCCGCTGCGGCGGCTCGTGCAGCGGGAGATCGGCGACCGGCTGGCGCGCATGCTCCTCGCGGGCGAGGCCGCCCCGGGCTCGACGGTGGTGGTCGACCGCGTCGAGGAGGTCGCGGACGGCTCGGGGCTCGTCCTGCGCGCCGTCTGACGCGTCGGTGAAGGCGCTGACCGATCCGCTGACGGGGCTCGCCGTCGCGCGGCCTGCTGGCGTTGCCCTCGGATCGCGGCCGGACCGCACCCGGATCGCGACCGAGCCGTGACCGTCCGCCCTGGGTAAGCGCTTACATTCCCGCGTATCCTCGTCACGTGCCCCCCGAGATCCGCGCTGTGCTCTTCGACCTCGACGGCGTGCTGACGCCCACGGCCGAGGTCCACATGCGTGCGTGGCAGCGGATGTTCGACGAGTTCTTCGCCGCCCAGGCGGTGACGCCGCCGTACACGGAGGCCGACTACTTCGCCTACGTCGACGGCAAGCCGCGCTACGACGGGGTGCGCGCGATGCTCGCGTCGCGCGGCATCGTCCTGCCCGAGGGTGGCCCGGCGGACCCCGGTGACGCCCTCACGGTGTGCGGTCTCGGCAACCGGAAGAACGTCATGGTGAACCGGCTGCTCGATGACGAGGGCATCGTCGCCTACCCGGGGTCGGTGGAGCTCGTGGACCGCCTCGAGGCCCTCGGGGTCCCGATGGCGGTCGTCTCGAGCTCGCGCAACGCCCCGATGGTCCTGGAGGCGGCGGGCCTCGCGGGGCGGTTCCCGGTCGTCGTCGACGGGGTCGTCGCCGCGCGCGAGCACCTCCCGGGAAAGCCGGCGCCGGACACGTTCAGTCACGCCGCCCGCCTCCTCGGTGTCGAGGACGCGCACGCTGCAGTCGTGGAGGATGCCATCTCCGGGGTCACGGCGGGGCGGGCCGGCGGCTTCGGGCTCGTGGTGGGCGTGGACCGCGGGGTGGGGGCGCAGGCCCTCATCGATGCGGGGGCGGATGTCGTTGTCAGTGACCTACGAGAACTGGTGGAGCAGTGGCCCGCACCTTCAACGACCTCATGGACCGACTCCGCTTCCCCGTCGACCCCTGGCGGCTGACGGAGACCGAGTTCGAGGCCGACGACCTCGGCCGCACCGAGACCCTGTTCGCCGTCGGCAACGGGTACCTCGGGATGCGCGGCAACCTCGAGGAGGGCCGCGACCGCCACACGCACGGGACCTTCATCAACGGGTTCCACGAGACGTGGCCGATCCGGCACGCCGAGACGGCGTACGGCCTTGCGGAGGTCGGCCAGACGATCGTCAACGTGCCCGACGCGAAGGTCATGCGCCTGTACGTGGACGACGAGCCGCTGCTGCTGTCCGTCGCGGACCTCGTCACCTACGACCGGACCCTCGACTTCGCCGAGGGCGTCCTGCGGCGCGACCTGGTCTGGCGCACCCCGGGCGGGAACCGGGTGCGCGTGCGGACCCGGCGCATGGTGTCGTTCACGGAGCGGCACCTCGCCGTCATGACGTTCGAGGTGACGGTCCTGGACAAGGCAGCGCCCGTCACCGTCTCCTCGCAGGTCATCAACCGTGAGGAGGGGCTGGACGAGTACCGCTCCACCCCGGTGACGCCGCGCGGCGGCATCGCGGACCCGCGCCGTGCGGAGCTGCCGACGGAGCGCGCGCTCTACCCGGCGATGCACTGGGGCGGCGAGGACCGCGCCGTGCTGGCGTACCGCTGCGCGAACTCGGCCATGACGCTCGCCGTCGCGGTGGACCACTCGATCGAGACGGAGAACACCTTCGAGGTGCTCACGCAGGTCGAGGAGCACATGGCGAAGCAGGTCTTCCGGGTCCGGGCGCAGCCGGACCAGCCGATCGTCATCTCCAAGGTGGTCAGCTATCACACCTCCCGCGAGGTGCCTCCGCGCGAGCTCGTGGACCGGTGCCGCCGCACCCTCGACCGCGTGAAGGAGGAGGGGGTCGAGCACCAGTTCGTGGAGCAGCGGGAGTGGCTCGCGGACTTCTGGGCGCGCTCGGACGTGGAGGTCGAGGGCGAGCCGGAGATCCAGCAGGCGGTGCGCTGGAACCTGTTCCAGGTGGCGCAGGCGGCCGCGCGGGCCGAGGGCACGGGCATTCCTGCGAAGGGTCTGACGGGCAGCGGCTACAGCGGTCACTACTTCTGGGACTCGGAGATCTACGTCGTCCCGTTCTTCGTGTACACGACGCCGCTGATCGCCCGGAACGCCCTGCGCTTCCGGTACACGATGCTGCCGGCGGCGGAGCGCCGTGCGGCCGAGCTCACGGAGCGCGGTGCGCTGTTCCCGTGGCGGACGATCAACGGCGAGGAGGCGTCGGCGTACTACGCGGCGGGAACTGCGCAATACCACATCGACGCGGACATCGCGTACGCCGTCAGCAAGTACGTGCGGGCCACGGGCGACGAGGAGTTCCTCGCCCGGGAGGGCATCGACATCCTCGTGCAGACGGCCCGGCTCTGGGCTGACCTGGGCTTCTGGCGGGGCAAGGGAGAAGGCTCGTTCCACATCCACGGCGTCACGGGGCCGGACGAGTACACGACCGTCGTGAACGACAACCTGTACACGAACGTCATGGCGCGCTTCAACCTGCGGCGGTCGGCGCAGGCGGTGCGTGAACTCGCCCAGTCCGCGCCGGAGGACTACGCGCGCCTGGTGTCCCGCCTCGACCTCGACCCGGCGGAGGTCGACGAGTGGGAGCGGGTCGCGGAGGCGGTGGCGATCCCCTTCGACGAGACGCTCGGCATCCACCCGCAGGACTCACACTTCCACGAGCGCGAGGTGTGGGACCTGCCGAACACGCCGCCGGAGAAGCGGCCGCTCCTGCTGAACTTCCACCCCCTGGTGATCTACCGGTTCCAGGTGCTCAAGCAGGCGGACGTCGTCCTGGCGATGTACCTGCAGGGCCGCAGCTTCACCCCGGAGGAGAAGCGCGCGAACTTCGACTACTACGACCCGATCACGACGGGCGACTCGACGTTGTCCGCCGTGGTGCAGTCGATCATGGCGGCGGAGGTCGGGTACCACGAGCTCGCCCTGGAGTACTTCCGGGACGCCCTGCTCGTCGATCTGCAGGACCTGCACGGCAACGCGTCCGACGGCGTGCACGTCGCCTCCGCGGCGGGCGTGTGGGGCGCGGTGGTGAACGGCTTCGGCGGCATGCGCGACCACTACGGCGAGATCACCCTGGACCCGCGGCTGCCCGTGGGGTGGTCGGGCATCACGTTCCACCTCACGATCCGCGGCTCGCGGCTGCGGGTCGAGGTGCGCCAGGACGAGGTCCGCCTCGAGATCGAGGCCGGCGAGTCGGTGGACCTCGCCGTCCGCGGCGAGAAGATCGTGGTGCGCGCCGGGGAGCCCGTGACGGTGCCGCTCGACGGCCAGGGTCCCCGGATCGACGGTGCACCGCGCCCGGTCGCCCTGGAGGGCATGCGCCGCGAGGACGGGTCGATCGTCACCGCCTCGGTGCCGCACTTCGGCGGCACGAGCGGCTGACTCGCGGTCCTCGGGGACCCTGCCCGTCCTGGGCGTGTGCACCTCGCACCACCCGGGCCCGGACGCCCCGTCACCGGTTGTCCGCCAGGCGCGTCAGCAGGGCCCGGCCTCGCAGACGGTTGCTGACGAACGTCAGGGAACCTCGACGTCCCCATCCGCGAAGGACCCGGTCGCGCCGCCGGGCTCGTACCAGGCGATGCACAGGCCGCGACGGTCGCCCTGGCCCCAGCTCTCCTCCGACGGCGCCCAGACCACCCGCTGGAAGCCGAGCGAGGTCGCGGAGCGGGACATCTCGCACCACTCGGTGACCTCGGCGTCCACGGCGTCCTGACCGGGCCAGTCGCCGTCGTCGAGCA
Source organism: Actinomycetes bacterium (assembly GCA_023428465.1). Classification (GTDB taxonomy): domain Bacteria; phylum Actinomycetota; class Actinomycetes; order Actinomycetales; family Cellulomonadaceae; genus Actinotalea. The sequence continues at coordinate 6,590 of JAEYXM010000165.1, forward strand.
CGTGCGTCCCGACGACCTGCGCCTCGTGCGGGTCGCCGCACGGGACGAGCGTCACCTCGGAGACAGACCCGTCCGCGGGGAGGTCCCGGATGCAGTACCCGGTCTTGACCTGCTGCGTGGTCGCCGTCGTCGCGCCGGTGATCTCGCCGAGGTCGCGCGTCTTGGTCCAGTGCAGGTACCAGGCGGTGCCGCCCGCCACGATGAGCAGGGAGACCAGCCCGATCGCGATGCCGAGGAGCATGCGTGTGTGGCCGCGCCGCGGAGCGACGGCAGCCGTGGGCGCGGTCCAGCCCGGCGCGTAGTAGTCCTGCTGGGGGTACCCGGCCGGTGCGGTCGGCCCCGCCGGGAACGCCGGCCCGCCCTGGGGGTACGACGGCGCGGGGGCGCCCTGGGGGTACGGCGCGGGTGCGGTCGGCGCACCGGGAGGCGTCGGGCCCTGCGGGGGCAGGCCGTACGGAGTCGGCGCGCCCCCGGGCCCGGGCGGCGGGAAGGCGCCCGCCGGGGCAGGCGCCGGGGTCGACGGCGGTGCGAGCTCCGCGACCTGCGGGAGCACCGCGGTCTCTCTCACGGGAGCCGCGTCGCCCGAAGGCTCCGGCTCACCGGCAGGCTCCGCGTCGCTCGCGGACTCCGGCTCAGCCGCGGCGTCGGCCTCGCCGGCGGGCTCCGCACCCTCGTCCAGGGGCGCGACGTCGCCGTCGGCCGCGTCGCCGTCGGCCGCGTCCCCGTCGAGCTCGACCGCACCCTCAGGCTCGACGACGGCTGCGGCCCCGGCCGCATCCTCGGGCTCGACGACGGCTGCGGCCTCGACCGCATCCTCGGGCTCGACCACGCCCGCGGCCTCGACACCGTCCGGCTCGGGCTCGGGCTCGGGCTGCGGCGGTGCCGGGGGCTGCGAGGGCGGCGGGGGCGGCGGCGGGATGGCCATGAGGGGAACCTAGCGCGTCGCGCCGACGCCGTGGGACGCCGGGTGCCCCGCGTCTCGTGACGACGCCGTGGGAGTCCGGTCGCCGCTAGTCGGCGAGGTCGAGCACGACGGGCACGTGGTCGGACGCACCCTTGCCCTTGCGTTCCTCGCGGTCGATCGTCACACCGGTGACGCGCGGCGTCAGGGCCGGTGAGGTCCAGGCGAAGTCGATGCGCAGGCCCTTGTTCTTGGGGAAGGCGAGCTGCTGGTAGTCCCAGTACGTGTACTTGCCCTCCTCGGGCAGGAACCGGCGGGTGACCTCGGTGTACCCGATCTCCTCGAAGGCGAAGAAGGCCGCACGCTCGGGGGGTGTGACGTGCGTCTGCCCCTCGAAGGCCGTCACGTCCCACACGTCCGTGTCGAAGGGGATGACGTTCCAGTCGCCCACGAGCGCGACCTGCGCCGTCGGGTCGCCGAGCATCGGCTCGACCCACGTCTCGGCGGCCTCCTTCAGCGAGTCCAGCCAGTGCAGCTTGTAGGCGTAGTGCGGGTGCGAGGGTTGCCGCCCGTGCGGGACGTACAGGCTCCACACGCGCACGCCGCCGCACGTGGCGCCGAGGGCGCGCGCCTCGACCACGGGGTCGGGATCCCCGAAGCGGGGCTGGCCGGCGAAATGCGTCTCGACGTCGGCGATGCCCACGCGCGAGACGATCGCGACGCCGTTCCACTGGCTGTGGCCGACGTGGGCGACCTCGTAGCCGGCGGCCTCGAACACCGAGTGCGGGAACTGGGCGTCGGAGCACTTGGTCTCCTGGAGCGCCAGGACGTCGGTGCCCGTGCGCTCGAGCCAGGCGACGGCCCGGTCGGCGCGGGCCCGGATCGAGTTGATGTTCCACGTCGCCAGCCGCATGTGAGTCACGCTACCCGCCCGGGCCGACACGTAGGCTGGCGTCATGGCGACCGCACTGATCACCGGCGCGAGTGCCGGTCTCGGCCTGGAGTTCGCGTGGCAGCTGGCCACGGCACGGCACGACGTCGTGCTCGTCGCGCGCGACGCGGAGCGCCTGGAGCGGCTCGCGGCCCAGCTGCGCGCCGCGGCGGGCGTCCGTGCCGACGTGCTCCCGGCGGACCTGTCCGACCGGGCCGACGTCGAGCGCGTCGCGGACCGCCTGCGCGCCACCGAGCGCCCCGTGGGGCTGCTCGTGAACAACGCGGGCTTCGGCCTCGGGCAGCCGTTCGTCGGCGGTGACCTGAGCGCCCACGAGCGTGGCCTGGCCGTCATGGTGGGCGCGGTGATGGTGCTCTCCCACGCGGCCGCGGGCGCAATGGTCGAGCGCGGGCGTGGGGCGATCCTCAACGTCTCGTCGATCGCGGCGCTCACCGCGATGGGCACCTACTCGGCCGACAAGGCGTGGGTGAGGGTCTTCACCGAGGCCCTCGCGGTCGAGCTGCGCGGCACGGGTGTCACCGCGACCGCCCTGTGCCCGGGCCTGGTGCACACCGAGTTCCACGAGCGCGCCGGCCTGACCCGCCCGGTCCCCGAGCTCGCCTGGCTCAACGCGGACTCGGTGGTCTCCGCCGCCCTGGCCGACGTCCGCCGCGGCGCCGTCATCTCCACGCCGAGCCTGCGCTACGGCATCGTCAGCGAGGTGGTTCGGATGCTGCCGCGTGCCGCCGTCCGCGCCCTCTCCGGCGAGCGGCGCCTCGGCCTGGCCGAGGCCACGCCCGACGACGACGACCTCGCCCAGGTCGCCACGGACTGAGCCACGCGGGCAGGGGTGCCCCAGTAGCCTGAGCGCCGTGACCAGCCCCCGGGACCAGCTCCGTGACCTCATCGTCGACCTCGCCGTCGTGCACGGGGAGGTGACGCTCGCGTCCGGGAAGACCGCCCAGTACTACGTGGACCTGCGCCGTGTGACGCTCCACCACCGGGCCGCGCCGCTCATCGGGCACGTGATGCTCGACCTCCTCGAGGAGGCGGGCCACGGCACGGCGGAGGTCGACGCCGTCGGCGGACTCACCCTGGGTGCCGACCCCGTCGCGACCGCCCTGTTGCACGCGGCCGCCTCGCGCGGGCAGGACCTCGACGCGTTCGTCGTCCGCAAGGAGGGCAAGGCGCACGGCATGCAGCGCCGCATCGAGGGGCCCGACGTCGCAGGTCGCCGCGTCGTCGCGGTCGAGGACACCTCGACGACGGGCGGCTCGGTCATGACCGCGGTCGACGCGCTCCGCGAGGCGGGCGCCGACGTCGTCGCGGTCGCCGTGATCGTGGACCGCGACACGGGCGCGCGCGAGCGCATCGAGGCCGAGGGCCTGCCTTACCTCTCGGTCTTCGGCCTGGGCGACCTCGGCCTGTCGTGACGGGCCACTGGATCGGGGACCTCGGCGCGCAGGCGGCGCTCCGGGCGGCCATCGCAGACACCGAGGACGAGAGCCTTCGCCTGGCGCTCGGCGTGGTCGTCCTCGTCGTCGTCCTGACGATCGTCCTGACGGCGGTGCGCGAGCTGCCGCGTCGGCGGCGGGCGCGCGCGGAGGCACGGTGGGCGGCCGAGCGGTCCTGGCAGGTGCTGGGCGGGGACCGGGCGCTGGTGGAGCGCCTGGCCGGGATGTTCGGCGTCGGCGGCGGCGGACGCGTCTCCCACCTGATCGCCGGCTGGCACGACGGCCGCCCCGCGGGGACGTTCGAGTACGCCGAGCAGGGCGCCACCGCGTCGGTCCACTGCCACGTCGTGTCGGTCGCGCTGCCCGTGCCCCTCCCGGGCCTGCGGCTGACGCCCCAGGCCGTGACGGACTCGGTCCCGACGGCCCTCGGCGGTCAGGACATCGCGTTCGAGTCCGAGGACTTCAACCGGGCCTGGCGCGTGCGCGCCTCCGACGCGAAGTTCGCCCACGACATGCTGCACCCGCGCATGATGGAGCGCCTGCTCGCGGGTGACGCGCAGGGCCTGAGCATCTGGATCCTCGGCACCGAGCTCCTGTGCTGGGTGCCGGGCGGCGCCGACCTCGAGGCGGTCGACGAGCGGCTGGCCGTCCTCGACGCGATCGTCGACGCCATCCCGCGCTTCGTGTGGCTCGAGCACGGGTACGACCCGGGCATCGACCTGGAGGCCGACGTCCCGGTGCCCGCGCAGGCGCTCGCGTCCCGCACGTCCCGGCGCCCGCTCGTGTCGGCCACGGCCCGCGCGGTCAACCGCGACTGGTCGTACATCATCGGCACCACGCTCAGCGTGCTGGTGACCACGGCGCTCACGGTCGTGCTCGTCTACATCGGTGCGGCCGAGCTCGCCACGATGACCGGGGTCCTCGCGGCGTTCCTCATCCTGGGCGCCGTCGGGCGCAGCCTGATCGGGCGATCCCGTCGGAAGACTCGAGGAAGGCCCTGATGGATCCCAGCATTGTCCCGTTCGTGGTCATGGTCGCGGTGGTCATGTTCGGCGCCGTCGCCTCGATCGTGTGGCAGCAGAAGCGGACGAAGGCTGCGCAGGCGTGGGCGGCGTCCGTCGGGTGGCAGTTCCTCGGCACCGACCCGTCGCTGGCGAACCGGTGGCAGGGCACGCCGTTCCGCATCGGCCACGCCCGCCGGGTCTCGATGCTCATGGTGGGCCGGTTCTCGGGCCGGCCCGCGATGTCCTTCCAGTACACGTACAACACGGGCTCGGGGAAGAACGAGACGACGCACACCTACCACGTCATCTCCGTCGCGCTGCCCGCGTACCTGCCGTACCTGCAGCTGACCCCGGAGGGCCTCGGGGACCGCATCGCCAAGACCCTCGGGGGCCAGGACCTCCAGTTCGAGTCCGAGGACTTCAACAAGGCGTGGCGGGTCCAGGCGGGTCAGGTGAAGTTCGCTCACGACGTGCTGCACCCGCGGCTCATGGAGCGCCTCCTGCGGCCCGATGCGCGCACGAACGTCCGGATCGAGGGCACGGACATCCTCTGCTGGTCGCCGGGGGCCTCAAAGCTCGAGGTCATCGGTCCGCGCCTGCAGGTGCTCACGGCCGTCGTCGACGCCGTGCCGCGGTACGTGTGGCTGGACCACGGGTTCGACCCGGGCTACGGGCCTTCGGCCACCGGTTTCCGCCCCGCGTGACCACCCCGCTCGCTACGATCGGGCTCACCCCGCTCCCTGGAGGATCTTTGTGAACGCTGGTCTCGTTGTCTGGGCCGCCATCGGCGTGCTCCTGCTCATCACCCTGCTCTGGGGCGTCGCGACGTACAACGGCTTCGTCCGGCTGCGCAACCTCGTCCAGGAGGCCTGGCGGCAGATCGACGTCGAGCTGCACCGGCGCCACGACCTGATCCCGAACCTCGTGGACACGGTCAAGGGCTACGCGGCCCACGAGCGTGCCGTGTTCGACGAGGTCACCACCGCCCGTGCGGCCGCCGCGCAGCCCGGTGCGAGCCCCGCGGCCCAGGCCGCCCAGGAGGACGTCCTGTCGCAGGCGCTCGGTCGCCTCTTCGCGGTCGCGGAGGCCTACCCGCAGCTGCGCGCGAGCGAGAACTTCCTGGCCCTGCAGGCGGAGCTGACGAACACCGAGGACCGCATCGCGGCCGGTCGGCGGTTCTACAACGCGAACGTGCGGCAGCTGAACACCAAGGTCGAGACCTTCCCCTCGAACATCATCGCGGGCTGGTTCAACTTCACACGCGCCGAGTACTTCGAGGTCCAGGACCCGGCCGTCCGCACCGCCCCCCGCGTCAGCTTCGGCACGGGCGCCTGAGCCAGGTCGGCACCGGCCTCTGACGGGCCTGGACGTCCTGGCCGCGCCACACCACCCGGGCCTGCCATCCTTGGAGGGTTCGCCGGCCGTACCGCCTCCTCGGGCGGCCGGCGAACATCCCGACTGCCCCGGTGACGGGCGGGTGGCTCCGTCGCCCTGGGACCCGATCGGGGCTCAGCCGTTCAGCGGCACGAGCGCGAGGATGGTGGCCAGCAGCACGCTGGCGACCACCTCACCGGCACCGATGGGCGCGGGCCGCAGCCGGGGCCAGCGCCGCGGCACCACGGCGGCCTTGACCGCCATCACCGCGAGGAACGCGGCAACCGCGGGCACGCGCACTCCGGGCACGACGGCGAAGGCCGCCGCGACCGTCGCGTGGTACCCCACGGACCAGCGGTACATCGCGGGGTTCCCGCGCTCGCGGATCATCGTCTTGACGTAGAAGGCCGTCCCGGCGAGGTACGCGCACACCGCGGCGGCGAGCACCCACGCCGTCGGCGTCGCCGTCCCGCGCAGCCACGCGCCGTCGTCGTGCGCGACGCCGTACGCGACGACCGCCATGAGGCTCGCCGCGACGATGGTGACGAGGTCGTTGGCGAGCGCGCGCTCCGCGCGGCGGGCCGAGTAGCCGAGGCTCACGACCAGGAGCGGGGCGTAGACGACGCCCCAGCGCACCAGCTCCGGCTCGGCGACGAGGAGCGGCAGCCCGACGGCGCCCGCGGCGCCCGCGTAGGCGATGACGGGCGGGCGGTAGCGGGCCTTGCGCGCCGACCGCAGCCACAGGCCGGTCGCGAAGAACGCGAGGTAGGCGACGAGCCAGGCGACGAGCAGCCACAGGTGCACCGCCTCGGGCCCGGCGCGCAGCGCGCCGACGGCGAGCGGCAGGACGAGCATCGCCCAGGCGCCGTGCTGGTTGGGCACCCACCCGGGCGACCGTCTGCGTCCCATGATCGGCACCCTAAGGCGCCCGG
>JAEYXM010000163.1 GCA_023428465.1 Actinomycetes bacterium
TCCACGTCGTGTGCACGGCTCGGATACCAGTCAAAGCCCTCGATCGGGCGCCGCTGCGCCCAGGCGACGAAGCCGGCGTCGTCGCCGTGATACGTGAACCAGCGCGGCCACGGGCTGCCCGCCGGCGTGTCGAGGTGGTCGAACGCCGACCAGTCGAGCCGGGCATCCGGTGCGACCGTGAGGTCGGCGTCCGGGCCCTGCCCGATGACGCACGAGCCACGGCCGGGGTCCATGACGAGCCGGTGGCTGGCGGGGCCGGTCAGGCAGACGGTGATCACGTCGCTCCCGGGCATGGCGGTGGTCCCTTCGCGACGTCCCCGCCAGGACGACTACAGGCTGTCGCCGAAGTCGTTGCGGAACGCCGTGACGAGCTTGTCCTGCCAGTCCGAGACGGGCTCGAGCCGGCCGTAGAAGAAGCGCAGCACGGCGGGCTCCTCGACGAAGCGCAGGCCGCCGATCAGGTGCCGGTTCTGGTAGAGCCAGTCGATCCGGTCGATCGCGTACCGCACCTGCGACAACGTGAAGACGCGGCGCGGCATGGCCAGACGCAGCAGCTCCATGTCGGAGAACCGCTCGCTGCCGTCCGGCTCGCGCTGCTCGGACAGCGTGCCGCGCTCCATGCCGCGGATGCCGCCCGCGAGGTACGCGGCGGCGGCGAGCGCGCCGGCGGGGTACTCGTCCTGCGGGAGGTGGTCGAGGAAGCGCATCGCGTCGACGTGGCAGCCCAGACCGCCCGGGGGCGTGATGACGGGCACGCCGCGCCGGTCCAGCTCCTCGACCATGTAGGCGATGAACTGCGGGCCCTGGCCGATCATGTCCGGGTCGAGGGTCTCCTCGAGGCCGACGGCCATGGCCTCCATCTCCCGGACCGACATGCCGCCGTAGGTGAGGAAGCCCTCGTAGAGCGGGATCAGGGGGCGCATCTGCTCGAACAGGGCGCGGTCGCGCACGCAGATGCCGCCGCCGCGCGCGCAGCCGAGCTTGCGGGCCGAGAAGTAGATGATGTCGAACAGGTCCGCCATCGTCCGGGTGATGTCGGCGACCGACGCGTCGGCGAACTCGGCCTCGCGGGTCTTGTTGAACCACAGGTTGTCGGCGAGCAGGCTCGCGTCCAGCACGAGCCGCAGGCCGAGCTCGTCGCACACGGCCCGCACCGCGCGCATGTTCGCGATCGAGACCGGCTGGCCGCCGAAGAGGTTGGTGCCCGCCTCGATACGGACGAACGGGATGCGCTCGGGGCCCACCTCGGCCGCCAGGGCCCGGAGGGCGTCGACGTCCATGTCGCCCTTGAACGGGGCGGTGCTCGTGACCTCGAGGCCCGCGGGCGTGATGAGCTCCTCCACCCGGCCGCCCTTGAGCGTGATGTGCGTCTTCGTCGTCGTGAAGTGGTAGTTCATCGGCACGACGCCGCCCTCGGTCACGAAGGCCTGGGCGAGGATGTGCTCCGCGGCGCGGCCCTGGTGCACGGGCAGGATGTACGACGTGCCGAAGAAGCTCTCCAGCGCCTGCGAGAGCCGGGTGAACGTGGCACTGCCCGCGTAGCTGTCGTCGGCCAGGAGCATCGCCGCCTGCTGGCGGTCGCTCATCGCGTTGACGCCGCTGTCGGTGAGCATGTCGAGGTAGACGTCGGCGTTCTGCAGCAGGAACGTGTTGTTGCCCGCGGCCGTGAGGGCCGTGAGCCGGTCCTCGATGGGTGGCAGGTTGAGCTTCTGCACGATCCGCACCTTGTGCATCTCGAGCGGGAGCTGCTCGCCGCTGAAGAACGACACCGTCGTCATGTCCACTCCGATGGTCACTGCGGGACGCCGGCGTCCCGCATGATCCCGCCCCCCTGGGTTCGGTCGGCGTCAGGCTAGCGCCGACTACTGCCCGGTAACCGAGACGTTCGGCGCTCGACGTGAGACGTCGAGCGGTGCTCGGGCGTCAGAAGCAGTACAGGCTCGTGAAGCCTTCGGCCAGGGCCGCCGAGCCCCAGCGGATGTCGACGACGACGCCGTCGACCAGCGCGACCACCATCGCCGTGCCGTCCGGCGCGGTGACGATGCGCTCGTCGTAGACGACGTCGGTGGCCTCGGACGCCCACTCGGTGCGGGAGGCGTCGGGGAAGGCGGCGTCGACGTCGGCGGTGGTCGCCCCGAGCTGGATGCCCTCCGGACCGACCGGCCCCACCCGCCCGGTGGCGGCACGGTCCGGGAGCTGCAGCGCGAACTCGTCGATGCCCCACGTCTGGGGGTCGGCGTCCGGGTCCGCCTCGTTCTCGTACGCCGGCGCGTACAGGACCCAGTCGGCCTCCGCCGACGTCGCGGCCGGGGTGAAGAGCGCGTTGCCCGGCGCCGAGCAGCCGTCCTGCGTCCAGCCGGAGGCGGCGGCGAAGTCGGCGAGCGTGGTGCCCACCGGCAGTCCGGAGAACCCGGTCAGGTCGAAGGTCTCGCCGAAGGTCGCGGGCGCCGTCGTCCCGGTCGAGCCGTCCTCGGTCGAAGGCTCCTCCACCGGCGGGGTGGACGTCGCGACGGGAGCGCCGCCGGGCGTCGCGTCGGGCGCGTCCGCCGTCGCGCCGTCGCCGGTTCCCGTGCACCCGGCCAGCGCGAGGGCGAGGGCGAGTGCGGCGGCGGCCGTGGCTGACCTGGACATGGGTCGGGCTCCTCCCGTGGCGCGACCGTCGCGCCACGCCTGGTCAACGCGGTGCGGGACCCTTTCGTTGGGGGCACTGCAGTCCGACCGGGGACAGTGTCACATCTGGCCCCATGGCGGAGTGGCGATCTACGACCATGTCCGTCGGTGCCGCGGCTCGTCGCGGTCACCTGAGGTGATGGAACAAGGGGGCATGGGTGAGCCGCACCTCCGCCGAGCGCCGGACCCGCAACAGCATCGCGGTCCTGGCGGGGGTCCACCTGGCGGTCGCGGTCTTCACCGTGGTCGTCGGGTTCCTGATGGCGGGAGCCACGGCGCAGACCGAGCCCGGAGCTGCCGGCTGGTACCGCGCCCTCGCTGTGCTGGGCGCCGTCCCGCTGGCGGTCCTGGGCGTGGCGCTGGTCCGGCTCTACCAGGCTCCGCCGCCGCCGGACGGCCGGCTGAGCCGGCTCGCGCGCGCGAGCTACCTCGCCATCGGCGCTGTGGCCGTCATGGCGATCGCGACGGTCGTGGCTGGCTTCACCGAGCTGGGCAGCAGCGTGGTCGTGGTGCTGCAGCCCGTCGGCCTCCTCCTGGTTGCGCCCGCGACGTGGACGTACTTCCGGGTCAGGTCAGGGCGGGCGGACGAGTCGCACGACGCCTCGTAGCGGGCCGCCTCTGGCGGACTGTGGGAGCCCGCGCCGTCAGTCGTCGAGGAAGCCCACGAGCTCCGCAGCGAGGCCGGTGTAGGACGCCGGGGTCATCTCCGCGAGGCGGGTCGCGACGCCGTCGGGCAGGCCGAGGCCGCCGATGAACGCGCGCACGTCCGCGCCGTTGACACGGCGACCGCGGGTGAGCTCCTTGAGGCGCTCGTAGGGCTCCTCCATGCCGGGCGTGCCCGCGACGCCGGCAGCGCGCATCGCGGACTGGATGGCCTCGCCGAGGACCTCCCAGTTCGCGTCGAGGTCGCGCTCCATGGCGGCGGGGTCGACGTCGAGGCCCGCGAGGCCGCGGCGCACGTTGTCGATCGCGAGCAGCGAGTGGCCGAACGCGGGCCCGATGTTGCGCTGCGTCGTCGAGTCGGTCAGGTCACGCTGCAGGCGCGAGGTGACGAGCGTGGCACCGAGCGTGTCGAGCAGCGCGCACGACAGCTCCAGGTTCGCCTCGGCGTTCTCGAAGCGGATCGGGTTGACCTTGTGCGGCATCGTCGACGAGCCGACCGTGCCCTGGCCGCGCACCTGCGCGAAGTAGCCCAGGGAGATGTACGTCCACACGTCGGTGGCGAGGTTGTGCAGGATCCGGTTGAACCGCGCGATGTCCGCGTAGAGCTCGGCCTGCCAGTCGTGGGACTCGATCTGCGTGGTCAGCGGGTTCCAGGTCAGGCCCAGGTGCTCGACGAACGACCGCGACACGTCCACCCAGTCCGTGCCCGGGACGGCCGCGAGGTGTGCGCCGTACGTGCCGGTCGCGCCGTTGATCTTGCCGAGGTACTCGGCGGACTCGATGCGGTGCACCTGGCGGCGCAGGCGGTGCGCGAGGACCGCGAGCTCCTTGCCGAGCGTCGTCGGCGTCGCCGGCTGGCCGTGCGTGCGGGCGAGCATCGGCACCTCGGCGTGCTCGCGCGCCATCGCCACGAGGTCCGCGAGGAGGCCGCGCGCGGCCGGCAGCCACACCTGCCCGACGGCGCCCGCCACCATGAGCGCGTACGCCAGGTTGTTGACGTCCTCGCTCGTGCAGCAGAAGTGCACGAGCTCGCCGACCTGCGGCAGCACGGTGTCGGGGCCGAGCCTCTCGGGGGCCTGCGCCAGGCGCCGCTTGACCAGGTACTCGACGGCCTTCACGTCGTGGACCGTGACGCGCTCGGTCTCGGCGAGCTCGGCGATCGTGGCGGCGTCGAAGTCCGCGACGATGCCCCGCAGGTACGCGACCTCCTCCGTGGAGAGGGTGGGAGCGCCGGGGACGGCGTGGCGCGCGGTCAGGTGGATGAGCCACTCGACCTCGACGTGCACGCGCTCGCGGTTGAGCGCCGCCTCGGAGAGGTGGTCGACCAGCGGGGCGACAGCCGCGCGGTAGCGGCCGTCGAGCGGGCCCAGGGCGATGGGCGGGGTGACGTCGGCGAGGCGGCGGCGCGGCATGCCGCCATGATCCCACCGCGGCCCGGGCGTCGGCCGACGCTCCCGATGCCTGGACGCCCGGCGGTGCCGGGCACGGTCGGTGGCGGGAGGTGGCGGGTGAACAAGGGGAACGCCTGTGCTCGGCGGGGCCGCGGCAGGGGAGAATGAGGCCCGTGGACGAGCCGCGCGGGACGAAGTCGCGCCGACCGGCCGCCGACGACGCTCGCCCCGAACGGCCGGGCCGCATCCTCGGGGCCGTCGGGCTGCTCGTCGTCGCCGTCGTCGCAGGGGCGCTCGCGGGGCCGTGGGACCCACCGATGCGCACCGCCGACACGAACTGGGTCGTGCCGCAGCCGACCGAGAGCCCCCAGGACTTCGGCGGCCTCCCGACCCTCCCGCCCGAGCTCTTCGAGCAGGCGGACCTGCGGCCGTGGGACCTGCGCTGGTTGGGTGCCGTGTTCCTCCTGGTCGTGCTCGCGTGGATCGTGACCGGCGTCGTCCTGTGGTTCCGCAAGCTCCCGCCGCCGCGTGTCCCCGAGGGGCCCGACGACGCGGGGATCGACCTCGACCGGGCGTTCGTCGGCCCCGGGACCGTCGTGCCGGACCTGCCGGCCCTGCGGGTCGCGGTCGCCGAGGCCGAGGCGGAGCTGCGCCGGTTCGCGCGCCCCGTCGACGCCGTCATCGCCGCGTGGGTGCGCCTCGAGGCGGCGGCCGCGCGGTCGGGGCTGCGACGCGACCCGGCGTCGACGCCGACCGAGTTCACCGTCAAGGTCCTCGACTCCGCGCCCGTGGACCCGCAGGCCACGCGCACCCTCCTCGACCTGTACCTGCGGGCACGGTTCGGCGAGGAGCGCATGACGCCCGCGGACGTGCGGGCGGCGGTCAACGCGCTCTCCGTCCTTGCGCTCGGCCTGGGCGACCCCGAGGACGCCGACACCAGCGGCTGGCGCCTCGCGGGCAGTGACGCTCCGGTCGGCCCGTCGGTCACGGCAGTCCCCGAGGCCGAGCCCGAGACCGACGCCGACGCCGAGCCCGACGCCGAGGCCGACGCCGAGCCCGAGCCCGACGCCGAGGCCGCCGCCGAGCCCGACGGCGACCCGGCCGACCCGCGCACGGAGGACTCCTGATGCCGCGCGTGTGGTGGCCCACCGCGATCGGGGCCGTGATCGGACTGCTCTCCGGGGTGCTCGGGCTGCAGTGGTCCGACGCCGCGCTGGTTGCGGTCGTGGCCGGCGTCGTCGCCGCCGTCGTGATGGTCGTGCGCTCGGTCGATCCCCCGGGGTGGCCCGCGGCCCGGCGCGTGGAGACCCCGGGTACCCGGCGGGACGTCTCGGCGCTGACCTGGGCGTTCATCGGGCTGGACGGTCGCGTGACCGAGGCGGCTGTGCGCCGTCTGCGGGTCGACGCGTCCCGGCGGGTCGCGCAGCACGGCGTCGTGATCCCTGGCGGGCTGAACTCGCGGACGGTCCGCTCGGACGACGCCGACCCCGAGGCCCTGCACCGCGCGCACGCCCTCCTCGGTGACCGCGCGTGGCACATCCTCACGGCGCCCGGCGGCTACATGCCCTCGCTCGCGGACGTCGCGCACTGCATCGAGGTCGTCGAGCGACTCGCGCCCGAGCCCGCGCTGCGGCCCCTCGTGACCAAGGCCCCGGCCGCAGAGACCCCCGGTGGGCCCGACCGCCCCGGCGCCCGCGTCGTGCGCGGTTTCCGCACGACGGCGCCGCGCCGCACCGACCTGTCCCGCACTCAGCCGCCCACGACGTCCGCCCCGCCCCGACCCGAACCAGGAGACTCCTGACGTGACCGCTCCCACCACCCCGCCGGTGCCGTCGCCCGGAGACGTCGCGCGTCTCGCCCACGCCGTGCTCGAGGAGGTCGGCACCGCCGTCGTCGGCATGCACGACGCGTTGCGCGTGGCGCTGGCCGCGATCCTGTCGGGCGGCCACGTGCTGTTCGAGGACGTGCCCGGTCTCGGCAAGACGCTCGCGGCGCGCAGCCTGGCGACGGCGCTCGGCCTGGAGTTCCGGCGCCTGCAGTGCACGCCGGACCTGCTGCCGTCGGACATCACGGGGTCGGCGGTGTGGGACCCCACCTCGGCGTCGTTCCGGTTCCGTGAGGGCCCGGTGTTCGCGGGCCTGCTGCTCGCGGACGAGATCAACCGGACCGCGCCCAAGACGCAGTCGGCGCTGCTCGAGGCGATGGCCGAGCGCCAGGTGACGGTCGACGGCACGACGTACCCGATGGCGCGCCCGTTCCACGTGGTCGCGACGTCGAACCCCGTCGAGTACGAGGGCACGTACCCGCTGCCCGAGGCGCAGCTCGACCGGTTCATGGTGCGGGTGTCGGTCGGGTACCCGGACCGCGACGCGGAGGTGGACGTGCTCGAGCGCCGTCTGGCCCGGCGCCGCGAGGACGCGCCCGTGATGCGCGTCGTCGACGCGCCGACGCTGCTCGCGATGCAGGCGGGCGTCGAGGAGGTCCGCGTGGACCCCGACATCGTGCGGTACTGCGTGGACCTGGCCGCGGCGACGCGGGCGCACGAAGCCGTCGAGGTCGGCGCCTCGCCGCGCGGCTCGCAGGCGCTCATGCTCGTGGCGCGCGCGCTCGCGGTCCTGTCGGGGCGGCGCTTCGTCACCCCGGAGGACGTGAAGGACGTCGCCGTGCCGGCGCTCGCGCACCGCATCACGCTGACGCCGGCCACGTGGGCGGCGGGTGTCGTCGCCGAGGACGTGGTGGCCGAGGTCCTCAGCCGCGTCCCCGGACCCTCGACGGTGCCGGGTAGCTGATGACGTCGGACGGGTTCTCGACCCGGGGCTGGGACGACGATCCCGCCCCGGCGTCGGCGCGCCCGGCGTCCGACGACGCCGCGGCGCCGGTCCCGATCGGGCGGCCGTGGGCCGTCACCGGGTCGCTCGTGTGGGCGTTCTCGGCGTGCCTCGTGGTGCTCTCGCTCGGCGTGCTGCTGGGGCGGCCCGACGTCGCGCTCGTCGTGGTCGGGCCCCTGATCGTGGCGGTGTGGAACATGTGGCAGCGGCCGCGCGGTGGCGTGTGGGTCGACCCCGAGCCGGCGGACACCACCACGGTGGGGCTGCTGCACCAGACGCTGCGCCTGACCGCGCCGCCCGGCACGGCCGGCGTCCGGCTGCGGCTGTCCCGGCCCGAGCACGGGACCACCGAGGTGGCCGTGGACGTCCCGGGGCGGCGGAACCTCGACGTGTCCGCGCGCTCGGTCCGCACCGGCCCCCTGCCGTTGTTCCACGTGGAACACCAGGCGTTCGGCGTCGGCGCGCTGACGACGGGCCCGCACACGACGGAGGAGGCGGAGACGATCGTCGTCCTGCCGCAGGGCCGGGCGCTGCCCGCGCTGCCGATGCCCTCGCGCATGCGCGGTCTGACCGGCCAGCACGACTCGCGGCGCTTCGGCCAGGGTGGCGCGCTGCGCGACGTCCACCCGTTCCAGCCCGGCGACCTCGTGCGCCAGGTCGACTGGAAGGTCACCGCGCGGCGCTCCCCGCAGCTCGAGCAGCTCTACGTGCGCCGCACCTACGCGCTCGGCGAGGCGGCCGTCGTCCTCGTCGTGGACTCGCGGGACGACATCGGGCCCGACCCGTGGACGTGGAGCGGCATCCACCCCATCCGGCCCGACGACGCGACATCCCTCGACCTGGCCCGCCAGGCCGCGGTGACTGTGGCGGAGGCGTACCTCGCGGATGGCGACCGCGTCGCGGTCGAGGACCTCGGCGTCCGACGGCGCGCGCTGCGCCCGGGCACGGGGCGTCACCAGCTCGACCGGCTCGTCCAGCAGCTCGGACTGCTGCGGCCCGAGGGCGACCCGCCGACGGCCCTGCGCCCGCCGCGCATCCCCGCGGGCAGCCTCATCTACCTGTTCTCGACGTTCCTCGACCCGGAGGCGGCCGACATGGCGCGCGCGTGGCGGCGCTCCGGCCTGACCGTCATCGCGATCGACGTCCTGCCGAACGTCCGCACGCGCGGGCTCGACCCGCGGCACTGGCTCGCGATGCGCCTCGTGCGCGTGGATCGCGAGGACCGGCTCGCCGAGCTCGTCGCGGCAGGCATCGAGCTGGTCCGCTGGGCCGACCCGGTCGATGCGACCGCGCGCCTGCAGCTCGCCGCCCGCCGTACCCACCGGCGCCCCGGCGTCGCGCGAGGGGGCCGGCGATGAGGCTCTGGGCACTGCGCAACCGCATCCGCGACCTCCTCGGGCTCGCGCCCGTGCCGCCGCCGGGCGGTGCGCCCGTGCCGCCGGTCCCGCGCATCACCGTCGCCCTCGCCGGTGCCGTGCCCGGCGTGCTCGTCCGGCTCGTCCCGGCGGTCCTCGTCGTGCTGCTCGGGCTGCTCGCCGGGTTCGGCGGGGGTCTGTGGGTCGTGGCGGCGATGGCGGCCGTCGGCGTCGTCGTGTGGCCCACGGGCCCCGCGGCGGCGGCGTACATCGTGCTCGTCGCGGGCGTGGTGCTCGCGGGCGACGACCTGCTCGCCGCGGACCCGGTGCGGGGCACCGTCGCCGGGGTGTGGCGCACGAGCGCCCTGATGGTCGCCGTGCACGTGTTCCTCGTGGCGACGGCTCTCGCCGGGAACGTCGCGTGGCGGGCGCTCGTCGAGCGCGCCGTCCTGCTGCGCGCGGCCGGGGGTGTGCTCACCACGCAGGCCGTGGCGCAGACGTTGCTCCTGCTCGTGGCCTTCGTTCGTGCGTCGCAGCCGGGTCAGGCCGAGTGGTTGCGGCTCGTCGCGCTCGCGGCCGTCGCGGCGGTGGCCGTGCTCGTCCTGCCGCGCGCGTGGCTCACGCGGCGGCCGCGGCGCCGGGAGCGCTGAGGGTCGGCTTCGCGCAGCGCGGGGCCCGACGGCGGGGTCCTCGGGCCGGCGGGGTCCGGCCGGGTCCGGCGCCTGTCCACAGGCCGCGCGGTGCCCGCGCCGCGTCCACAGGCTGCTGGGGCCCGATGCCGCGTCCACAGGTCGGGCGGCCCCGTTGCGTGGGCCGTCGGCCGCGCGCCTTAGCGTCCCCGGGTGACCTTGGACGAGGCGGTGCGGGCGTGCCGAGCCGTGGAGCGGGAGATCGAGGCGGCGCGCGCGGAGCTCGCCACCGTCGCCGACCTGGGCTGGACGGGCGAGGCCGCGCGGCTCTTCGAGGACGCCCGGGCCCGGCACCTGCGTGCGCTCGACGGCCTGCGCGTCGCGGCCGAGCACGCCGCCGGTGCGGTGCTGAACCACCACATCCAGGTCGCGTGCGTGTGCGGGTGCGGGGCGTGAGCGGGTGGGGCGCGTGAGCGGTCGCGCGGACGCCGAGGTGACTCCGAGCGCGGCCTCCCGCGCGACCCCGGGCGCGGTCCCCGGGGTGAGCCCCGGCGCAGGCACCGACGCGGACGACGGCGTCACGGTCCGTGGCGGCGCGGGCGGCACCCGCGCGTGCCTCGAGGCGCTCGCGGTCGGGTCCGCCAGGGT
>JAEYXM010000166.1 GCA_023428465.1 Actinomycetes bacterium
GGCCGGCCGGTGTGACGTCCGGCCCGCGCGTACCCGGACGACGGGTTTGGGCGGTCGCCCCGCCTGCCGTAGCATGGTCTGCTGGTCATGCCGCTCATGGCGTGGACCGAGACCCCTCGACCCAGGACTGACGCTGTGGTGCGCCCCATCGCTGTAGATCCCCGTTCGCCGTACGTGCTCGATGCACACGAGCTCGGCCGACGCCCGGGGACCATGCGAACGGTGCGCCGCACGGCCCCTGCGCCGGAGGACCTCGGTACCGTCGTGATCGGCGTCCCCGCCGGGAGTGACCTCGAGCTGGATCTGCGGCTCGAGGCGGTCATGGAGGGGATCCTGGTCTCCGGCTCCGTCACGGGCCGGGCCGTCGGGGAGTGCGTGCGCTGCCTGGAAGAGGTCGTCGAGGACATCGACGTGCCGATCCAGGAGCTGTACTACTACCCGGAGCGTGCCCGCGCCGCCGAGGCGGAGGGGGACGACGAGGAGGACCTGCGCGAGTTGGAGGGCGACCTGGTCGACCTCGAGCCCGCGATCCGGGACACGGTGGTGCCTGCGCTGCCGTTCCGCCCGGTCTGTTCCGACAACTGCCCTGGTCTGTGCCCCGAGTGCGGGGCGCGCCTGGCGGAGGCCGGGCCGGAGCACATGCATGAGACCCTCGATCGCCGGTGGGCTGACCTCGGCCGGGCGTTCGACGACAGGAAAGAGAGCTGACCGTGGCTGTTCCCAAGCGCAAGATGTCGCGCAGCAACACCCGGGCCCGTCGGTCCCAGTGGAAGGCCACTGCGGCCGCCCTGGACACGTGCCCGCGCTGCAAGGCACCCAAGCTGTCGCACGCCGCGTGCCCCGCGTGCGGCGCCTACAACGGGCGCCAGTACCGCGAGGCGCTCCGCACGGAGCACGAGGTCCACTGACGTCGGTCGAGCCGGTCCGTTGACGCAGGCTTCAGCCGAGCAGCTGATCACCAAGCTCGGGGTCCAGGTGGACCCCGAGCTCTTGGTGCTTGCCCTGACGCATCGGTCGTTCGCGCACGAGGCCGGCGGGATCCCGACCAACGAGCGCCTCGAGTTCCTCGGCGACACGGTGCTGGGTCTGGTCGTGACCGAAGCGCTCTACCGCCGACACCCGGACCTGTCCGAGGGTGAGCTGGCGAAGATGCGCGCCGCGACCGTCTCGCAGCGCTCCCTGGCGGCGATCGCCCGTCGGCTCGACCTCGGCGCGTACCTGCTCCTCGGCAAGGGGGAGCTCGCCACGGGCGGCCGCGACAAGGACTCGATCCTCGCGGACACGCTCGAGGCGCTGTTCGGCGTCGTCTACCTCTCGCACGGCCTCGAGCCGGCCCGCGTGCTGGTCGAGCGACTCGTGGACCCGACGCTCGCGGTCGCTGCCGACCTGGGCGCGGGCCTCGACTGGAAGACGTCCGTGCAGGAGCTCGCCTCGCGGCTCGGCAAGGGCGCGCCCGAGTACGTGTGCGAGAGCGACGGCCCGGACCACGCGCGCACCTTCACCGCCCGGATCCTCCTCGACGGCGAGGTCTGGGGGATGGGCACGGGGTCGGCGAAGAAGGTCGCCGAGCAGGAGGCCGCGTCGGCGGCGTACGCCGCGCTGTCGGCCGTGGCCGAGGAGACCGCCTCCGTCGTCGAGGCGTAGTGCCCGAGCTCCCCGAGGTCGAGACCGTCCGCACCGGCCTGGCCGCGCACGTCCTCGGCCGGATGGTGACGGGCGTCGAGGTGCTGCGCGAGTCGGCGGTGCGTCGACATGCGGGCGGCGCCGCGGAGTTCGCCGCCCTGCTGACCGGTCGCACGCTCGCGGCGGCCGTGCGCCGCGGCAAGTTCTGCTGGCTGCTCCTGGACACCCCGGGCGCCGGGGCCGAGGAGGCCCTCCTGGTGCACCTGGGCATGAGCGGCCAGATGCTCGTCGGGACGCCCGACGCCGACCGGCACCGCCACCTGCGCGTCCGCCTGAGCCTGTCCGGCCCCGAGGGCGAGCGCGTCCTGGACTTCGTCGACCAGCGGACCTTCGGCCACCTGTCGGTGTGCGCGCTCGAGCCGACGCCCGACGGCGCCCCCGGTGGCCGGGGGAGCGAGCTGGCTGCCGTCCCGGACCCGGTGGGCCACATCGCACGCGACCTGCTGGACCCCCATCTCGACCGCACGGCGCTCGTCGCGGCGGTGCGGCGTCGTCGGACGGGCATCAAGCGCGCCCTGCTGGACCAGTCCCTCGTGTCGGGGGTGGGCAACATCTACGCCGACGAGGCGCTGTGGCGCGCACGGGTCCACTACGCGACGTCGACCCTGCGCATGCGCAAGGTCCCGGAGGTGCTCGACGCCGCCGAACGGGTGATGCGCGACGCCATCCGCGCGGGCGGCACGAGCTTCGACGCGCTCTACGTCGACGTGAACGGGGCGTCGGGGTACTTCGACAGGTCCCTCGAGGCGTACGGCCAGGCAGGGCACCCGTGCTCACGGTGCGGCGCGATCCTGGTCCGGGAGCCGTTCATGAACCGGTCGTCCTACCGTTGCCCACAGTGTCAACCCGTCCCACGGGCGGGGCGCCTGTCGTCCTGAGGCCTAGGCGTTGCCTAGGATGCGAGGCGTGACAGCCAACGTCCCGCAGACCGGGTCCGAGCGCGATATCGCGGTGATGATCGTCGACGACCACGAGGTGGTCCGACGCGGCATCGCAGAGGTGATCGACCGTTCCGAGGGCATGAGCGTCGTCGCGGAGGCCGGTTCGGTCGCCGAGGGCGTGCGCCGTGCGACCCTCGTGCGGCCCCAGGTCGTCCTCGTCGACCTCCAGCTCCCGGATGGGACGGGCATCGACCTGATGCACGCCTTGCGCGAGCAGCTGGCCGAGGCGCGGCTCGTCGTCCTGACGTCCTTCGACGACGACGACGCGCTCGCGGCCGCGCTCGACGCCGGTGCGGCGGCCTACCTGCTGAAGAGCGTGCGGGGCGCCGAGATCGCGGACGTGATCCGGTCCGTCGCGGCCGGTCGCACGCTCCTGGACGAGCGGACCGTGACGCGGCGCCGCGCGGACCACGATGACCCGACGGCCGACCTGACGCCGAGCGAGCGCAAGGTGCTGGACCTCATCGGCGAGGGCATGTCGAACCGGGAGATCGCGGAGCGCCTGGGCGTCGCGGAGAAGACGGTGAAGAACCACATCACGTCGCTCCTGAGCAAGATGGGCCTGCAGCGCCGCACGCAGGTGGCGGCGTGGGTGGCGGGCCGCAAGCACAGCGCCTGGCGCAGCGAGCCCACGGACTGAGGGCCGCCAGGCTCGCGCAGCGGGCGGCCGTCAAGCCGTCCACTCCCACAACGGCGCCCCGGCGTCGTCGGTGATCCTCACGCGCGGCGCTCCGGTGACGTCGAGCTCGACGACGACCGCGTCGCTCCCGTCGGCGGCCCGGCTGCGGTAGACGTACCGGGTGTTCGTGAGGGCGTGCGTCCCGGTGCGCGCGGACACGAGCCACGGGTGCCGTCGTCGGAGCCCGATGAGCTCGCGGTGCGCGCGGTGCAGGTCGCCCCCTGCGCCTGGCGCCTCGGCGGGCGCGGCGGGCAGCTCGGGGCGGACGGCGTCGTCGCCGCCGAGGCGGTCCTCCTTGACGCCCGTGGCGCCGAGCTCGTCGCCCGCGTAGACCGACGGCACCCCGCCGACGGTCATGAGCACGGCGAGGGCGAGCACCGCGCCGTCGGTCCCGACGCGGCTGGCGATCCGGGTCACGTCGTGGTTGCCGACGAACGTCTGGGGGAGAAGGTGCTCGAGGAAGCCGTTGTGGCGCCCGAGCGTCCAGTCGAGCTCGAAGAAGTTGCGGTCCACCAGGCTCGACCAGATGGCCTTCCACAGCTCGTACTGCGTGACGGAGTCCGGCCCGCCGTCCGCGGTGAGCGCGGTGGGGTCCCCGTGGATCGCCTCGGCGACGAACCATGCCTCGGGGTGGCGCTCGCGGACGCGCGGCAGCACCGTCCGCCAGAAGGCCGGGTCGACGGCGTAGGCGGCATCGAGGCGCCAGGCGTCGACTCCGCGGTCGAGCCACGTGGTCATGACGTCGACGACGTGGTCAGCCACCTCCGGGTTCGCGTGGTTCAGTGTGACGAGGGACGCATGCCCTTCGAACGGCCGTGCCTGCGGCCGGCCCGCCGCGTCGCGGTCGACCGCGAACCATGCGCCGGCCGCGCTGTCGAGCCCCTCCGCGCGCGCCGCGACGAACCGGGGGTGCTCCTCGCCGACGTGGTTGAACACGCCGTCGAGGGCCACGTGGACGCCGCGCGCGTGGGCCGCGTCGAGGAGGTCGGCCAGGTCCGCCTCGGTGCCGAGCCGGGGGTCGACGCGCAGGTGGTCCGTCGTGTCGTAGCCGTGGGAGGTGGACGCGAAGACCGGACCGAGCAGGAGGCCGTTGCAGCCGAGGTCCACGACGTGGTCGAGCCAGGGGAGGAGCCGGCGCAGGCGCGGCGGGTCGGGCTGCACCCAGGACGCCACGCCCGCGTGGGCGTCGGGACGGACGGGCGCGCCCGTCGCCCCGAGCGGGTAGGCGTGCCACCAGATGCAGGTCTCGGCCCACTGCGCCACGGTCGACTCCTAGTGAGAGAGGGTCACTAACGGTAGTGAGAGTAGGTCACTAGCGGTTAGGATCGCAACATGACCCGGACGGACCGCACTCCGCGGCGCAGGCTCGACCCGGTGGAGCGCCGCGCCGACATCCTGGACGCGGCGACCCTCGCCTTCCGCGCGGCGCCGTACCCGGACGTCGCGGTCGCCGACGTCGCGGCCGCGGCCGACAGCTCCGAGGCTCTCGTGCACAAGTACTTCGGGGGCAAGGCGGACCTCTACGCCGAAGTCCTCCGCATGGGCATCGACGGCTTCGTCGCCCGTCAGGCGAGTGCGCTCGCCGCGCTGCCCGACGGCGTCCCGATCCGGGACCGCGTGCGCGCGATCACGCTCGCCCACCTGGACGAGATCGCGACGGCCCCAGCGGGCTGGGCGTCCGCGGCGCGCCGCCCTGCGGGGGAGCCGGAGACGGCCGAGGCGGTCCGCGCCGCCGCTCGCGAGGCGGACGTCGCGCGGCTGCGCGCGATCCTGCGCCCGAGTACGACGATCCGCCACGACTACGCGCTGACGGCGTGGTTCGGTTTCCTCGACGAGGCCGGCCGCCGGTGGGCCGACCAGGGTTGCCGCGCGGACGACAGGTGGTCGATCGTGGACGCCGCGCTCGGTGCCCTCGAGGGTGCCCTGGGCGACTGGGCCGCCTGACGTCACATCCGGGCGCCCGGCATCGTCAGAGGGGCACGGGGCCGCTGGGCGCAGATCCGAAGCGCGCGAGAGAGGAGCTGCCGTGGCTGTGGACGACGCCATGGGCGCGGGCGAGCGGGAGCCGGCGGTCGCGACCGCCTTCGAGGCCCATCGGCGCCTGCTCACGGGGCTGGCGTACCGGATGCTCGGAACACTCGCCGAGGCCGAGGACGTGGTGCAGGACGCCTGGCTCCGGCTCGCGCGTGCCGACGCGGACGCGATCGACGACCTCGGGGCGTGGCTGACGACGGTGGTCTCGCGCCTGTGCCTGGACCGGTTCCGCGCCGCGCGCGCCGTCCGCGAGACCTACGTCGGCCCGTGGCTGCCCGAGCCCGTCGTCACCGACCCCCGCGTCGCCCCCGACCCGGCCGCCGTGATCGAGGTCGACGACTCCGTGCGGCTCGCCCTCCTGGTCGTCCTCGAACGGCTCACGCCCGAGCAGCGGGTCGCGTTCGTGCTGCACGACGTGTTCGGCGTGCCCTTCGAGGACGTCGCGCGCACCCTCGGCACCACGCCGGCCGCTGCCCGTCAGCTCGCGTCCCGTGGCCGCCGGGCGGCGCGGGCGGCGGGGTCGGGCGAGGCGGTGCCGCCCGACCGCCAGGCCCGCACGCTCGAGGCGTTCCGGCGGGCCACGCTCGCGGGCGACCTCGAGGGCCTGGTGGCCGTCCTCGCGCCCGACGTCACGTGGCGGTCCGACGGCGGCGGCCTCGTGCCGGCGGCCCTGCGCCCGGTCGTCGGCGCGGAGAACGTCGCCCGCCTGCTCCTCGGCCTGGCCCAGCAGGTCGGAGAGGGTGCGGAGGTCCGCGATGTCCTCGTGAACGGCGAGCCGGGCGTCCTCGTCGTCATCGACGTCGCACCCCGCCGCGGCCCGCGGACGCTCGTCGTCCCGCACGTCGGGCCGGACGGGCGCATCCACGTGATCGACGTCGTGCGCAGCCCCGAGAAGCTGCGCCGCGTCACCTGACGGACGCGTGACCCGACGGCAGGCTCACCCGGCCTGCGCCTCACCGGGCACCGCCGGCAGCGGGCACGTGGCGGTGTCCGTGTAGCCCTGGGCCGTCATGCCGAGGGCGTGGTTCAGGCGCGACCGGTGGTTCTCGAGCGCGACCAGGTGCGCGAGCTCCACGACCGCGGCATCCCCGAGGTCCGCGCGCAGCGCTGCCACC
>JAEYXM010000180.1 GCA_023428465.1 Actinomycetes bacterium
CCGTCACCTGCACTCCCTGCTCGGGCACCATCGCGCCGGCCGTCTGCCGGGTCGGGGCAGCACCCTGGTTCGTACATGTGTACGATTCTAGCGTAGCCCTACGATCCGGACAAGTCGGTCACCATCACTCCCATATGGAGTGCAGAACCGAGGGCGAGACGCCGCGGGTCGTGGACAGCGAGGTGCCACGCGCCCACCCCTACTGCACGCGCCACCACCCCTACTGCACGCGCCGCCGCCCGCGCATCCACACCTTCCGCTGCCGCGTGGGCAGCAGGTCGAGCTCGCGCGCCGCAGCCACAACCTCGGGCGGCGCGATCTCGATGGTCCGCGGGAAGTGCAGCGGCGGCGGCCCGAACGCCTTCCGCGCGCCCTCGACCACCGTCCGGCCGAGCGCCCGCCCACCGGTCACCCCGATCGCCGCGCCGACGCCGAACGGCACCAGCCGCCCCATCGCCAGCGCCCCGTGCCTCGCGGCCTGCCGACGCAGGAGCCGCCGGGTCAGCGCGGTGTTCACGCGGCGGATCGTCGTCGTCGGCATGTTGACGAGCAGGCTCCGCGCCCACGCACCCGACGCGAGCCCGGCCTGCTCGCCCACGGTTCGCGCGCCCTGCTCGCCCAGCACAGTGGCCAGGAGCAGTGCCTTGCGGCGCGGGACGTCGTCGACGGCGATCCCGTGCACGTCCGCGACACCCAGCGCGAACGCCGCCGACGCCGCGAAGAACGCCGCGACCTCGCTCGCCGTCAGCGCGGTCGCGGCCCCGGTCCCGACGGCGGGGGCGGCCGCCGCGGCACCGACCGCACCGCCCGACGCTCCCACCGCGAGCAGGTACTGCTTCTCGAGCATCACGACGATCTGCCCGGGAGTCGCCTGAGGGTTCCGCGCGCGCAGCTTGTCGACGTGCGCGTGGATCGCCGCCGACGGGACCGACACGGCCTTGTCGAGCATCGCGTCGATGAAGCGGATGCCGGTGGTCGCCCCGGGCTCAGGGGCGTTCGCCATCCCGAGGACCTCGTCCGCGGACGCGCCCAGCGACGTGATCGCGGTGGCCGGGTCGGTGGCGGGGGCGGTGGCCGAGTCGGTGGCCGGGTCGCTGGCAGGGTCGGCGCCGGGCGCGCGCGGGGGCGGCGGGGGGCCGGTGACGTCGTCGGACATGCCTCCGATGGTCGCACGCACCACCGGCGGACGCCGCGCGATCACCCGCGCCCCGCCCTCACCAGAGGTGGTGCACGTGCTTCCGGATCTCGCGGTCGTACACGTCGGCGAGAGCGGCGAGCTGCGCCTCGGTGAGCGGCGCGAGGTCGGCCGCGGCGGCGTTCGCGCGCGCCTGGTCGGGGCGGGACGCGCCGGGGATCACGGTGGTCACGCCCGGCTGGTCGATGATCCACCGCAGCGCGAGCTGCGCGGTCGTCGCCTCGAGCGGGGTGAGCGCGGCGACCTCGCGCGCGGCACGGACGCCGACGTCGTACGGCACGCCCGAGAACGTCTCACCCTTGTCGAACGCCTCGCCGTTGCGGTTGTACGAGCGGTGGTCGCCCGCCGAGAACTCGGTGCGCTCGTCGTACTTGCCGGACAGCAGCCCGGACGCGAGCGGCACGCGCGCGATGATCCCGACGCCGGCCTCCGCGGCCGCGGGCAGCACGTGCTCGAGGGGCTTGCGCCGGAAGATGTTCAGGATGATCTGGATGCTCGCGACGTTCGGCCGCGCGATGGCGGCGAGCGCCTGGTCGACCGTCTCGACCGACAGGCCGTAGGCGGCGATGCGGCCCTCGGCGACCATCTCGTCGAGCCAGTCGTAGGTGCGGTCCGCTTCGATGACGTCGCTCGGCGGGCAGTGCAGCTGCACCAGGTCGAGGGTCTCGACGCCGAGGTTCTCCCGCGACCGGTCGTTCCAGGCCCGGAAGTTGTCGATCGTGTAGTTGCCGTACTCCTGCGCGACGCGGCGGCCCATCTTGGTCGCGACGACGAGCCCGGCGTCGGGCCGCTCGCGCAGCAGCCGGCCGACGAACCGCTCGCTGCGCCCGTCCCCGTACACGTCCGCGGTGTCGAGGAACGTCACGCCCGCATCGACCGCGGCGTTGAGGATCTCCATGGCCTGGTCGTCACCGACCTCGCCCCAGTCCGCCCCGAGCTGCCAGCAGCCCAGTCCCACCACGGTCACGTCCCGGCCGGTGCGGCCCAGCACACGCTTCTCCATGACCTGAACCTACCCGCCCCCGCAAGAGGGATCGAATCGTTCCGGGTGAGGGGTCGAGGAGGACGACGGCGCGGCGGTCCGGGCGGGGGCGTGGGTCGGGCGCCGGGGAGGGCGCGGGCCGGGCACGGCGGCCCGGCGCGGCGGTCGGTGCGCGCCTCCTGGCATGGAACGACCACCCTCCGGCGTTGTTCCTCCATGGGTCCCCGCGCGCCACGTCCCCCGCAGGGTGCCGCCGTGCCCGACGACGACGCGCGCCCGGCGCACGCGGCCCGCGCCGAGGTGCACCTCCCCGTCGCCGCGGAGGTCGCCTGGGCGCTCGTGACCGACGTCCGCAACCACGCCCGGTGGATCCCCCACACGCGCATCGACGCCGCGCACCCGCTCGCGGCGGGCGACCCCTTCGTCGCGGTCACCGGGCCGTTCGCGACGCGCGGCCGCGCCGGGCCCGGCAGCCGCGCCGGGTTCGTCGACCGCATGGCCCTCGCCGAGCGCATGGCCCTCGTCGACCGCATTGCCCTCGTCGATCGCATGGTCGTCACGACGTCCGAGCCGCCGACGGCGTCGCCCCCGCACCCCGGGCGGGCCGGGTACCGCAAGCTCGGGCCGGTGCTGCTCGGCGGCGCGGAGGTCGTGGTCGCCCCGGCCGGGCCCGACGGCTGCACGGTCACCTGGTACGAGGCCATCCACCTGCGCGGCCTGCCGGCGCGCCTCGTGGCACCCGTCGCGCGTCCCCTCACCGGCGCGATGCTGCGCCACGCGCTCCGCAGGCTCGCCGCCGAGGTCCGGGCTGCGGACGTCCAGACCGAGGACGGCGCCCGTTGAGCGCCGCGTCGGCAGACGTCCGGGAGCGAGCCCCGCGGCCGACGTCGACGCTCGCCGGCGTCCTGGCCACGGGCGCGGCCCTCGGCACCGGCGAGCTGGCCGCCGCGGCGCTCCCCGGTGGGCGCTCGCTCGTGCTCGCGATCGCCGACGTCGTCGTCGCGAACGTCCCGGGTTGGCTCGAGCGGTGGGCGGTGTCGACCCTGGGGACAGCGGACAAGCCCGCGCTCGTCGTCGGCGTCATCACCGTGGCGGGGGTGTTCGGGGCGGGCCTCGGCGTCCTTGCGCGCACCCGGCCCGCCGCAGCCGCGGCCGGGATGCTCGCGTTCGCCGCGCTGGGCGTCGCCGCCGTCGCCGCGGGTCCGATCGGCTCCGTCGGGACGGGGGCGCTCGTGGCAGCGATCGGCGCCGTGGTCGGCGTCGGCGCGCTGCTGCTCCTCGTGCGCGCCGCCGGCACCGCAGCCCGCGGCGCACCCGGGCTCACCTCGGCGCCCGACGCCGCGTCGACGGGCTCCACCAGGCCCGGCCCGGGCACCGCACTCACCACCGGGTTCTGGGCCGCACGCGACCCCCCGGCGGGCGCCCCCCCCCCCCCCCCCCCCCCCCCCCCCCCCCC
>JAEYXM010000215.1 GCA_023428465.1 Actinomycetes bacterium
CGGGTGCACCCTCGAGGCGGGCGACTTCCGCGACGTGCAGCCGGACCTGCGCAGCGCCGGCTACGAGGTGCTGGGCATCTCGCCCGACCCGGTCGAGAAGCTCGCGCGGTTCGCCGAGGCGGAGCACCTGACCTACCCGCTCGCGTCCGACGTCGACCGGGGCGTCCTCGAGGCGTACGGCGCGTGGGGCGAGAAGACGCTCTACGGCAAGGTCGTCACGAGCGTCATCCGGTCGACCGTCGTGGTCGGCCCGGACGGGCGCGGCGCGCTCGCGCAGTACAACGTGCGCGCGACGGGCCACGTGGGGCGGCTGCAGCGCGAGCTCGGGCTCGCCTGAGCGGTCGGTACGACGCCGGTCCGCGGGCCCGGTGGCCTAGGCTCACCGGTGAGCGCGAGTGGCGTAACTGGCAGCCGCGCCAGGTTTAGGTCCTGGTGCCCTCGGGCGTGCGGGTTCGAGTCCCGCCTCGCGCACTCAGCCCTGGGTGGCCGCGTCGTGACGCGCCGCGCGCTGCTCGGCGACCTGGGCGCGCACCGTGTCCATGTCCAGCGCGGCGACGGCGTGCAGCACCTCCTCGAGCGACTCCGGCGGGAGGGCGCCCGCCTGGTTGAAGACGAGGATGCCCTCGCGGAACGCCATGAGCGTGGGGATCGAGGAGATCCCGGCGGCCTGCGCGAGGACCTGTTCCGCCTCGGTGTCCACCTTGGCGTGGACGACCTCGGGGTGAGCCTCCGACGATGCCTCGAACACCGGGCCGAAGCGCCGGCACGGCCCGCACCACTCGGCCCAGAAGTCCACGAGGACGATGTCGTGGGTGGTCACGGCCTCTTCGAAGGTGGCCTCGGTGAGCTCGACGGTCGCCATGGGGTCCTCTCGCGGTCGGATGTCCTCTGGCATCAACGCCGCCTGGCACGCGGTATTCCCGGCCGGGTCCGGACCTGGCCGCCGCCTGGCGCTCTTCACCGCCGACGGGAACTAGGCTCCTCCCATGACGGAGACGGCCGACTACCCGGAGCTCCCGGAGCGTCCCGACCCCCTCCCCGACGGCTGGTTGACGGACGCCGAGCTCATGGCCGTCCGGTCGCGCCTGCCGATCCTGTACGTCGACGCGGTGCCCGTCCGGGTGGACGAGTGCGGCGACGTCATCGCGGTCGGGCTGCTGCTTCGGGTGAACGGGGCGGGTGTCATCACGCGCTCGCTGGTGTCTGGGCGGGTCATGTACCACGAGCGTGTGCGCGACGCGCTGCTGCGTCACGTCGAGAAGGACCTGGGCCCGGTGGCCCTGCCGCAGATCCCGCCGTCCCCGCAGCCGTTCACGGTCGCGGAGTATCTCCCGACGGCGGGCGTGACGCCGTACCACGACCCGCGCCAGCACGCGGTCTCGCTCGCGTTCGTGGTCCCGGTGGCCGGCGACTGCGAGCCGCAGCAGGACGCGCTGGAGCTCACGTGGATGGCACCGGAGGAGGCCTGCTCCGAGCCGGTGCAGCGGGAGATGGGCGACGGCCACGGCTACCTGCTACGGCAGGCCATGGCCCACCTGGGCCGGATGCTCTAGCCGTCAGTCCCGGGTGCCCGCGAGCACCTGCGCGACGATCGGGGCGAGGGCCCGGAACGCCTCGCCGCGGTGGGAGATCGCGTTCTTCTCCTCCGGGGTCAGCTCGGCACTCGTGAGGGTCCTGCCCGCGCGCGCCGGCTGGTCGTCGGGCGTGAGAATCGGGTCGTAGCCGAAGCCGCCCTCCCCGCGGGGGGCCGTGGTCAGCCTGCCCGGGAGGGTCCCCGTGCGCACGTGCTCGACGCCGTCGGGCGTGACGAGGGCTGCGGCGCACGCGAAGTGCGCGCCGCGGTGCTCGGGCGGGACGTCGGCGAGCTGGGCGAGCAGCAGGGCGAGGTTCGCGGCATCGTCGCCGTGGCGACCGGACCAGCGCGCGGAGAAGACCCCCGGCGCACCCCCGAGCACGTCGACGCAGAGCCCGGAGTCGTCGGCGACGGCCGGCAGGCCGGTGAACGCGGCCACCGCGCGGGCCTTGATCAGGGCGTTCTCGGCGAAGGTCACGCCCGTCTCGGGGACGTCCGGCGCGCCCACGTCGCCGGAGGCCACCACGTCGTCGGCGACAAGGCCAGGCACCGCGGGCACCAGGATGGCCCGCAGCTCGGTGAGCTTGTGCCGGTTGTGCGTGGCGAGGACCAGGCGCGCGGTCACGTGCGCCCCAGCGCGCGGTTCTGCACCTGCGTGAGCTCGGCAGCGCCGCCCACGGCGAGGTCCAGCAGCACGTCGAGCTCGGCCCGGTCGAACGGCGCGCCCTCGGCGGTGCCCTGGACCTCGACGAAGCGCCCCGACCCGGTCACGACGACGTTCATGTCCGTCTCCGCGCGCACGTCCTCGACGTAGGGCAGGTCGAGCATGGGCACGCCGTCGATGATGCCGACGCTGACGGCTGCGACGGAGTCCGTGAGCACCGTCCGGCCGGCGGGCACGATGCCCTTCGCGGTCGCCCACGCGATGGCGTCGGCAAGTGCGACGTAGGCGCCCGTGATCGCGGCCGTGCGGGTGCCGCCGTCGGCCTGCAGGACGTCGCAGTCCAGCACGATCGTGTTCTCACCGAGCGCCGCGACGTCCGTGACGGCGCGCAGGGAGCGGCCGATGAGGCGCGAGATCTCGTGCGTGCGGCCGCCGATGCGGCCCTTGACGGACTCCCGGTCGCTGCGCGTGTTCGTCGAGCGCGGCAGCATCGCGTACTCCGCGGTGACCCAGCCCTGACCGGAGCCCTTCTTCCACCGCGGGACGCCCTCGGTGAAGCTCGCCGCGCAGAGCACGCGGGTGCGCCCGAACTCCACGAGAACGCTGCCCTCGGCCGAGTCGAGCCAGCCCCGCGTGATCGTGACCGGCCGCAGCTGGTCGGGGCGGCGGCCGTCGGCCCGCAGGGACGTGCCGGCCGGCGTGGACGAGGGGGCGTCAAAGGCCCCGGCGGGGCTCGTGGGAGGGGTCACGCGTCGTAGGGTATCGGCGTGGCCGACGCCGGGCCGAGCCGGTCCGGCGGGGCCCACCCTCAGAGCTCGACGACCATCCCGGGGTGCGCGAGCAGCACGGGACCGTCGAACATGGCCTGCGCCTCCGCGAGGGCGTCGTCCGGGTCGTTCCAGGCGGGGATGTGCGTGAGCACGAGGCGCCCGACGCGGCCGCGATCCGCTGTCTCTCCCGCGCGTCGGCCCGTGAGGTGGATGCCGCGGATGGCGTCCCGGCCCTCGAGGAACGAGGCCTCGGACAGCAGCACCTCGGCGCCGGCCGCGACGTCGTCCAGGCCGGGGCACTCGTCGGTGTCCCCGGTGTAGGCGAGCGTGACGATCCGCGTGCGGTCGACCTCCGAGGGCCCGCTGACGCGGATGCCGTAGGCCGGGACGGGGTGCTCCACGGCGACCGGGACCACGCGCATCGGCCCGACGACGGCGGCGTTGCCCGGCTGCCACGTGTGCACCGTGAGCTGACCGGACATCGACTCCCCCGCCTCGAGCCCGTACGCGTCCCCGAGGCGCGACGCCGTCCCGAAGGGACCGTGCACCGGCAGGGGCCGGCGCCGCACGGGACCGGGCGCGTACCGCAGGTACACGTACAGCGACGCGATGTCGGCCATGTGGTCAGGGTGCAGGTGCGTGAGCCCGACGGCGTCGAGCTCCATCGGGTCGACGTACCGCTGCAGGGGCCCGAGCGCACCGTTGCCCAGGTCCAGCAGCAGGCTCCAGGTGCGGCCCGTGGCGTCGTCGCACTGCACGAGGTAGCAGGACGCGGCGGAGTCCGGCCCCGGGAAGGAGCCCGCGCAACCGACGACCGTGAGCCTCATCGCAACGCCCCTGCGGGCTCGACGCTGACGACCTCGGGGCCGAGGAACCGCCGCGCGAGGGTCGCGAACGCGTCGGGGTTGCCGGTGGCGAGGAAGCGGTGCTCGGGCGGCGCCAGCGACTCGTCCCGCTCGAGGCCGTACGCGACGAGGACGCGGTAGACGTCCTTCGCGGTCTCCTCGGCGCTCGAGACGAGCGTGACGCCCTCGCCCATGACGTAGGAGATGACGCCCGTCAGCAACGGGTAGTGGGTGCAGCCGAGGACGAGCGTGTCGACGTCCGCGGCGCGTACGGGCGCCAGGAGCCGGTGCGCGACCTCGAGCACGTGGGGGCCCGACGTCGTGCCTGCCTCGACGAGCGCGACGAACTCCGGGCAGGCCTGCGAGACCAGGTGGATGCCGGGGGCGGCGGCGAACGCGTCGTCGTACGCCTTGGAGTCGACGGTCGCGCGCGTGCCGATGACGCCGACGCGGCCGGTGCGGGTGGCGAGGACCGCGCGCCGCGCGGCGGGCAGGATCACCTCGACGACGGGCAGCCCGCGGCGCTGCGTGTAGCGCTCCCGGGCGTCGCGCAGGACGGCCGACGACGCGCTGTTGCACGCGATGACCAGCATCTTCACGCCCGCGTCCACCAGGTCGTCCATGACCTCGAGGGCGTGCGCGCGCACCGCCGCGAGGGGCTTGGGGCCGTAGGGGCCGTTCGCGGTGTCGCCGATGTAGAGCACCGACTCGTGCGGGAGCTGGTCGATCACGGCCCGCGCCACGGTCAGGCCACCGACACCGGAGTCGAAGATTCCGATGGGGGCGTCGTTCACGCGTGCGAGCCTAGCGGGCCGACGGGCGCTGCTCCGGCCCGTCGGGGTCGGCATCGTCGGGCGCGTCGTCGGGCACCTCGTCGGGCACCTCGTCGGGCACCTCGTCGGGCAGGGCGTCGAGCATGAGCTCCACGAGGCTGTCCTGGAGCAGGCCGATCAGGTCGTTGACCGCCGCGAGCACGAGCACGTCGTCGGGGACGTCGGCGCGGTCGTCCTGCGCAGCCAGCGCCAGCGCGATCGCGAGCGCCTCGGCGTCGGCCTCGGTGCGGATGCCGATGCGCTCGGCGACGACGAGCCGCAGGTCGGTGAGCGCGGCGGCGACCGCGGGCGCCTCGGCGATCGGCACGACGACGTCGGGCCCGGGCCCGGCCAGGGCGTCCCGCAGCACGAGCAGGTTCGCGACCTTGGACCCGCGCAGGTCGCCCTCCGTGAGGCGGCGGAACTCGGCGGCCAGCTCGGGGTCGGCGCGCGAGGCGTCGGGGAGCAGCCGACGCAGTGCGGGGTCCTCCGGCGGCGCGACGGGCTCCGCACCGAACACGGGCAGGGGTCCGGCCTGCACGGCGTCGATGCCGCCGAGGAGGGCGACGACATGGTCGAGGACGTCCCGGACGACCGCGCGCTCGCCCGCGTCCAGGTGCGCGACGTACGCGCCGGCGTCGGGCGCGAAGGTGCGGACGCTCACTCGCCCTCCCCTGCGGTGATCGGCTCGACGGTCGCCCAGAGGCCGAAGCCGTGCATCGCCTGGGCGTCCTTCTCCATCTGCTCGAGCGCGCCCTTCGACACTGTGGCCCGCCCGCGCGTGTGGACCGTCATCATGAGCTCCTCGGCGCGCGGCCTCGGATAGCCGAAGTAGGATCGGAACACCCACGTCACGTAGGACATGAGGTTCACGGGGTCGTTCCAGACGACGGTGCTCCACTGCCCTGCCCGCGCCTGCTGTGCCTGGTCCTCCTCGACGGGGACGGCGACGGGAGCGGCGGACACCCCACCACTGTAGGTCGGCGGCACGCCCCCGGGACCACGTCGGGGCTCTCCCGCGGAGCCCGTCCAGCGGGTGGCGCACGCGCGCCGGGGCGATCCGCCCTACGGTGTCGTCATGAGTGCAGTGTCGCCCTCGTCCGCTCCCCGCGTCGCCTTCCCCCGCGCGACGTCCCCCCAGCAGCAGCCGTCGACGGCACTGCTCACCGACCGGTACGAGCTCACGATGCTCCAGGCCGCGTTGGCGGACGGGACGGCCGCCCGGCACTGCGTCTTCGAGGTGTTCACGCGCCGACTGCCGCCCGGACGTCGCTACGGCGTGGTGGCGGGGACGGGTCGCGTCCTCGAGGCGCTCGCGGACTTCCGGTTCGGCGACGCCGAGCTCACGTACTTGTCGCGGGAGAAGATCGTGGACCGCGCGACGATCGAGTACCTGTCGCGGTACCGCTTCACGGGCTCGATCTCCGGGTACGCGGAGGGCGAGTGCTTCTTCCCGGGCTCGCCGCTGATGACGGTCGAGGGCACGTTCGCCGACGCGGTGATCCTCGAGACGCTCGTCCTGTCGATCCTGAACTACGACTCGGCGGTGGCCTCGGCGGCGTCGCGCATGACGGCGGCCGCACTGGACCGGCCGTGCCTGGAGATGGGCAGCCGCCGCGCGCACGAGCAGGCGGCTGTCGGGGCGGCCCGCGCGGCGGTGATCGCGGGCTTCGCGGGGACGTCGAACCTCGAGGCGGGGCGCCGCTACGGCCTGCCCACGATCGGCACGGCCGCGCACGCGTTCACACTCCTGCACGACGACGAGCGCGCGGCCTTCGTGTCGCAGGTCGAGGCGCTGGGCCGCGGGACGACGCTGCTCGTGGACACCTACGACGTGCGCCGGGGCGTGGAGCTAGCGATCGAGGTGGCCGGGACGGAGCTGGGGGCCGTGCGCCTGGACTCCGGCGACCTGACGTCGCTCGCCGGGGAGGTGCGGGCACAGCTGGACGCCCTGGGGGCGCACCGGACGAAGATCGTGGTGAGCTCGGACCTGGACGAGTACGCGATCGCGGGGCTCGCGGCGGCGCCGGTGGACTCCTACGGGGTGGGTACGTCCGTCGTGACGGGCTCGGGTGCGCCGACGTGCGGCATGGTCTACAAGCTCGTCGCGCGCGAGGACTCCAGCGGGGTCCTGGCCCCGGTGGCGAAGGCGTCGGCGCACAAGCTGAGCGTCGGCGGGCGCAAGGCGGCGGCGCGGCGTCTGTGCGCCGAGGGACGCGCCGTCGAGGAGGTCGTGGTGGGCGGGGACGACCACGCGGTCGCGACGTGGGCCCCGAGGGACGGCGACCTGCGGCCCTTGCACGTGCCGCTCGTCGAGCAGGGCGCGGTGGACTCGCGGTGGACGGGCACGGCGGGTGTGACGCGCGCGGCGCAGCGGCATGCGACGTCGCGGGCGGAGCTGCCGCGGGGCGCGCGGCGCTTGTCGGTGGGTGACCCCGCGATCCCGACGGTGACGGTCACGCTCTGACGCCGGCGCCGACGCCGGCCTGACCCGGACACGCGAACGCCCGGGGCCGCGTGGCCCCGGGCGTTCCGCGTCGGTCGGGTGCTAGACGACTCGTCGTCCGCGACCCACGAGACCGAGGATCAGGCTGACCACCAGCACGATGATGCCGATCCAGATGAGGAACTTGGCGGCCTCGACGGCGACACCGAAGATCAGCAGGAGAACGCCAACGATGAGGATGAGAAGCCAGCTCGGCATGTCCGTTCCTTCCGTCAGTCACCGCGGGTTGCGGGAGATCTGTTGGAAGGAGCCTGACAGGGGTTGAACCACTTCGCATCTTGAAACGCGCCATCGTGGCGCGCTACCGACTCGGTACTGACTCGTTTTGCCTCGCCGTCGCGGGGTCGAGGTCAGCCCTCGCCGCCGCCGGAGGGCGCGTCGCCACCGTCCTGCGGGTCACGCAGCCCGTCGTAGATCTCCTTGCAGATCGGGCACACCGGGAAGCGGTTCGGATCCCGGCCGGGCACCCAGACCTTGCCGCACAGGGCGACCACCGGGGCGCCGGAGAGCGCCGACTGGAGGATCTTCTCCTTGCGCACGTAGTGGGCGAAGCGCTCGTGGTCGCCCGGCTCCAGCTCCTCGCGCGTCTCGGTCTGCTCCAGGACGCTCGTCGCAGTCCCAGGTCCGGCGGGCGCCTGCGGGGCGCCGGGCGTCGTCGGCTCGCTCATGGCGGGAGTCTACGTCCGGCGTCGGAACCTCAACCGAGACGCACGAGCAGGCGGGACGCACGTCCGTCGTACACCCGTCCCCCGAGGATCACGCCCGCCGCAAGCGTCGCAAGCCCGCCGACGACGCCGACCAGGAGCGTCGCCACCGCCAGCCCGGGCTGCAACCACAAGGACAGCGCGTACAACGCCGCGACGGGCGCGGACACGACCATCGTGGCCATCGAGCTGACCAGCTGAGCCACGAGCGTCGCCCCGACCGCGCCCATCTGCGCCGCGTACGGGTTCGCCCCGGCCTCCGGGACCGGGTACGGGAGCAGGGCGCTCGCAACCGCGGACACGGCCAGGCCGCCGCACAGCACGCCGACCCCCAGGCCCACGGCAGCCCCGGCGAGGTCCCAGCGGTCCACGACCATCGCGCCGATGAGCGACACCGTGACCACGACGGGTGCCGCCCACACGAACGTCGACAGGGTGCGACCCAGGCGGTCCGCCCAGCCGGGCACGTGCGCCGTGAGGTGCAGCCAGAAAGCACTGCCGTCGTAGGCGAGGTCGTTGTGCCGGCCCCAGCCGATCGTCCCCGCCATGAACCCGCCCAGCCCCAGCACGACGACGTCGGGCGCCTCCACGACCGCGGCACCCAGCATGACGATGAGGACGGGCGCGACCACGGCACCCAGCAGCGCACCCATGTACCGGGGGTCGGCGGTCCAGGAGCGCAGCCCGCGGCGCGCGATGGCGACCGCGGCGACCAGACCCGGGTGGCGCCGCGTGGCCGACCTGGGCAGCATCGCGTCGCTGCGCCGTCGGGCCTGACCCGAGTGGGAGGGAGGCTGGACGAGCGCGCGCTGGAGCAGCACCGTCCACACCACCGCCAGGACGACCACCCACACGACCGCGAGCGCGAGCCGTGCGTACGCGCCGGGTGCGTCACCGACGGCCATCGCCGACGGCGCGGCCCACGCCAGGCCGAACGGGGTCCAGCCGAGCACCTGGGCGATCGTCGGGACCTTCTCGAGCGCGCCCTCCAGACCGAGCGACCCGAGCGCGAGGACCGCAGGGACGGCCAGGACGGCGGCGAGCAGGCCGATGACGGTGCCCGTCTCGCGCGAGCGGCGCGAGGAGAGCAGGCGCGACGCGAGCTCGGTGCACACGCGGGCGTGCAGCACGCACGTGAGGAGCGCGACGGGCGCCGCCGCCACCGCGAGGGCGACCGTCGGCCCTCCGACCCGGTGCCACGCGAGCACGGGTGCGAGCGCGAGGATGCCGGTGAACACCGCGGGCACGCTCACGAGCCCCGCGACGAGCAGGCCGGGCGCCAGCCGACGGGCCCGCAGGCCGGAGGTCGCGAACCGGCCGATGTCGAGGGAGTCGTCCATGCCGGGCACGAGGATGGGGATGAAGGTCCACCCGGCGACCGCGAGGGACCCGGCCACGACGACGATGTCGCGCGCCGCGCCATGACCCTGGTGGGACAGCCACAGGGACCCGCCGATGACCGACGGCATCATGCTGAGCGCCCACAGGATGCCGATGACCAGCAGGACGAGCCGCCAGACCTCGCGCCCCAACGTGTGGCGGAGGATGCGGACCTTCAGTCGGACGAGGGTCGCAACCACGACAGCTCCGGCGTCTCGGTGGTCCCGCCCAGCAGGTCGACGAACCGCTCCTCGAGGTTGCGGCCGTCGCGCACCTCGTCGAGCGAGCCGGCCGCGAGCACGCGGCCGCCGCCGACGACGGCGACGTGGTCGCACACCCGCTCGACGAGCGCCATGACGTGGCTCGACATGACGACCGTGCCGCCCGCGGCGACGAACTGCTGCAGGATCGTGCGGATCCCGGTCGCCGACACGGGGTCGACGGCCTCGAACGGCTCGTCGAGGACGAGGACGCGCGGGGCGTGCACGAGTGCGCACGCGAGCGCGACCTTCTTGGTCATGCCGGCGGAGTAGTCCGCGACGAGCGTCGACCCGGCACCGGTGAGGTCCAGCGCGGCGAGGAGGTCGTCGCGGCGGGCCTCGACGACGCGGGTGTCCATGCCGCGCAGGAGGCCCGCGTAGCTGATGAGCTCCGGGCCGGTCAGGCGGTCGAAGAGCCGCAGCCCGTCGGGCAGGACGCCCAGCAGCGGTGCGGCCTGCGCGGGGTGGGTCCACACGTCGATGCCGTGCACGTGCACGGTCCCGGCGTCGGGCACGAGGAGGCCCGTGGCCATGGACAGCGTGGTGGTCTTGCCGGCCCCGTTCGGGCCGACCACGCCGTAGAAGGAGCCCGCGGGGATGTCCAGGTCGACACCGGCCACGGCGAGCGTGGCGCCGAAGCGCTTGACGAGGCCGCGCAGCTGTACGGCCGTGCCGGTCCCCCCCGTCGCGTCCACCTGAACACAGTACGTCGGGCGG
>JAEYXM010000258.1 GCA_023428465.1 Actinomycetes bacterium
GCGCTGGTGGCGGGGCCCTTTCCGTCTGAGCCGCCTGTCGGAATCGAACCGACGACCTGTTCATTACGAGTGAACCGCTCTACCGACTGAGCTAAGGCGGCGCGCGTCGGGCCAGGCCCGGCGAGCGGGCTCTACTGTACCCAGCCCGGACCGCCGCCTCCAAAGCGAAAGGTCCGTGGCCGACGTCGGGCCCGCGTCACGGGCCCCGACGCGACGTCAGCAGGTGGTGCCCTCGGGCGGGAGCTCGCCGGTCAGCAGGTACGTCTCGACGGCGTCGGACACGCACGGGCCGCCGCGGCCGTACGCCGTGTGACCCTCGCCCTCCCAGGTGAGCAGACCGCCCGACTCGAGTTGGTCCGCCAGGGCCACGGACCAGTCGTACGGGGTCGCAGGGTCGCCCGTCGTGCCGACGACGAGGATCGGCGGGGCACCGGACGCCGTGATCGGCGCGCGCGTGCCGGTCGCCTCGAACGGCCACGACTCGCAGCCGATGGCCATGGCGAAGTCACGGCCGACGGTCGGTGCGACCTGGGCGACCTCCTCGGCGAAGGCCACGATCTCGTCGTACTCGCGCACGACCATCGGGTAGTCGAGGCAGTTGATCGCGCTGAACGCCTGCATCGAGTTCGTCGTGTAGTGGCCGTCGGGGGTGCGGTCGAGGTAGAAGTTCGCGAGCTCCAGCAGGATCGTCGCGCTGCCGTCGTTGATCGCCTCGTCGAGAGCCATCGTCAGGTACGGCCAGGAGGCGTCGTCGTACAGCGTGACGATGATCCCGTACATCGCGAGGGTGCCGTTGACCTCGTCGCCCCCCGCGGGGATCGGGTCGGCCTCGGCACGCTCCGTCAGCTCGAGCATCTGCGCCATCCCGGCGTCGACCGAACCCACCAGCGGGCAGCCCGACGACGCCTGGCAGTCCTCCACGTAGGCGCGCATCGCGTTCTCGAAGCCGATGGCCTGGCCGATCACCAGGTCGTCGTTGCTCATCGACGGGTCGAGCGCGCCGTCGAGGACGAGCCGGCCCACGTTCTCCGGGTACAGGTCCGCGTACGTCGCACCCAGGAACGTGCCGTAGGAGTAGCCGAGGTAGTACAGCTTCTCGTCGCCGAGCAGGGCGCGCATGAGATCCATGTCGCGGGCCGCGCTCACCGTGTCGACCTTGCCCAACAGCGGGCCCGTCTCGGCGAGGCAGGCCTCGCCGAACTCACGCGCCACCTCGCGCGCGGCCTCCACGTCGGCCTGACTCTCGAACGGCAGGTCCGTGGTGAAGTACGCGTCGATGACCTCGTCATCGCCGCAGGTCACCGGCGTCGACTCGCCCACGCCGCGCGGGTCGAAGCCGATGATGTCGTACGACGCGCGGACCTCGTCACCCACCACCGAGTCCGCCACGTAGTCGACGAAGTCCAGGCCCGAACCACCCGGGCCGCCCGGGTTCGTCAGCATCGAGCCGATGCGCTGCGCGTCCGAGCCCGTCGCGGGCACGCGCTTGATCGACAGCTCGATCGCGCCGGCCGCCGGGTCGTCCCAGTCGAGCGGGGCCTGGATGAGCGCGCAGTCCGCGCCGCCGCAGCCCTCCCAGGGGATCTGCTGGGCGTAGAACTCGTCGAGCGTCCAGCCCGTCGCATCCGTGGTGTCCGGGCCCTCGGTGGGCGGCACGTCCTGCGTCGGAGCGTCGGACGGCGTGCTCTGCTCCATCGGGGCGACGCAGCCGCCGAGGACCAGGCCCGCGGCAGCCAGCAGCGCGACGACGGGAAGAGCACGGGTGGAGCGGGCACGGGAGGCGTTCGGCACGTGCCCCACCGTAGTCAATGTGTCCGACGCCCGTGGGTCGCGTTCGTGGCCGCGGGCCAGGGCGGTGGGCCCCGGGCGGGGCTCAGCCCTGGGGGCGCAGCGCGACCGCCATGGCCTCCATCGCCAGGACCGGCGCGACGTTGCCCGCGAGCCGCTCCCGCGTCTCGCCGATCGCGTCCATGCGACGGATCGTCTGCTCCGGGGTCGACGTCGAGGCCAGCCGCCGGACCTCGGCCTCCTCAGCCACGTTGACCAGCTCGACGTCGGCGCCGAGCTGGACGACCAGCACGTCCCGGTACAGGGACAGCAGGTCCACCAGCGACCGGTCGAGGACGTCGCGCTGGGCGCGCGTCGCCCGGCGCTTCTGGTCCTCCTCGAGCTGGCGGATCTGGGCGCGCAGCGTCGGCGGGAGCGTCTGGCCCTCGGTCGCGCCCAGGGTGCGCAGCAGCTCGGCGCGCTCCGCCGCGTCCCGGTCGGCCGTCGCGGCCTTCGCCTCCGCCGCGGCGACCTCGACCAGCTCGCCCGCCGCGAGCACCGCATCACCCACACCGCGGATCCCGCCCGCCAAGCGCAGCGTGCTCGACCGCCGGGCGCGCGCCTCCGGGTCCCGCGCCAGGCGCCGCGCGAGCCCGATGTGGCTCTGGGCCGCGCGCGCGGCGACCTCCGCGAGCGCCGGGTCGACGCCGTCCCGCTCGACGAGGAGCGCCGCGACGTCGGCCACCGGCGGGACGCGCAGCACGACGCCCCGGCACCGCGAGCGGATCGTCACCACCACGTCCTGCGGGCTCGGCGCGCACAACAGCCAGACCGTCCGCTCGGGGGGCTCCTCGATCGCCTTGAGCAGGACGTTCGACGTGCGCTCGACCATGCGGTCCGCGTCCTCGAGCACGATGACGCGCCAGCGACCCTGCGAGGGGGCGCGCTGGGCCACGGAGATGAGGTCCCGCACCTCCTCGATGCTGATCGTCACCTTCTCCGTGGCGACCACCGTGACGTCCGCGTGGGTGCCGCCGAGCGTCGTCGTGCACGCCTGGCAGCCGCCACAGCCGCCGTCCGGGCACTGCAGCGCCGCCGCGAAGGCACGCGCCGCGACCGAACGACCCGAGCCGGGCGGCCCCGTGATCAGCCACGCGTGCGTCATCGCGGAGCGGTCCGCCACGGCCGCCCGCAGGACCTCGACCACGTGCGCCTGGCCGACGACGGCGTCCCAGACACTCATGGTGCAGCCGGCACTTCGAGGCGTGCCAGGAGCTCCTCGACCCGACGGCGCACGTCCGCCGCGACGTCGTCCACCGGGCGGGCCGCGTCCAGGACGAGCCAGCGACCCGGATCCGCGGCCGCGCGCTCGAGGAACGCCGCCCGCGTGCGCTCGTGGAACTGGGCGCCGGCGCGCTCGAGACGGTCCGGGGCGCCCGTCAGGCGACTCAGGCCCACTGCCGGGTCCAGGTCCAGCAGGATGGTCAGGTGCGGCAGGAGGCCCTCGACCGCCCAGAGGTTCAGCCGCTCCACCTCGGCCGCGCCGAGCTCGCGCCCCGTGCCCTGGTACGCGACCGAGGAGTCGAGGTAGCGGTCCGTGAGCACGACTGCGCCGTCGGCCAGCGCGGGCCGCACGAGCGTCGCGACGTGGTGCGCCCGGTCCGCCGCGTAGATCAGCGCCTCCGCGCGCGGGGCGACGTGATCGCCGTGCATGACGACCTGGCGCAGCTCGACGCCCGCCGGGGTCCCGCCGGGCTCGCGCGTCGTCACGACACGACAGCCCTGCGCGGTGAGCCACTCGGCGAGCAGGCTCAGCTGCGTCGACTTCCCGACGCCGTCACCGCCCTCGAACGAGATCAGCACGCCCGTCGGGGCGGTCGCCGCGGCAGGGGGCGTCGGGAGGTCGGCGGTCACGGCGTCAGGGTAGCCGCCCGCGCCGACGCGCCCCGGCGGCCCTCCACAGGTCGCTGCGTCGGTGCTGCGTGGCGTCCGGTGCTGCGTGACGTCCGGTGCTGCGTGGGTCGCGCCCTCGGTCACTCCCCCGGGTAGACGACGCCCACCTGGCGGCGGATCTCATCCATCGTCCGCATCACCTCGAGGGAGTTCTCGAGGGTGATCGCCGGGCTCTCCGTCTCGCCCAGGGCGATCCGGCGCGCCACCTCGGCGATCTGGAACTGGAATCCGCCGTCGACCTCACGGTCGTACGACCACCACGTGCCGTCGTTGCGGGTCACCGTGAACGACGTCGGGCGGTAGAAGTCGCTCGCGATCTCGACACGACCCTCCTGGCCGAAGACCACGCCCGTCGTCGCCGTCCGCGCCAGTGACGTCGTGTGCAGCGACGCCTGGACGTCGGGGCCGAAGCCGAGCGCGATCGAGATCTGGCCGTCCACGCCCGTCGGGGTCAGCGAACCGACCGCCTGGATGCGGTCCGGGACGCCGAAGAGGTCGTGCGCGAAGGACACCGGGTACACGCCCAGGTCCAGGAGCGCGCCGCCCGCCAGCTCGGGGTTGTGGATGCGGTGCGACGCCGGACGGTCGGCGAAGGCCTGACCGTGATCCGCGATGAAGCCGACCGGCTTGCCGATGTCCCCACGCGCCAGGACCGACCGGAGCGCGACGACGTGCGGCAGGAACCGCGTCCACATCGCCTCCATGCAGAACACGCCCGCGGCGCGCGCGGCGTCGACGATCTCGCGCGCCTCGGCCTCGTTGCGGGTGATCGACTTCTCCACGAGCACGTGCTTGCCCGCGGCGATCGCCATGAGGGCGTGCTCGCGGTGCTCCGAGTGCGGGGAGGCCACGTAGACGACCTGGACCTGCGGGTCGCTCACGAGCTGGTCGTAGCCCACGTGGACCGTGGGGACGCCGTGCTGCGTCGCGAAGCGCTCCGCGCGGTCCCGGTTGCGGGACCCGACCGCGACGATCTGCTGGCGCGTGTGCCGCACCGCCCGGGCGAACGTGTGCGCGATCCCGCCCGGACCGAGGATGCCCCAACGGAGCGGCGGTGCGGTGCGGGGGTCGTCGGCGTAGGTGGTCATGGGCACACCGTAAGCGACCGCGGGCGGCGGCGGAACGCGCCGCGGCCGGTGGGTGCCCGGTGGATGGCGGGCGGGCGCCCGGCGGGTGGCGGGCGG
Organism: Actinomycetes bacterium; assembly: GCA_023428465.1. Taxonomy (GTDB): domain Bacteria; phylum Actinomycetota; class Actinomycetes; order Actinomycetales; family Cellulomonadaceae; genus Actinotalea. The sequence goes on from JAEYXM010000258.1 coordinate 4,905, forward strand.
GTGGCGGGGACGCAGGAGACGTGGGTGTGGAGGACGCGGGGGCCGGGGCGTCCCGGCCCTAGCCTGGCGGCGTGGAGACGACCAGCGCCGCAGGTGGGACAGGGCCGGACGACGCGATCCACGGCACCGGGGCGAGCGACGGCGTCGTGCTCGCGTGCGGGCTGGCGACGCTCGACGTCGTGCAGACGGTCACCCGGGTGCCCTCCGCGAACGAGAAGGTGGTCGCGACCGACCTGCTCGTCGCCGCGGGCGGGCCGGCCGCGAACGCCGCCGTGACGGCGGCTCTGCTCGGGGTACCGGCGCGGCTGGTGACGCGCATCGGGGGCGGGGCACTCGGTGCGGCCGTCGCCGGTGACCTGCGGGCGCACGGGGTCGAGGTCGTCGACACGGCGCCCGACGGCGCGAGCCCGCCCGTGTCGACCGTGCTGGTCACGGGCGCGACGGGTGAGCGGGCGGTGGTGTCCGTGAACGCGCGCGGGTTCGGGGGTGGGGGCGAGACGGACGGCGGCGCCGCCGGCGGCGGCGCGGAGAGGGCGGATGGCGGGGCGGCGGCCGGGCTCTGGGCGGGCGTCGGCGTCCTGCTCGTCGATGGGCACCACCTGGACCTCGCGGAGGACTTCGCGCGCGAGGCGAGGCGGCGGGGGGTTCCCGTCCTGCTCGACGGCGGCTCCTGGAAGCCGGGGCTCGAGCGCCTGCTCGCGCTGGTCGACATCGCGGTGCTGTCGGCGGACTTCGCCGTGCCCGACGGCGTCGGGCAGGTCGAGGACGGGGCCGCTCGCGGGGGGTCGGCCGGCGGGGGCTCGGCTCCCGGG